>DAIDBD010000015.1 GCA_027310305.1 Herminiimonas sp.
CGGCGCCAAGCAGGCAGTGTACGAGGCGCTCTATGTGCTCACCGATCCGGGCGATGCGGTGCTCATCTTCCGCCCTTACTGGCCGGCTTATATGGCGATCGCCGAGTTGCTTGGATTGCGGCCGATTCTGGTGGATTTGCCCGAGAAGATTTCCGCGTCAACGCTTGCGGCGCTGCCGCCTGCCAAAGTCGTCATCATCAATAATCCGCATAATCCGACCGGAAGGGTGTTTTCCGCATCCGAACTCTCGTGCCTCAAGGACTGGATATCCGCCAACGGCAGCTACGTTGTGTGCGATGAGTGTTACGAAAAGCTTTTATTTGAAGGCGAGCACGTGAGTCTGGCCGCCATAAGCGATTGGCGCAATCTTGGCGTGGTAACGATTTTTTCCGCTTCGCAGAGCTACGGAATGATGGGTTGGCGAGCCGGATTCGCAGTGGCTCCCGCGCCCGTTATTCAGGCGATGCAAACCCTGCAGGGCCCGATCACGGCGGCTACGTCTGCGATCACGCAGATTGCCGCCGAGGCGGCCTTCTCGTCGGGAACACGCATGGACATGCTGGAGGATTATCAGGCTCGCAGGAATATTGCGATGACGTTGTTATCGAATGTCCCCTGGTTAAAAATGCGCAGCCCCGCATCGGGACCCTACCTGTGGGGCGATATCTCTGCATTGACCGCCGATACGATCGCCTTTGCCGAAGCATTGCTGGAGCATGAAAAAATCGCAGTGATGCCGGGTGATGCGCTGGGCGTGCCGGGATGGATACGCCTTAGTTTCATTTCAGATACGGCGAATACGTTGCGCGAGGGCGTGGCGGGAATTATTCGATTTGGCGATAAGACTGCGCTCGGCAAAAGCGAGATAACAAAAACCTGAACCGGCGGGACAGGTCCTCTTGTAGAGCGTCCCGAAAAGGGACGCCCTACTGAAAAGCATCAATCCCGGCCGAACTCTTCTCCCAATTGTTTCCCGCGCTCCGCGGCCGCCTTCATCGCCCGCACGATCGCGTCTTTCACGCCGCTCTCTTCCATGCTGGTCAGCGCCGCATAGGTGGTACCGCCTTTGGATGTAACGCGTTCGCGCAGCACCGAAACCGGCTCCGGCGATTGCGCGGCGAGTTGCGCCGCGCCGGCGAACGTTGCGATCGCCAGCTCGATTCCTTGTTCTGCGCTCAGGCCCATCTCCTGCGCCGCCTGCTGCATCGCTTCGATGAAATAAAACACGTAGGCCGGGCCGCTGCCGGACACCGCGGTGACCGGATCGATCAGCGCTTCATCGTCCAGCCATACCGTTGCGCCGACCGCGCGCATGATCGCGTCCGCCGCCGCGCGCTGCGGCTCCGATACGCCGCTCATGGCGACCATGCCGGTAATGCCCTTGCCGATCAGCGCCGGCGTGTTGGGCATGGTGCGGACGATCGCGGTGTGGTGATTCAGCCAGCGCGACAGATCGACCGCGCGGATGCCGGCGGCGATCGACAGCACCAGTTGCGACGCGACATGCGGCTGCAACTGCGCGGCGACTTCCCTCATCTGCTGCGGCTTCACGGCGAGTACGATCACATCGCTCTGCCCGATCGCCGCATCGATCTGCTGCGCGGTGGTTACGCCGAATTGCCGCTGCAGTTTTTGCAGCGCATCGGCATTCGGAGCGACCACATGGATATTTTCACCTGCGGTCAGTTTGCCGGCCAGGCCGCCGATCAACGCAGTGGCCATGTTGCCGCCGCCGATGAAGCCGATCTTCAAATTAGCGTTCACGATTGTTTGCATAATCTCTTTGCCCGAAAATTGCGGTTCCTATCCGAACCATGGTTGATCCCTCGGCAATCGCCGCTGCCATGTCTGCCGACATGCCGATCGACAGCGTATCGAGCGTCAGCCCTTCGGCGCGCGACCGGTCGAACAATTCGCGCAATTGCCGAAACGGCGCGCGCTGCCGATCGAAGGTGTCCGCCGGTTCGGGAATCGCCATCAATCCGCGCAGCTTCAAACGCGGCATGCCGGCAATTGCGTGCGCCAGTTCCAGCGCCTGTTCCGGCGGCACACCGCTTTTGCTGGCTTCGCCGCTGATGTTGATTTGCAGGCAGACATTGAGCGGCGGCAGATGCGCGGGCCGTTGCTCGGACAGCCGCTGCGCGATCTTCTCGCGTTCGATCGAGTGCACCCAGTCGAAATGCTCGGCGATCGGCCGCGTCTTGTTGCTCTGGATCGGGCCGATGAAATGCCATTCCAGCCGCAGCGCGGGCTGGACGGCACGCACCGCGGTCATCTTGTCGAGCGCTTCCTGCAGATAGTTTTCGCCGAACGCGGTCTGGCCGGCGTGCGCCGCTTCGATCACGGCGTCCGGTCCGAAGGTCTTCGATACCGCCAGCAAGCATATCTCGTGCGGATCGCGCGACACTGTACCTGCCGCGGCGGCGATACTGTCATGCACGGCTTGCAAGTTGCGGGAGATTCTGGACATAATCAAATGACTGTAAGCAACATCAGGTTCATTTCATAAATGGCAACGTCAGCCGGCGTCGGACAACATTGCTGATATCGTTGCAGGTAAACTGCAAATCATTCTTTTCTATATAAAGCAGGCTCAGGGATTATAAATGGACATTTCCGAACTACTCGCATTTTCGGTCAAGAACAACGCATCCGATCTGCATTTGTCGTCAGGCTTGCCGCCGATGATCCGCGTGCATGGCGATGTGCGCCGCATCAACCTGCCGCCGCTGGAGCACAAGGACGTGCACGGCATGATCTATGACATCATGAACGACGGCCAGCGTAAGGCGTATGAAGAAAATCTCGAATGCGATTTTTCGTTTGCGATTCCGGGCCTGGCGCGGTTCCGCGTCAATGCGTTCAACCAGGATCGCGGCGCGGCGGCGGTGCTGCGGACCATTCCATCGAAAATCCTGAGCCTCGAGCAACTGAACGCGCCGAAAATTTTTGCCGACCTGGCATTGAAGCCGCGCGGGCTGGTGCTGGTGACGGGCCCGACCGGCTCCGGCAAATCGACCACGCTGGCCGCGATGGTCAACCATGTCAATGAAACCGAATACGCGCATATCCTGACGATTGAAGATCCGATCGAATTCGTGCATGAATCCAAAAAATGCCTGATCAATCAGCGCGAAGTCGGCCCGCATACCCTGTCATTCACGGCGGCGCTGCGTTCGGCGCTGCGCGAAGATCCCGATGTGGTGCTGGTCGGCGAGTTGCGCGATCTGGAAACGATCCGTCTGGCGCTGTCCGCCGCGGAAACCGGCCATCTGGTATTCGGCACGCTGCATACTTCATCCGCCGCCAAGACGATCGACCGTATCGTCGACGTATTCCCCGGTGATGAAAAGGAAATGGTGCGGGCGATGCTGTCCGAATCGCTGCAGGCGGTGATTTCGCAAACCCTGCTGAAGACCAAGGACGGCTCGGGCCGGATTGCCGCGCATGAAATCATGATCGGCACGCCGGCCATCCGCAACCTGATCCGCGAAGCGAAAATCGCGCAGATGTATTCGGCGATCCAGACCGGCTCCAACATGGGCATGCAAACGCTCGACAGCAATCTGACGGAACTGGTCAAGCGCAACATCATTTCACCGGCGGCGGCGCGTTCTGCCGCCAAGACGCCCGAGAATTTCCCCGGCTAAAAATCCCCGAGGGGAACAAGGAATAAAAATGGAACGCGAACAAGCAACCAAATTCATGCACGATCTGTTGCGGCTGATGCTCAGCAAAAACGGCTCCGATCTGTTCATCACCACCGATTTTCCGCCGGCATTCAAGATCGACGGCAAGATGACGCCGGTATCGAACCAGCCGCTGACATCCGCGCACACCATCGAACTGGCGCGCGCGGTCATGAACGACAAGCAGTCGGCCGAATTCGAGGCAAGCAAGGAATGCAATTTCGCGATCAGCCCCGGCAACCTGGGGCGCTTCCGGGTATCCGCATTCGTGCAGCAGGGCCGGGTCGGCATGGTGCTGCGGACGATTACCACCGCCATCCCGAAAATCGAGGATCTCGGCCTGCCGGAAATCCTGCGCGACGTGGTAATGACCAAGCGCGGGCTGGTCATCATGGTCGGCGCGACCGGATCGGGCAAATCGACCACGCTGGCCGCGATGGTCGGCTACCGCAATGAAAACAGTTACGGCCATATCATCACGGTGGAAGATCCGGTCGAATACATTCATCCGCATAAGAACTGCATCGTCACGCAGCGCGAAATCGGCGTCGATACCGCCGACTGGAGCGTCGCGCTGAAAAACACGCTGCGCCAGGCGCCGGACGTGATCCTGATCGGCGAAATCCGCGATCGCGAATCGATGGATTACGCGATCGCGTTCGCCGAAACCGGACACCTCTGCCTTGCCACCATGCATGCCAACAGTTCAAATCAGGCGCTGGACCGCATCATCAACTTTTTCCCGGAGGAGCGGCGGCAGCAATTGCTGATGGATTTGTCGCTCAATCTGAAAGGCATGATTTCACAGCGGCTGATCCCTTTGCGCGATACCAAGGGGCGCTGCGTGGCGGTCGAGATCATGTTGAATTCGCCGCTGATTTCCGATCTGATTTTCAAGGGCCAGGTGCACGAGATCAAGGAGATCATGAAAAAATCGCGCGAACTCGGCATGCAGACTTTCGATCAGGCGCTGTTCGATCTGTATGAAGCCGACAAGATTTCCTACGAGGATGCGCTGCGCAACGCCGACTCGGTCAACGACCTGCGTCTGGCGATCAAGCTGAAAGGCAAGGACGCGAAAGACCGCGACCTGTCGGCCGGCACGTCGCATCTGGGTATCGTATGACCACCATCTACGACTTCAAGGCCGACAGCCTGGCCGGCGAGCCGGTTGACCTGGGCGCCTATCGCGGCAAGGTGCTGCTGATCGTCAACACCGCCAGCAACTGCGGCTTCACGCCGCAATACAAGGGCCTGGAAGCGGTGTATCGGCAGTTTCAGGACAAGGGCGTCGAAGTGCTCGGTTTTCCGTGCAACCAGTTCGGCAAGCAGGAGCCGGGCGCCGCCGATGAAATCGGTGCGTTCTGTGAAAAAAACTATGGCGTGACGTTTCCATTGTTTGCCAAGATCGACGTGAATGGCGCTGCGGCGCATCCGCTGTTCAAGCATCTCAAAAAAGAAGCGGCCGGCTTGCTGGGCAGCGAAGCGATCAAATGGAATTTCACCAAGTTCCTGGTGAAGAAGGACGGCACGGTGCACAAGCGCTATGCGCCGCTGACCAAGCCGGAAGAGTTGATGGCAGACATTCAGAAGCTGCTGGCGGAATAATCAGGCTGCAATCAAACCATTCCGATCAGCGCCGGATCAGCCGCGGGCGGATAACGCATCATCGATCAATTCGATCCAGTGCCTGACCGGCATCTCGGTGCCCGACTGCAGATGCGTCAGACAGCCGATGTTGGCCGATACGATCATGTCCGGCTCGGTCGCCTGCAGGCTCGCCAGCTTGTTGTCGCGCAGCTGATACGACAGTTCCGGCTGCAGCACCGAATAGGTGCCCGCCGATCCGCAGCATAAATGGCTGTCCGCGCACAGCTTCACATCGACGCCGACTGCCCGCAACACATGTTCGACCCTGCCCTTGATCTGCTGGCCGTGCTGCAACGTGCATGGCGGGTGCCAGGCGACGCGTTTGCCGATTTTTCCGTTCAGCTTCTTTTGCAATTCAACTTCAAAGCTCGGCAGGAGCTCGCTCAGATCCCGGGTCAATTCTGAAATGCGTTCCGCCTTTGCCGCATACGCCGCATCGTGCGCGAGCAAATGGCCGTATTCCTTGACCGTCACGCCGCAACCGGATGCCGTCATCACGATCGCTTCCGCACCCGCCTCCACCTGCGGCCACCACGCATCGATGTTGCGCCGCATGTCGGCCAGACCGCCGTCCTGATCGTTCAGATGGTAGCGAATCGCACCGCAGCAGCCGGCCTTGGCGGCAACGACGAGTTGCACGCCGAGCGCATCGAATACGCGCGCCGTTGCCGCATTGATGTTGGGCGCCATCGCCGGTTGCACGCAGCCGTCCAGCAACAGCATCTTGCGCGCATGCCGGCGCGTCGGCCACACGCCCGATTGCTGCTTTTCCGGCACCTTGTTTTGCAATGCCTTGGGCAACAGCGGACGCATCAGTTGCCCCGCTTTCATCGCCGGCGTAAATAGCCATTTGCGCGGCAATGCTTCCTTTAAAACCGTGCGCGCAATGCGTTGCGACAACGGCCGCGGCACCTGGTCTTCGACGATCTTGCGGCCGATATCGACCAGGCGCCCATACTGCACGCCGGACGGACAAGTCGTTTCGCAATTGCGGCAGGTCAGGCAGCGATCCAGATGCAGTTGCGTCCTGGCGGTGGCCGGCTTGCCTTCCAGTACCTGCTTGATCAGGTAAATGCGACCGCGCGGGCCATCCAGTTCATCGCCGAGCAACTGGTAAGTCGGACAGGTCGCCGTGCAAAAACCGCAGTGCACGCATTTGCGCAGAATTGCATCGGCTTCTTCGCCTTCGCGAGTGTGTTTGATGAAATCGGCGAGATTGGTTTGCATGATTAGTATTTAATTGATGTTACGGATGTTCTTGATGACGGAAAGCATGGGTCCACGAAAGGCACGAAAAAAGATCAATAAAGAAGGTTATGAATCTTTCGTGCTTTTCGTGTCTTTCGTGGACAAATGCATAACATCAGTATTTAAGATACATCCGGCCCGGATTGAAAATGCCGGACGGATCGAATGCGTTTTTAAGATGTCGATGGATTTTGGCGACGGCCGGTGCGAGCGGATGGAATACGCCAACCTGCTTGTCGCCGCCTCTGAACAAGGTTGCATGGCCGCCGGCTTTTTCTGCCGTGGCGCGAATAGCTGCCGCATCGGCACCGGTTTTCCACCAGCGCTGCGCGCCGCCCCATTCGATCAGTTGCTTGCCCGGCATGACAAGCGGCGGCGTCACCGACGGCACCGATAGGCGCCAGAGTCGGTCCGCGGCATCGGCGAAAATAAAAAATTCGCTCTGCTGTTCGCGCAAGGCATTCCAGAATAGTTGCGGCTGCTGCACTTCGTCGCCGCCCATTTTTTGCCGCGCCGCATTGACCGCTGCCTGCGCGCCGGACAACCGCACTGTCAGCATGCCGTCATGCCATGCGCTTGCCGATAGCGGCAACGGCCGACCGCCCCATGTATTCAACGCCCGGATCGCCTCGTCTTCCCGCATCGCAAACCGCAAAGTGGTTTCAGCGAACGGTTGCGGCAACACTTTCAGCGACACGTCGAGAATCAATCCGAGCGTGCCCATCGAGCCGGCCAGCAGCCGCGACACATCGTAGCCGGCGACATTCTTCATCACCTGTCCGCCGAAGTGCAGCACGTCCCCTTTGCCATCCATCAGCACCGCGCCCAGCACGAAATCGCGCAGCGCGCCAACCGCCGGCCGGCGCGGGCCGGACAAGCCGCTGGCAACCACGCCGCCGATCGTTGCGCCTGCGCCGAAATGCGGCGGCTCGAATGCCAGCATCTGGTTTTGCTCCGCCAATGCCGCCTCGATGTCCATCAGCGGCGTACCGCAGCGCGCGGTAATGACCAGTTCGGTCGGGTCGTAGGCAACGATGCCTCGGTATTCGCGTGTATCGAACACGTCGCCCTGCGGCGCCTCGCCGTACCAGTCCTTGCTGCCGCCGCCGCGTATGCGCAACGCGGTCTTGCAGGCACCGGCCGCAATAACTTTTGCCTTGAATTGCTGTAATACCTGTTCCATGGTCGGCTCGAAAATAATCGTTAAAAGCGCGGCAAATCAGCGAACTTCAACTGCCCGCGCTTCACATGCATCCGGCCGTATTCGGCGCAACGCCGCAGCGTCGGAATCGCCTTGTCGGGGTTCAGCAGAAAAGCCGTATCGAACGCGCGCTTGACGGCAAAGAAGGCGGCGATTTCTTCCGGCGAAAACTGCACGCACATCGAATTGATTTTTTCGATGCCGACGCCATGTTCGCCGGTGATGGTGCCGCCGACCGCCACGCACAATTCCAGGATCTCGGCGCCGAACGCTTCGGCGCGGTGGAATTCGCCGGGCTGGTTCGCATCGAACAGGATCAGCGGATGCAGGTTGCCGTCGCCGGCATGAAACACGTTGGCGCAACGCAGCTTGTATTTGGTTTCCATTTGCGCGATGCCGAGCAGCACCTGCGCCAGATTCTTGCGCGGGATCGTGCCATCCATGCAGTAATAATCGGGAGAAATTCGGCCCGCCGCCGGGAATGCATTCTTGCGGCCGGACCAGAATTTCAGGCGTTCGACTTCGTTCTGCGATACCGCGATCGCGGTCGCGCCGCACTGCTGCAGCACATCGGTCATGCGCGCGATTTCTTCCTCGACCTCTTCCGGCATGCCATCCGATTCGCACAGCAGAATCGCTTCGGCGTCGATATCATAACCGGCCTTGACGAACGGTTCGACCATCCGCGAACTGGTCTTGTCCATCATTTCCAGCCCGGCCGGGATGATGCCTGCGGCGATCACGCTGGCCACCGCATTGCCGCCCTTTACCACATCGTCGAACGACGCCATGATCACGCGCGCCAGTTGCGGCTTCGGTATCAATTTGACCGTCACTTCGGTGACCACGCCCAGCATGCCTTCGGAACCGATGAACACCGCCAGCAGATCGAGGCCGGGCGCATCGAGCGCATCGCTGCCCAGTTCGACGATGTCGCCGTCGATCGTCACCATCCGGACCCGCAGCACGTTATGCACCGTCAGGCCGTATTTCAGGCAATGCACGCCGCCGGAATTTTCCGCGACGTTGCCGCCGATGGTGCAGGCGATTTGCGACGACGGGTCGGGTGCGTAATACAAATCATGCGCTGCGGCCGCGTCCGAAATGGCCAGATTGCGCACGCCCGGCTGTACCACCGCGGTACGCGCATACGCATCGAGCCTGACAATCTTGTTGAGCCGCGCGGTCGATAGCACGACGCCATCGGCAATCGGCATCGCGCCGCCGGACAGCCCGGTGCCGGCGCCTCTCGGCACGATCTGCACCTTGATGTCGCGGCAGGTTTTCAATATCGCGGCGACCTGCGCTTCGCTGTCGGGCAGGACCACCACCATCGGCAACTGGCGATAAGCGGCCAGTCCGTCGCATTCGTAAGGACGAGTATCTTCTTCGTTGAACAATACGCAATGTTCGGGCACCGCCGCGCGCAATGCCGCAACGACTTCGCGCTGCCTTGTCACGCTGAATGGAAGATCTGCAAGCGCATTCATGATTGATTCCGATTTTTCAAAAGCCGATATAGGCAACCGGTCATAGCCGGCATGCCTGTTTCATCGAGTGTAACGAAAAGGCAGGCACGATGGGTTGCTGCGGGAAGGATTCAGACTGAAAAGCTTTTTCGGCTGGCGTGAAATTTTTTCACGTCAATGCGCTCCTGCGAATCAGCCGTTGCGGAAAGTCGACTGCAGCCAGTCTATGAATAGCGCGACCTCAGGGCGCTCGCGCGCTTGCTTTTCATACACCATGTAATACGCATGCGGCGGCGTCGTCAATTGCACATCGAACAGCCGCACGATCTCGCCGCACTCCATCATGCCTTGCGCAAAATGCTGGCGGGTCAGGCCCACGCCATGGCCATGCTTGATCGCTTCCAGCAGCAAGCCGAGATCGTCGACGCGCAAGCCGGAGGACGGTTCCGGCCAGTCGAGTCCGGCCGCTTCGAACCACGGCTGCCACGGCTCCAGCGCGGAACGCAGCAGCGTCGCTTTCTGCAGATCGGCCGGCGTTTTCAACTCGCCGATCTGCTTCAGATATTCCGGACTGGCTACCGCAAACGCCGGTTCCTCGAACAGTTTTTCGGTAACGATATTCGGATACTTGCCGGCGCCGAACCGCACTTCGACGTCGCTTTCCGACAGGCTCAAATCATAGAGCGGCACCGACAGGAATATTTCGACGCCGATGTCGGGATACCGGCTGGTGAATTCGAATAAATGCGGCACGAACATGTAGCGCGCAAACGTCGGCGGCAACGTGATCTTGACGCGCAGCTGCGCCGAAACGCTTCTGTGCGGCATCGGAAAATCGGTCAGGGTCCGCAATGCGGCGCGCACCACATCCAGATAGCGGCGGCCGAATTCCGACAGGCTGATGGCGCGGCCGTCGCGGATGAACAGGCGCTCTCCGACGAATTCCTCGAGCAGCCGGATCCGGTGCGACAACGCCGATGGCGTGATGCACAATTCTTCCGCGGCGATTGCGAAAGAGTTATGCCGGGCAGCCGCTTCGAAAGCGGATAATGCGTGAACCGGGGGAAGTCTTGTTGCCATGGTACCTGTCTGTAGCCGTTTTTCTGCCGTCGCGTGCCGGTCGCTTTACCAGCGGATGATCTTGCCGGGATTCATGATGTTTTTTGGATCCAGCGCATGCTTGATGCCGCGCATCGTATCGATCGCATCTTCGCCATGTTCCTGCACCAGGAAATCCATCTTGTGCAAACCGACGCCGTGTTCGCCGGTGCACGTCCCATCCATCTCGATCGCACGCGACACCATCCGGTTGTTGATCGCTTCGGCCTTGGCGACTTCGCTTGCATCATGCGGGTCGACCAGCATCAATACATGGAAATTGCCGTCGCCGACATGGCCGATGATCGAATAAACCATGCCGTTCCTTTCGCAATCGGCCTTGGTTTCCAGTATCGATTCGGCCAGGCGCGAGATCGGCACGCAGCAATCGGTCGTGATCGAACGGTGGCCCGGACGCATTTGCAGCAGCGCGAAATAGGCATTGTGGCGCGCGGCCCACAGCCTTGAACGGTCTTCCGGCCGCGTGGCCCACTCAAACCCGATGGCGTTGTGTTCGGCGGTAATTTCCTGCACCAGTTCCGCCTGCTCCTTCACGCCATGTTCGCTGCCGTGGAATTCAAACAGCAGCAGCGGCTTTTCCGGCAAGCCCAGCTTGTCATGCGCATTGATCGCTTTCACGCCGTTTTCATCGAGAAATTCGACGCGGGCGACCGGCACGCCCATCTGAATCGTCTGGATCACCGCGTTGACCGCATCCGATGCGTTCGGGAAAGAACATACCGCCGCTGAAATCGCTTCCGGCTGCGGATAGAGCCGTACCGTCACCTCGGTAATGATGCCCAGCGTACCCTCGCTGCCGACGAATATCCGCGTCAGATCGTAGCCGGCGGACGATTTTTTCGCGCGCGTGCCGGTTTTGATGACGCGCCCATCCGACGTCACCACGGTCAGCGCCAGCACATTTTCGCGCATGGTGCCGTAACGCACGGCATTGGTGCCGGATGCGCGGGTCGCCGCCATGCCGCCGAGCGACGCATCGGCGCCCGGATCGATCGGAAAGAACAGGCCGCTGTCCTTGATCTCCAGGTTCAGTTGCTTGCGCGTCACGCCGGCTTGCACCGTCGCGGTCAGATCTTCCGCGTGGACCGCGATCATCCGGTTCATCTGCGACAGATCGATCGTGATGCCGCCTTGCAGCGCCAGCACATGCCCTTCCAGCGACGTACCGGCGCCGTATGGAATGATCGGCACGTCATGGCTGCTGCACAATTTCACCGCCGTCGCCACTTCGTCGGTCGAATGGGCGAAAATGACTGCATCGGGCGGCATCGGATCGTACGAAGATTCGTCGCTGCCATGGTGCTCGCGCATTGCCTGCGTAGTGAACAGCCGACCGCCGAAAATCGATTTCAGCGCTGACGTCAATGCTTCCGGCAGCGGCTTTTTCAACGCATTCGGTTGGACAGGATGATTCATGGTTTCCTCCGTGATTTCTTGATTTTACTCTGCACTGTCCGGTACCGCATAATTCGATCAACGGGACAGCGAGCACGGCATTTTTGCCGTATGCTGGTTTATTCACTTTTTCTTTTTATTAAATATGGGCAATCGACTTTCCAAAATCGCCACCCGCACCGGCGACAACGGCACCACCGGCCTGGGCGACGGCAGCCGCACCGGCAAGGACAGTTTGCGGGTGCATGCGATGGGCGATGTGGACGAACTCAATTCGCATATCGGCCTGTTGCTGTGCGAAGACTTGCCGGCTGCATTGCGCGAAGAGCTGGTTTCAATCCAGCATGACCTGTTCGACATGGGCGGCGAACTCTGCATCCCCGGCTATTCGATGATCAAGGAACTGCATGTCGCGCGGCTCGATGCGCTGCTGGCAAAATACAATGCGGATTTGCCGCCGCTGA
The DNA here is from genome assembly GCA_027310305.1 of Herminiimonas sp. GTDB lineage: Bacteria > Pseudomonadota > Gammaproteobacteria > Burkholderiales > Burkholderiaceae_D > DAIDBD01. Next base: position 12,236 of record DAIDBD010000015.1, read on the forward strand.
AGGATTTCATCCTGCCGGCCGGTTCGCGCGCGGCAGCGCAAGCGCATGTATGCCGCACGATATGCCGCCGGGCCGAACGTGCGATCGTCAGCCTGGGCAAAGCCGACAAGATCAATGACCATCCACGCCAGTACATGAATCGGTTGTCGGATTTGCTGTTCGTGCTGTCGCGGGTATTGAACCGGTTTGCGGGCGGCA
>DAIDBD010000048.1 GCA_027310305.1 Herminiimonas sp.
CACGCGTGGCGTCACCCTCGCCGGCACGTTCGACCTTGATCACGTCGGCGCCGAACCAGGCCAGCAATTGCGTGCAAGTCGGCCCCGACTGCACATGGGTGAAGTCAAGAATGCGGACGCCGTCCAGTGCTTTGCTCATGAGTCTCTCCGCCGGTATAGATCACATAAGGAAACCGCATTTGCACAGCATTCCCATGCAGCCTCTGATGTTTAATTTATGTGCTGAACTCAGTGTCAATCACCGCCATCGTGACTGTGATATTGCAGCCTATAATGCAAGGGGCGTTGCAAAATCCATTTCATTAAAGATGCCGCTCGTACCAAGGTTATCCATCGTTTCGCTTAAGAAAATAATCCTTTGTATGGTCAGGTACTCAATGCAGGGAGCTTGTCGCGGTTTTGTCCTGTGCCGCTTCATCCGATCGACCGGCTTTGCCTATACCTGGTTGCCCGAATTTGCCGCTCATCTTCGCAGAAGTCGCAAAGCGTCACAAACTGATTCCCTTTACGAAGTCGACCTGGACTGCCACAGTCGCTGCAAGTCAACGCACTGATTTCTTCGACAGTATCGATGAGTTGCTCGACTCGAATTTGACGTATGCCGGCGCGATGAATGCGCAACATGCCGATCTCCTCCGTAATCTGCCTGATATGAAAAGCGTCTAGTTCGTCAAGCGACATGGTCGATTCAAGCTCAGTGCAAAGTGCGTCAGCTAGCGGGTACCACCCTTCCCGCAATCGAGAGCAGGGAGGAGTCTTGCCTTGAAACAGGAAGAAATGTCGGTCGATCAAATTTGCGAGCATGTCCATGTCCATGGCCTTGAAAAGTTTCTGAATAAAACTACCTGGCTTGTTGTACTCTTTCAAAGATGCATCTTGTATGCAGATATTATGATAAGTTTTTTGGTTTCCTTATAATGAAATATATCGGCATTTGTTATCATTTAATTTGATTTAAAAGATGTCAATGGACATAGACTTAGCACGCACCTTCATCGATATCGTGCGCACAGGAAGTTTTATCGCAACGGCTGAGCGCCTTCACGTTACGCAAACTACGGTAACGGCCCGCATCCAAAATCTCGAGATGCAACTTGGTTGTCAAGTGTTTGTACGTAATCGTGCTGGCGCCAAACTCACAGATCACGGCAGAAGATTCATGCGATATGCCAGCCAACTGGTGCAAACCTGGGACGCTGCGCGTAGAGACTTGCCTTTGCCGGATGGGTTTGGTGACTTGATCAAAATCGGCGCTGAAGTGGGCCTAAGCAATCCATTGATGCTTAAATGGGCAATGCAGTTGCGACAAGAAATTTCATCTCATGCAATACGCGTCGAAGTCGCAGAGGGCTTAGCTCTTCAAGAAAAATTAGAGCTTGGTTTATTGCATGCGGCACTTGTTTTTAGACCGGAATATTTGCCTGGCATACAGGTCGAGCAGATTTTGGAGGAGAAGCTGATTCAGGTTGCATCAATTTCGAACCCTGAGCCGTATGTGTATATAGATTGGGGGCCTGATTTTCGGAAACAGCATAACGTCGCTTTACCTGAAAAAGCGAAGGCTATCATTTCTTTCAATCTAGGCCCTTTAGCACTGCAATATATATTGCAGTGTGGTGGATCGGGTTATTTCCGCACGCGCGTTGTGCAGAAATATCTTGAACAAGGGCTGTTACGACCAGTACAGTATGCACCTGAATTTTCGTATCCGGTGTATCTCATCTATCCGCGGGGCAACGAATCAGTTGCTTTGCAAAAAGCATTTGATATTTTGCGTAGACTGGCTAACGAACAATATGATTGGTCCCAGCGCTGGGATCCTTTAATTTAAATTTTTGAATGCTGAAGCCAGCACATTGACCATGTTGAATAAGCCATCTTGGTGCCGGCCAAACATCGCCAGCGCGCCAGCACAATCCGTTACCTCGGCCGTCGTCACTCAAATGGTATGCGGCAAGCGATTCAATTGACGAGCCGAATATCAGAGGCAATACGGTTTTTGCTTCGATAAAAAGGGCATCGGGCCGTTTACGACTCAATACCCTTCATGCGACAGCATCTTACTTGCCCGGATCCTTGACGTTGGCGAACTTGTCGAATTCGACGTTGTACAGTTCGCCGCCGACTTTCTCGACCTTACGCACATACACGGTCTGCACCACGTCGCGGGTTTGCGGATCGATCATGATCGGGCCGCGCGGGCTCACGGTCTTCCATCCTTTCAATACGGCCATTGCCTTGTCGGCATCGATCTTGCCGTTCAGCTTGCGCGATACGTCATAGATCGCCGCCATGCCGTCATAGGCGGCGACCGCCATGAAGTTCGGACGGCCGCCGTTCGGATTGGCCGCCGCGAAGCTCTTCAGAAATGCCTTGTTCTCCGGCGAATCGTGCGCAGCCGAATAATGGAAGGTCGTGATCACGCCCAGCACCGCATCGCCCATCGCCGGCAGCACGTGGTCGTCGGTCAGGTCGCCGGTGGCGATCACCTTGATGCCCGCTTCGGCCAGCCCGCGCTCGCGATAGCCTTTCATGAACGCGATGCCCTGTTCGCCGGCCGGCACGAAAATGAAGACCGCTTCCGGCTTGGCATCCTTGATGCGCTGGATGAACGGCGCGAATTCAGGATTGCGCAACGGCACGCGGATCGATTCCATGATCTGTCCGCCGCCGCCGATGAAATTGGTCTTGAAGGCGGTTTCCGCATCGATGCCGGGGCCGTAATCCGCGACCAGCGTCACGACGCGCTTGATGCCGTTCTTGACGGCCCAGGTCGCCATCGGCGCGGAAATTTGCGGCAGCGTCATCGAGACGCGGGCGATGTATTGGGATTTGGTGGTGATGATTGACGTCGCCGCATTCATGATGATCATCGGCTTCTTGGCCTGCTCCGCGATCGGCGCCACCGCCAGCGCTTCCGGCGTCAGGCCGAAACCGGCCAGGAAGTCCACCTTGTCGCGCACCACCAGTTCCTGCGCCAGCCGCTTGGCGATTTCCGGCGCCGGCCCTGTCGTGTCCTTGTAGATGATTTCGATTTTCTTGCCCGCAACCTTGTCGCCGTGCTGCTGCATGTAAGCCTTGATGCCGCCTTCCATCTGCTTGCCGTAGTCGGCGAACGGGCCCGAGAACGGCGCGATCAGCCCGACCTTGATCGTCTCTTGCGCCTGCGCGGCAAACGCGGTCAGGCCGAACATGCCGATTGCCGTTGCGGACCGCAGAATTTTTATGAATTGCATTGTTGTCTCCTTTTGTTGAACGGATAGGTTCGCCGGACCTGATCGAGCTTGACGCCGGTAGTGGTTGTTTTGACCGGAATACTTTATTTATAGGACTTACGCAAAGCGCAATGATTGATTTATAAACCGTTCGACCCGGGGCACCCTTTGGGGTGTGAGTAGCCCGCAGGGCGTATCGAAGGTTCCGCAGCCTTCGATACGCCCTGCGGGCTACTCACACCCCAAAGGGTGCCCCGGGTCGAACGGTTCGTTTTATGCTGAAGATCAGATGCGACATGGTAATTTGCGTAAATCCTAATTTGCCTGCAATTGATGAAATGATCATAGCGCATAACAAGTTCGTTAAACAGACATAGGTTCGGCTACCGAACGGTTTCACTCAATCCGCTCGTAAGGCAATCCAACGTAATTTTCCGCAATCGTGGTGCGGCCGGCAAGCGACCCGGTGTAGTAATCGAGTTCGGCCAGCTGCATGCGCTGATTGAACGGATCGTCGGAAAATTTGTGCAGCATCGACGTCATCCACCACGAGAACCGCTCGGCTTTCCAGATGCGCCGCAAGCAGAGTTCGGAGTATTTTTCCAGCAGATCGCTGCGGCCTTCGCGATAATGCTTGCGCATGATCTGATACAGCGTGTACACGTCGCTGGCTGCCAGGTTCAAGCCTTTCGCACCGGTCGGCGGCACGATGTGCGCGGCATCGCCGACCAGGAACAGGCGGCCGAATTGCATCGGCTCGGCCACGAAACTGCGCAACGGCGCAATGCTTTTTTCGATCGACGGGCCGGTGACCAGATTGGCGGCCGCCTGCTCCGGCAGACGCGCTTTCAGCTCATTCCAGAAACGGTCATCCGACCAGTCCTCCGGCTTTTCATTCAGCGCACATTGCACGTAATACCGGCTCAACGTCGGCGAACGCATGCTGCACAACGCAAAGCCGCGTGCATGGTTGGCATAAATCAGTTCATCCGATACCGGCGGCGTGCGCGACAGCACGCCGAGCCAGCCGAACGGATAGGTGCGTTCGAAAATCCGGATCGCGTCGGGCGGCACTGACTTTCGCGAGATCCCGTGGAAGCCGTCGCAGCCCGCGATGTAGTCGCATTCAAGCTCGACCGTTTTGCCATCCTTGACGAAGCTGACGCGCGGCTGGTCGCTGTAAAAATCATGCGGCCGGACATCGGCGGCTTCGTAAATGCTGATGCCGCCCGCCGCCGCGCGCGCATCCATCAGATCCCGCGTGACTTCGGTCTGGCCGTACACCATCACCGTTTTGCCGCCGGTCAGCGATTTCATGTCGATGCGTTCCTGCCGGCCCGCAAACGACAACGCGAAGCCGTCGTGCACATGGCCTTCGGTGTCCATCCGTGCGCCGGCCTGCGCTTCCCGCAGCAGTTCGACCGTGCCTTGTTCCAGCACGCCGGCGCGAATCCGGCCCAGCACGTATTCCGGCGTCTTCGCTTCCAGGATGACGGTATCGATCCCTTGCAGATGCAATAGCTGGCCCAGCAAAAGCCCGGACGGGCCGGCGCCGATGATGGCTACCTGGGTTTTCATTCAAGTCTCCTGTGCGGATAAGAAGCGTCTGATCCACGCGCTTTATTGGTTCTCCTATCTTGGACCGGAAGCGGCTTGTTTGAAATGGATTTTTGTTGATAAAAATTGCACATTCCGAAGATTTTAGGCATTCTGGAACGATTGAAAATCCAGCTGTCGAAAGCGAGTGCCGCATGGGCCTGATCAAGGATATTCCTGTCTATAAGCTGTATGGCGAGCATAAGCAGTGGCTGACGCCGGATATGGTGCATTGCGAAACGATTTTCGCCCGCAGCCAATTGCACAATTGGCAGATCAAGCCGCACCAGCATCATGGCCTGTTTCAGATACTGTACCTCAAGAGCGGCGCCGCAAAAATCAGGGTGGACGACCGGCAACAGGAAATGCAGGCAGGCCAGGTATTGACGGTGCCGCAGATGTGCATTCACGGCTTCAAATTCGCCCGCAATACCGAAGGGCATGTCATTACGCTGGCGTATCCGCTGATCAGGAAAATCAGCGAGAAACTGGGCGATGGTATGCTGGCCTGGTCCAGTCCGCATATTCATCATCTCGGCAATGACGACGAAAGCAATTATCTGAAGACGACGTTCAGCGCGCTGGACAATGAATACCGGGGCAACGCGCCGCACCGGGACGTGTTGCTGGAATCCCTGCTGGGCGCAATCCTGGTCTGGCTGGGCCGCAATGCAACATCGCCGAATCTGGAGCGGCCGCAGGGCATCAGCCGTGGCGAAGAACACGTCGGCAATTTCTGCCGGCTGATAGAAGACGATTTTGCCCGGCAGTATCCGGTTGCCCATTATGCGAAACGGATCGGCATCACCGCCGCGCATCTGAATGTGCTGTGCCGGCATGCCGCAGGCCAGTCGGCGCTGGACCTGATCCATGAACGGATGCTGCTGGAAGCGAAAAGAAACCTGGTCTATACGTCGATGACGATCAGCGTCGTGTCGTACGCGCTGGGGTTTTCGGACCCGGCATACTTCACTCGTTTTTTCAAACGCCGGACCGGCTTGTCGCCAAAGGAGTTTCGGCTGCAGGCGAAGAGTGTGTTCGAGCAGGGGGCAAGCTAGTCACGCTTGTCTGGATGGAGGTAACAGATTCGGTATCTAACCGGTCTGTCAATTTCCGTGCGCTGCTGGTCTTACTCAGGAGTCAGTATTTAAAGCGACAAATTTTGATGCCCTCGGCGCAAGAAGACATGCGGCGCAATGCGCTGCGCTTATTGACGACCAACGGAAGTCCCTTTTCGGGACGCTCTACGACCGAAGGAAGTCCCTTTTCGGGACTACCAACTACGACCAACGGAAGTCCATGTTCGGACGACCAACGGCAGTCCATGTTCGGACGACCAATGGAAGCCTGGTAGGGCGTCCCAAAAAGGGACTTCCTCCGGTCGTCAATAGCGAAGCGTATTGCGCCGTATGTGTCGTTCAAATTACTGACCTCTGTGTAATTCCCATCCGTATGCGGCAGCGTTTGTAGAAAGCATCGATTTATTACAATGCGCCGGCGTGGCGACGGATAATAACGGCTACCTCATTTTGAGCACCATTTTTGGAATTCTCCCATGGAAATTAAGGTCAACTTTCTCGATAAGCTTCGTCTTGAAGCCAAGTTCGATGATTTCACGGTGGTATCCGACCAGCCTGTCCGCTATAAGGGCGATGGCTCGGCGCCCGGTCCCTTCGATTACTTTCTGGCCTCATCGGCATTGTGTGCGGCTTACTTTGTGAAGTTGTACTGCGATACGCGCAACATTCCGACCGAGAATATCCGCCTGTCGCAAAATAATATTGTTGATCCGGAAAACCGTTACCAGCAGATTTTCAAGATTCAAGTTGAGTTGCCGCCGGATATCCCGGACGCAGACCGCCGAGGCATCTTGCGCTCCATCGAGCGCTGTACGGTGAAAAAAGTGGTGCAAGCAGGCCCCGAGTTTGTGATTGAAGCGGTAGAGAACCTGGATGCCGATGCGCAGTCGTTGCTGATGCTGAAGCCGGCTTCCGACGCCAGCACCACTATTGCGGGCAAGGATCTGCCCTTGGAGCAAACCATTGCCAATATGTCGGGCGTTCTGGCGGGCTTGGGCATCAAGATTGAAATCGCTTCGTGGCGCAATATCATTCCAAATGTGTGGTCGCTGCATATCCGCGATGCGCACTCGCCGATGTGTTTTACCAATGGCAAGGGAGCGACCAAAGAAAGCGCGTTGGCGTCGGCGTTGGGAGAGTATATCGAGCGGCTCAATAACAACCATTTCTACGCCGGGTCGTTTTGGGGCGAAGACATCGCCAATGCAGCGTTTGTTCATTACCCGAACGAGCGCTGGTTCAAACCTGGCCGTAACGATGCGCTGCCGGCTGGAATTCTCGATGAGTACTGCCTGCAAATTTACAATCCCGATGGCGAGTTACGTGGCTCGCACCTGGTCGATACCAACTCGGGCAATGTGCAGCGCGGTATCTGTTCGCTGCCGTATGTGCGGCAGTCGGACGGCGAAGTGGTGTATTTCCCGTCCAACCTGGTCGAAAACCTCTACGCCAGCAATGGCATGAGTGCCGGTAATACGCTGGCCGAAGCGCAAGTGCAATGCCTGTCCGAAATTTTCGAACGGGCGGTAAAACGCGAAATTCTGGAAGGTGAGATCGCATTGCCTGATGTGCCGCACGAAGTGCTGGCGAAATACCCCGGCATTCTGGCCGGCATTCAGGGATTGGAAGAGCAAGGCTTTCCGGTGCTGGTGAAGGATGCGTCGCTGGGGGGAACCTACCCGGTGATGTGCGTCACCTTGATGAACCCACGAACTGGCGGTGTCTTTGCTTCGTTCGGCGCGCACCCAAGCTTGGAGGTGGCGCTGGAACGGAGTCTGACAGAACTGCTACAGGGTCGCAGTTTTGAAGGCCTGAACGATTTACCTCGGCCCACCTTTGCAAGTGAAGCCGTGACTGAGCCAAATAACTTCGTTGAACACTTCATCGATTCCAGCGGTATCGTGTCGTGGCGCTTTTTCAGCGCCAAAGCGGACTTCGATTTTGTTGAATGGGATTTTTCCGGCCACGGTAAAAACTCCAATGCCGAGGAAGCCGCGACCTTGTTCGGCATCCTCGAAGGCATGGGCAAAGAGTCGTACATGGCGGTGTATGACGATTTAGGCGCGACTGCATGCCGGATTCTGGTGCCGGGTTATTCGGAAATCTATCCGATAGAAGATTTGGTCTGGGATAACACCAACAAGGCGCTGTTATTCCGCGCCGATATCCTGAGCATACATCGCCTGGACGAAGCAAGTCTGGAAGCACTGCTTGATCGTCTGGAAAACAGTGAGCTCGATGAGCATTCCGACATCGCCACGTTGATCGGCATCGAATTTGACGAGAATACGGTCTGGGGACAGCTGACCGTTCTCGAATTGAAGCTGCTCATCAATCTCGCCTTGAAGCAGTTTGAAGACGCGCATGATCTGGTGGGCGCCTTCTTGCAGTACAACGACAACACGGTCGAGCGCGGATTGTTTTATCAAGCCTTGAACGTGGTGCTGGAAGTGCTGCTCGATGACGATCTGGAACTGGACGATTACGTGGTCAATTTCCGCCGGATGCATGGCAATCCGCGGATGGACGCGGTGCTGGGCTCAGTGGACGGCAGCGTGCGCTTCTTTGGCTTGACGCCAACCAGTATGAAACTGGAGGGGCTCGACAGGCACCGCCGCCTGATCGACAGCTATAAAAAAATGCATAGGGCGCGGGCCAATGTGGCGGCTACAGCCAGCTCTCATTGAACGCCATACAAGCTCGTCACTATCCGCCGTGCGCGGGGGGATTCAAAAGGCGACGGCTTGCAAGCCGCGACGGGGTCGCGGAATGTGACCGAGTTCCCTGGTACAAATTTCCGCGAAGCGGAACAAAAATTTTGTCCAATAAATCCGTTTGTCCAACGAAATTGGACAAACAAAAATCCTGGACAAAATTGATTGCATTACCTAACGCGGCGCAATACTGTCATTCAAACCTTGGACAACATGTTCGACCAGCAATAACGCTTCTTCGGCCTCCATCGGCATGGCCGAGATAAAGGCTAACTTCCCTTGTGCCTCCGTTTCTCGCTGCAGAATATTGGCTGCAAGCGTGCGTGATTGCCCACTAAAAGTCATCCCGATGTCGTAGCCCAGCATTCTGGCGCCCGCGAGCTCATATTTAAAATCCGGCGCATCAACCAAATGAGAAAATTCTTCATAAAGCCGATCCTGATTCCCTGCATCGGTATAGTGCCGTGCAATCAACGCAAAATCATGCGCGTCCTTCTTCGGAAAGATCAAATGACGTTCGTCCCATGCCAATATTTTGAGCAACGCAAGGCTCGCTAAAGAAACGACCCGAATATCGACATTGCCCGGCAAGCGCACAGTGATCGTGTTTTGATAAGCCTCATGAAAACCAAGCACGCTCATGATCGTATGATTGTCTGGCGGCCATGTGATCAAACCTTGATCATTTTCGATGCCGCCAAATGGCACCAGATCAACAGACAGATTTTGTCCGTACTTGAGTTGATGTCCCTTTGTATGCGCGGAAAAACGCCCAGTGCCGGTCAGCGCAGCCTTCAGTGCAGCGAATTGCTCCCAGCTTTTCACCTGCATCGCCCAATCGACATCGGTCGTTGCGCGACCGGTATTGATACCGTATCCAAAAGTCAGTATCAGATCGCGCGCCATTGCACCGGCCATGAAGATCGGGATCTGCAATGCGTCAGCCTCGGCGAGTATCGCGTCCGCCAACTGACCCATGAGCGTCAGCTCAGGCTGTTTCGATAAGTCGAGCAAGGTGGTCGTCATAAACTATCCGTGCAGTTTCCATATTGCGGTCGTCCGCAGTAGCCAGCAGATCAGCATAAGTCAGTAGCGGTGGAACCATAGTGGCATCATCGAGTGCAGCAAATTTCCAGAAATTCTCCCGAATCTCCACATCGCCAGCAGCATCTTTGACCAAACGGAATTCCTTGAGCACATTCTGCTGCTCTTTTGGATCTCCAGTCATGTAGAGCGTCGTGACGGCAGGCTTCAGATAGCCGGTCATCTTTGCCGCAGCTGTTTCACCCCCCCACTGAAAATGCAATTTTCCAGGACGCGTGTCTTTCCACCAGTCAGGCCGGAGTGCACGGTAGCGGCCAACCAGACATTTTGGCCGCAGCTGTCGCGCATACCCCTCAACCCATAGATCGAGCAGCTTGCGCTTGTTGGCCAGCTTGCGTCCGCGTTTGCCCAGATCGATCAGAAAGCCTGCATCTTTCAGGTCAGCCATTACCCAGCCCACCGTACCCAGTGCTACATCGGCTGCTTCGGCGATCACCCGATAATTGGCATTGATCAGCTCGGGTTGGCACAGCAACGCGAATATCAGCTTCAAGCCGCCCGGCTGGAATGCACGCGTGGCGCGCGTCTCCTGCAATTTTTGTTCAGGCTTGCTTCCATTCACCCAGATCAGTAATGGCGGTTTCTCGATATAGGCATTGCCCGCGGTATCGATGAATTCTATTTTCAACTCCCGCAGACGTTGCGCCACGGGTGGGGTGACATATTCAGTCACGAGCAGCGGCTTGTCCAATTGCGCCAACCGGTGTGCAATCACCCCGAGGTTCGCTTGATTGATCAGCCGCTTGACCTCAATGACAAAATTGATTGTCTGGCCGCCATACCGCAGCCGCATGTGCGCGCCGGCTTGTCGGGCTGTGGCAGGGCGCAATTCTGCCGTGACGCCCATGGCAAGCAACGCGGCCACGGCTGCGTCGAGTATGGCGGCGTCCTTGTGCGGCATGTTGGGTTTGGGCGGCATGTCACTGCTCACTTTTGTTCATTTAATTAAAGTGTACACTAATAATGAACAAATTATAATAATGAACAAAAAGCCGCGTTTCCAATCTTATAAACAAAGACGGAATCGGGCGCAGGAGAGGTGGATGAGTGGTTTAAGTCACACGCCTGGAAAGCGTGCGTAGGTTCATGGCCGTCGAGCGCGGATTGTTTTTCAAGCCTTGAACGTGGTGCTGGAGGTGCTGCTCGATGACGGCCTGGAACTGGACGATTACGTAGCCAATTTCCGCCGGATGGTTGGCAATCCGCGGATGGACGCGGTGCTGGGCTCAGTGGACGGCAGCGTGCGCTTCTTTGGCTTGACGCCAACCAGTATGAAACTGGAGGGGCTCGACAGGCACCGCCGCCTGATCGACAGCTATAAAAAAATGCATGTGGCGCGGGCCAGTGTGGTGGCTACAGCCAGTTAGTTATTCGGGGACAGACCACGAGTATGCGCAATGCTTAATCGTGGTCTGTCCCCTGAAATCCGTTATTTTTCCCTAGTAGCGCATGAAGATTTTTCGTGAAGGTTACTGTTTGGTGGATCGCCGAATCCGGTGCATTTTCAGCGGCCTTTTCAAAATGAGTCAACAACCCTGGGGGCCCTTTAATTCAAAACGTTCGTCACTTGCTAAATTACTCAAAAGCGGTATTCTCATGCCAAGAAAAACAAAAATTCGTCAACACCTACAGGGAGTGTTATGCGTTGGTATGCCACCTTATTGAGTTCGCTTTTGATCAGCACTCTTCTCGCACAAGACGCGTTGGCGTTTAAGTTGCGCCCTGAGGACGAGCTAAACGGAAAACTTCGAGCGGTCTCACCACGAACTTGGATCGGGCGATTCATTGATACCCGAGCGGCGTGGGCAATTGAGCAGTTCACTACGCCGGTCCATGAGCAAATCACAAATAAGATTTGGGGCTGTCTCGATCCGGATTCGTGCTTGGCTACTGACCCCAAAAAATCTTCCGCTCCAGCGGCGGTAATTGCTGGAGTTAGATGGAATGACAATCCTCCCTTCGAGTTAGTGTCGACCAGTATGAAAGATTGCACTGGGCGAACAATATGGCTGCCGAATTTTTCTGATTGTTGGTACAAGCTTTTTAAGGATGGAGAGATACAAGCTCAGAAGGGACAGCGGCTTGATCTAAATTCGGGCGCGGTAATTATGTTGCGCTCCCATTTTGGCGACCTCCAGTTTTTGCATGCGATGGCGTCGGCGGACACCGAATCCGCCGCACAGACTCGTGACAAAGTACTCATATGGGCCGAATTGGCATGGCGTGTCGCCCAAGGGGAATATAAGCTGGGCACTTTTATTGTTCAGACAAACGTTCCCAACGTGAAGGAATACTTTCGTCCCGGTGAAACCGTACAAACATTATTCACGCGAGGCAATCCAACGCATCGATCAAATATACGGGAATTTGCAATAGGAGCACTTTTGCATACAGTCCAAGATAGTTTTTCCCGTTCACATGTGGACCGTGCAGAGCCATTGGGCACAGAATGCGCCGGCACCACTTATCCACAGCCTGGACGCATTAGAAAATTTCTCAACTACGCATCACAAGATTCTGCAAAGCATGCGCACGAGGACGCAAGTATCGCTGTTGATCTTCAACTCCTTCAAGTCCAACCTAACGTAGTCGATGTAGGTCAAGTACTGAAGTCCATGTTCGACAACAAGGCGGATTGGCCTACCGCCCGACAATATCTTGAATGTGTGTTTGAGGTGGAAAACGAGCACGAGACATCCGGTCCAGGAACTTATCAGCGTGATTCACTATAGAGTAAAGAACCTCGTATCCCTTCAATTCCTTAAATACTCTGACTGAATACATTGTAAAAAGACCAGCATCAGTTTGATGTTTGATTCTCTAAAAAAATAAACCGATGCTGACCCTTTTCATTTGCTTTTCATTTGATTTCGCCTGATTCGCTGAGCAGATTGAAGGGTGCGGACTCGATTAGAAAATAGAATCGGAGTCTATCCTGGATTATTCGCGATTGGGAACTTTTACACGCTAAATAAGTATTGGAAGTCAATTCATGAGTCAGTTTAAAGCCAATAACGTACAAGAAGATTTAAAATTGATACTTGAAAGAATTGAGGAATTTTCCCACAGCGAGTACGTGGCTGAGATCCCTTCAGTCGCTGTCGATCTACTTGTCGCAGGAGAAGACAAACGTTTCTTTTCTCATCGTGGTTACGATCTTGTTGGCATTGCAAGGTCGGTGTGGCGCTACGCGTTTTACTCTCGAATAGAAGGTGGCAGCACAATCGAACAACAGCTTGTGCGTGTGCTCACTAATAGATATGAAAGGACGGTTCGACGAAAGATTCGAGAAATTATTTTAGCCCGCCAACTGTTTAATCGATTTGATAAAGTTAGTATCGCTAAAGCTTACTTATTTTTTGGATACTACGGTTGGAAGATGAGTGGCTTGGAACAGGTTTGTATGAAGAAAAAGAAGAGGGTAAACCAAATGAACGAATTGGAGCTTGCACATTTAATTGCACGGTTAAAGTATCCAGAACCCCGGAAATATTCTGAAAAATTTGGGCAGAAAATCCAGAAAAGAGTGCAGCACATTTTAACTACTAGGGCTGTAAATTCTTCCACACCCACTATTTTGGAATTGACGTGAATGACGCCATTTGACCTTTCTATTCTTCCAAAAGCTGCTTTCGATAGGTATCCCTCGCCAGTAGAGCTTTTACAGTATTCGCGTCAGTTATCAAAGCTGGAGTTAACGGGCTATCTTCGGCACCAAGTAACTGAGGGAATCCCGTTTGTTTTTCTAAACAATCCACTTTTATATGAAGTGGTCAGGGAATGGTTGTCTAAAAAGTTGGAAGTGCATGCGAGAGACGTTACTTTGATAGGCAGTGGCCGCATGGGATTCTCAATGGCGCCTGCGCCGGACTTTGGAGCACCCTATACGACGGCTTCCGATTTAGATCTTACGATCGTTTCAGCGAAACTTTTTGCGGAATTGAAGCAGACTTTTGACCAGTGGAAGAATGACTATGATGTTGGAACAGTGAAGCCCAAAAGCATTAGAGAAGAAGGATTTTGGAACGACAACCTACAAAGGCTTCCGTCTAATTTTTCAAATCATTTTGTTGATACCTATAAAATTCCGAATGTTTACTCAAAAACGATCAGTATTAATAGTGTGCTTTGGGAGCTGAGCAGAAAACTAGAAGCAACTTCGAGTTTTTTTATTGCGCCAAAAATTAGTGCCAGAGTTTATAAGAATTGGGAGGCGTTTTCGAGGCAATTTATGGTCAATTTTAATCGCGCAATTAGCAATGTCGATGAGAAACATGAAATGCTTTTAAGTGCGCGGACTAAGGTCAGAGCACTTATTTAAACGCTGTCAGGCCGTTTAATAGGTTTCCTTGACCAAGTTACTGTCCCGGATTGGTCAGCAATAGTCGTACTAAAAGATCCATGAAACGTCTCCGATTTTCCGAATTTTTCATAATCAAGTTGTTGGAATGTAGAGCTTCGTCTTTTTTCCCCATCCTCGTAGTAATGGATGTTTATGCGATCAGGACTTAAATAAAATTTATTAACAAATCCTTGAATAGTTATGTGCACACGGTGCGTGCCAACATACTCTCTAGTACCGTTTAAGCTAACTTCGTAAATTTTTTCGCCAGAGCCGGTTATTCTGTTCCCCTCCTGAAAAATTAGCACATGATAATGTAACTTCATTCCTTGAAAAGGGTTGTATGTTGTGTTAACCGTTGTTGTCTCTATGTACCAAGATCCATTTAAGTTTGGAAGGCTGAAGCATTTATCATTAAAAATAAAATAGAGGGCAGAGATTACAATTGCTCCAGCAACGGTTGCCCAAAAGCTGGGCCAAAAGTTAATCCAAAAAGCTTCCATACGTTCTCAGTCCTCAAAGTTTTGGGTCCAAAATTGCATAAGGTGTCGTCGCTCCCCTCGACAAAAAGGAAAATTTGACCCGAGCGACGGTTTGGTTGTTACAACTTGTCCAACACGCCCATAGCCTTATTCATCTTCTCAGCCAATAGTGATGTCTCGCCATGCGTCATCACCAGTTCCTGCGTCGCCCTTGTCATCGCCACGTAAATCAGGCGCGCTTCATCCTGCAGATCCTCTTCCTCTTTCGTCGGCGCGCCGATACCGGGGATGTACACCAGCGGAAATTCCAGTCCCTTGCTGCTATGCATCGTGATCAGCTTCACGCTGTCATGTAGCGGCGAGTAAGAATGTTTTTTATCCTGCTGCCATTGAAATGGAATGCCTTTGCGTGTCAGCGCATCGACGAGCTGCTGACCGATCCCGTAACGCCGATAGACAATCGCCATGTCGTTCCACGGCATGCCGGTCTTGTTCGCTTCCGCAAGCTTCATAGCTAAAAAATTCGCTTCATCTCTCAAGGTCGGCAATTTGACCAACAGCGGCTTTGGCCCGTGCCGGCCGGTGCTCATCGGCTGCACGGTCGGGGCCTGATCTTCTTCGGTATCGTTCGGCGACAGCAGGTCGTCTGTAAACGCACGGGCGACGGACAGGATTTCCGCCGTATTGCGATAGTTCAGTTTGAGTATGGTGGTGCGGCCCTTGGCTTGCACGCCGACACTCGAAAAGGTGAAGCGCATTTTTTTCGGGCCGTTGTAGATCGATTGCGCATCGTCGTACAGCACGAGCAGCGAATTGGTATCGGGATGGATCATCTGCACCACGAGCTTGAACCATTCGGGTTTGAAATCGTGGCCTTCATCGATCAATACCGCACCATATTGTTCACTGGGGATGAGCTTCTGATCGACGGACCGGATCACCTTGTCCACGCAGGCTTCGAAGAAGGCAGACGCGTCCTTGCCTGATGGCGGTGTGCCGACATTGTAGGTATTCAACTGGCGCACGCACCATGCATGGAAGTTCACCACGTTGATCTTGTCCTGCAAGCCTTTCATTTCCATGGTTTGCGCCAGCTTCGTGGCCAGTGTCTTGTTATAGCAAAGAACAAGAATAGGGCGCTGACAAACCTTCGCAAGATGTTCTGCGCGGTAGCCGAGGATCAGGGTTTTGCCCGAACCTGCGACGCCATGAATCACGCGATGGCCTTCTCCGAGACTGCGTGCGAGCTGCTCCTGTTGTATGTCCATGACCCGCAATATCTCCGGGATCTCGGTCGCTGTTTGGCCCGGCTCGGCAAACATGTCGTGTTGTGCCGGTATGCGCACTTCCGGAAACATGTGCCAGCGTATCCGGTCGATCTGCGGCAAGGACAACGGTAGCGTGAACTTGCGCGGGAACATGTCCCATAACCGTTTCTGGAATATCTCGATATCGGCGTTCTCGGTCATCTCGTCCTTGCAAATCACGAGATGCGAAGGCAGTACGTCGCCGATGCCCGCGCCGTCGAACTGCATGCGGGTGATGTTGGGAAACACCACGCCGTGCCCGTAGCGGAAGATCAGTTTGCCTTTCAACGAGCCGTCGGAAAATATCAATTGCGGATCGCGTTCCAGTTTGTTCGTCACCGCGAACATGTACTGCCGCGCTTGTTCCTGCGGATTCAGCACATGCTTGATGCCTTGGTCAGTGAGGATCGCCGCGTGCTGCTTGTCGATGCTGTGAATGGTGTCGAGCTTCCAGTCCTTGACCTCAAGCACCAGCAAGCCGCGGCTCGGATGAAACACCACAAAGTCGGGGTGCTGAGTCCGTTCGCCAATGGAGACGTCGTACCAGCACAGGTAGTCGTCTTCGAGTTTGTCTTCCAGACGGTAGGCAAACCGCTTCTCACCGGAGGTCATGCGCGACACACATGAACCGATGGCGGGAATGAGGATAGCTATATTCTTTCTCCAAACTGAATCGCTGCATCTTACCGCCATGCAATAGATCTGGTACGCATTTGGCGCGAAAGCCTGTAATTTTTTACAGATTATGGATGTTTGAGGTCGCTGTCTCCCATAAATAAGGGAAGCCGAGGCGATATTGTGCGGACACTCAAATCAGAATCAGGCGTTGTCTGTTGCCTCGTATTGCAGGCCCCACGCATGAAAAACTTGCAGTCCCTTTACCCCTCGTCAGTTGAATGCAGACTGCCAGCGCTCCTTCGCAACATCCCAAGAACTCGCTCCAAACCCGCAAACCGCCCCGGTGATAACATCGTCACGATCATCGCAAGCACTTCGCCGCCGACCATTCCACCAAGGAGACAAAATTGAATCCCGACACGCAAAAATCCGCGCTGCAACTTCGCACGCTCGTCAAGAAGAGCGGCGAGCTGGAGCTGTCACTTGTCAGCATGCCGATCCCGGCGCCTGCGGCAAACGAAGTGCTGGTGCGCATCGAAGCTGCACCCATCAATCCGTCCGATATCGGTCTGCTGTTTGGCGCAGCCGACATGAGCACGGCAACGGTTGCCGAAACGGCCAACGGCCCGGTCGTCACCGCCCGTGTTCCCGATAAGGCAATGAAAAGCATGGCGGCCCGGCTCGACATGTCCATGCCTGCGGGGAACGAAGGCGCGGGTGTCGTTGTGGGCGCCGGTGCGTCCGACGCGGCGCAGAAATTGATGGGCAAGACGATCGCCGTGCTGGGCGGTGCGATGTATTCGCAGTACCGTTGCGTGCCGGTGGAGCAGTGTCTGCTGCTGCCGCCGGGCACGACGTCGGCCGAAGGCGCATCCAGCTTTGTCAATCCGTTGACCGCGCTGGGCATGGTCGAGACCATGCGCGCCGAGGGACACAAGGCGCTAGCGCACACGGCTGCCGCCTCCAACCTTGGCCAGATGCTGAACCGGATTTGCCTGAAGGATGGAATCGACCTGGTGAACATCGTGCGTTCGAAGGAGCAGGAAGAATTACTCCGGAAGCAGGGCGCGAAGTACGTCTGCAATTCCAGCGCGGATAACTTCATGCAGGAAATGACCGATGCATTGGCGGCGACCGGCGCGACCATTGCCTTCGATGCGATCGGCGGCGGCAAGCTGGCCGGACAGATCCTGAGCGGCATGGAAGCGGCGGCCAACAGAACCGCCAAGGAATACAGCCGCTATGGTTCGACCACATTCAAGCAGGTCTACATCTACGGCGGCCTGGATACGCGCCCGACAGAGTTCGTGCGCGATTTCGGCATGACGTGGGGCATGGGTGGCTGGCTGCTGTTTCCGTTCCTGCAGAAGGCCGGGCCTGAAACGGTGGCCCGTCTCAAGCAACGTGTTGCGGCCGAATTGAAAACCACCTTCGCCAGCCATTACACGAAAGAGGTCTCGCTCGCCGAGGCGCTGACGCTGGATGCCATTGCAGCGTATGGCAAGCGCAGCACCGGAGAAAAGTACCTGATCAACCCGTCCAGGGGAATGGTCGCGTGATGGCGCAGCAACGATGAGGACCGGGTGCTGCCTTCATCATCAGGATGACCATGGTCGATTATGATGCAGGACAAGGAGGAATTTCAATGAGTGCCATCGTTGCCTTTTTTCATCACCTCGCGTTTGTCGCCATCATGCTAGCCTTGACCATCGAAATGATGCTGCTGAAGCAGCCCATGACCGTGGAGAATGCCAAAAAAATCCTGCGTTTCGATGCGATTTATGGCATGAGCGCCGGTTTGATTTTGCTGCTCGGGGCGTTGCGCGTCATGTTCTTTGAGAAAGGCCCCGCTTACTATATGCATAGCGGACCATTCATCGCCAAGATGGTTCTGTTTATCCTGGTCGGGCTGATTTCCATTTATCCGACAATGGTATTCCTGAAGTGGCGGCCACAGCTCAAGCAGGCAATTGTGCCGAGCATTGACCACGCTATGAGCCGCCGGCTCCGCATGCTGATTCATGTCGAATTGACGTTGCTGGTACTGATGATTTTGAACGCGGCATTGATGGCCAAAGGTATCGGGTACTTCGGCGGCTAGGCTGAACGTCACTGAGCGGACTCGACGCATCAAGTGAAGCGCGCATTACCGATGCTGTAAACATGTTTCCCGAACGGGACCAGCAACCGGTTGAGTTCGATTCAGTAGCGGCGCGAGGAGCAAGATCGTGGCCAAT
The DNA here is from genome assembly GCA_027310305.1 of Herminiimonas sp. GTDB lineage: Bacteria > Pseudomonadota > Gammaproteobacteria > Burkholderiales > Burkholderiaceae_D > DAIDBD01. The sequence goes on from DAIDBD010000048.1 coordinate 18,695, forward strand.
ATCATTCAACCCGCCAAATAGAGAAAACATGGATACCAATCAGGTAACTGCGCTCTATTCGTTTCTGTAGCCGATGACGACGCTGCAGCCGGTCACGGCATCAACTGCCCTCCGTTCACTTCGATGATCTCGCCGGTGACATAACTGCTGAGCTGATCCGATGCCAGATAAAGAAACGCGCCCGCGCACTCATCGGAGGTGCCGAAGCGCTGCATCGGAATCCCTGCGCGGAAGCCCTCCATCTGCTGCGCATTGGTATGGCGGATCTGGAACGGCGTATCGATCACGCCGGGCGCCACGGCATTGACGCGAATCCGGTCCTTCACCAGCTCTTTCGCAAGCCCGTGCGTTGCCGTGCTGACGAAGCCCTTGGCTGCCGCATACATGATGGAACCCGGACCGCCGCCGCTGCGCGCGGCAACCGAGGTCACATTGATGATATTGCCGCCGCCCTGACGGCGCATGAACGGCACCGCCTCGCGGCAGGCGACAATGACCGAGCGCGCATTCAGATGCATCACCTGGTCGAAGAAAGCATCGCTGACTTCCGCCAGCGGGCAGCGTTCGACCAGATCGCCGGCGTTGTTGACCAGCACATCCAGCCGGCCGAAATGCGCAACAGTCTTTTCCACCAATGTCCTGATGGCCGAAGTATCCGTTACGTCAGCCTGCAATACGATCGCTTCGCCGCCGGCTTTCACGATATCGTCCGCCACTTCCTGCGCGGGGCCGGTGCTACGGTTGTAGTGGACCACCACTTTCGCGTGATTCCGTCCGAATGCGCGGGCTGCCGCAGCGCCGATGCCGGTACTGCTTCCGGTGACAAGAATAACCTTTCCGTGCAGATCTTCAATCATGGCAACTCCTGTCGGATATGAAAAAACGGCTTATGCAAAACCCAATGTTCAATTTGTTCGCACTCAATAAACCGTTCGCCCCGTGGCACCCTTTGGGGTGTGAGTAGCGCAGCGTATCGAAGGTTCCGCAGCCCCTTCGACGAGCTCAGGACAGGCTTCGATACGCTGCGCTACTCGGGGCGAACGGTTCGTTTTATGCTGAAAACCAGATGCACCATTTTATTTTTCGGGAGTCCTGACAAAAACGGCGTGCAGAAAAAGGCGCACCGATGCAATTCCGCAGCGCTTATTCCTTGACCGCCCCGGTCATCCCGGACACGTAATATTCAACGAAGAACGAATACACCACGGCAACCGGCAGCGAACCGAGCAGCGCGCCCGCCATCAATGCGCCCCAGTGATAAACATCGCCTTCCACCAACTCGGTGACGACGCCGACCGGCACCGTTTTTATTTCGGAGGACGAAATGAATGTCAGTGCATAGATGAATTCGTTCCACGACAGCGTGAATGCAAAAATCCCGGCCGAAATCAGGCCCGGAACAGCCAGCGGCAAAATGATCTTGACCAGGATCTGCCAGCGCGTCGCGCCGTCCATCAGCGCGCATTCTTCGAGCTCGTAGGGAATCGAGCGGAAATATCCCATCAGCAACCAGGTGCAGAAAGGAATCAGGAAGGTAGGGTAGGTCAGGATCAGCGCCCATCGCGTATCGAACAGGCCGAGCTGGAACACGATCGCCGCCAGCGGAATGAACAGGATCGACGGCGGAATCAGGTATGCCAGGAAAATGCCCAGGCCGACCTGCTTGGCGCCCTGGAAACGCAGGCGCTCGATCGCATACGCGGCGAATACGCTGGCCGCCAGCGAGGTGAAGGTCGCCACCGTCGACACGATGACGGTATTGAGCATCCAGTCGGGGTAGGGCGTGTCGAACAGCAGCTTCTTGAAATGCGCCAGCGTCGGTGCAATGACCCAGAACGGATTGCCTGCGCTCGATAACAGTTCGCCATCGGGCTTGAATGCAGTGATCGCCATCCAGTAAAACGGGAACAGCAATACGAATACGAAAATGCCGAGCGGAATATAAACCGTGACCCAGCGCCGCGGCATCGACTGCAGGTAATCCATGCCCTGGCTATCCTGCTTGTCGGACCGGGCGTTTTTTGCGCCGGCCGCACCCGTTGCCAATGCGCCCTGCGCCAGGGATTCCGCCCCGTCGAACGCCTGTCCGGAAGACGGTTCGTCAATCGATTTGCCGGCCATCTTGCTCATTTGTCGCCTCCCTGTTGCCAGCCGCGCCGCTGCAGGCCGAAATACGAAAACATGATCGCTGCCAGCAGGAACGGAATCATCATGGTTGCCAGCGCGGCGCCTTCGCCGAGCGAGCCGCCCGGTATCGCGCGCTGGAACGACAGCGTCGCCATCAAGTGGGTCGCGTTCAGCGGACCGCCGCGCGTCAATACATAAATCAGCTGGAAATCGGTGAAGGTGAACAGCACAGAAAACGTCATGACCACCGCGATGATCGGCGTCAGCAGCGGCAGCGTGATGTAGCGGAATTGCTGGAGCGGCGTTGCGCCATCGATGGCCGCTGCTTCATAGAGCGACGGCGAAATGGTTTGCAGGCCGGCCAGCAGCGAGATCGCCACGAATGGAATGCCGCGCCAGACATTGGCGGCAATAGTGGAGAACCGCGCATTCCACGGGTCGCCCAGAAAATCGATGTAATGGTCGATCAATCCCATCTTCATCAGCGCCCAGCTGATGACCGAAAACTGCGCATCGTAGAGCCACCAGAATGCCAGAGCCGACAGCGCGGTCGGCACGATCCACGGCAGCAGCACGATCGCGCGAAAAAACGATTTGAACGGCAGGTTCTTGTTGAGCAGCAGCGCCAGCCACAGGCCGAGGATGAACTTGAAAATGCTGGCTGTGACCGTATAGAAAACGGTATTGAACAGCGCCAGTTGCGTGAGCGAATCGCCGGCCAGGTAAGTGAAATTGCTGAACCCCACGAAGTGGCCGCTGCCGCCGATCTTGGTATCGGTGAAGCCGAGCCAGACGCCGAGTCCGAGCGGATAGGTAAGGAATACGAGCAGCAGCAAAGTCGTCGGCAGCATGAACAGGAAGCCGAGCGAATTGCGGTTGTTGAAGAAGCGAGAAAGCATGGTGTTACCCTTTTGAGGACAACTGCCGCGACATTGCGCATGTCGCAGCAGCCGGAACAGCGCGGGAAGCGCCGCCGGCGCGCAGGATGCTGCCTGCAGGCCGGCGGATCATGCCGTGCTTACACCTTGTAGTAGCGCTCGGCGCGGGTTTGTGCGCGTGCAGCCGCTTCCTTGGGCGTCTTCGATCCGCTTGCCGCTTCCGCCACCATGTCGACCACGATATAGTCCGCCATCGCCGCAGCCGAGGCCAGGCCGAGCGGCCCGGCATGGCCGTTGTCGAGCATGATGCTGGCCGCGTCGCGGTACACCGTGTGCTTCGGATCCTCGGTCCAGATCGGGTTTTTCTCGTAGGCTTTGAGCGGCTGGCTGACGTAGCCGATCGCCGCCTTCATCCACGGGTTGTACTGGTCGGCTTCCATCATGAACTGCATGTAGGATTTGGCTGCGTTCGGAAACTTGCTGTACTTGAACTGCATCATCTGCGTGATCTGCATCAGTTCGGTCGGCTTGCCGATCGGGCCGATCGGCAGGTGCGCATGCTGGATATCGTTGGCCATTGCCTGGATCTTCGGATCCTGCGACGTCTTGGCCGAGTAATAGATGGAGATGCCGTTCGCGGTCAGGCTGATCTGGCCGTCGATGAACGCCTTGTTGTTGGACGGATCCTGCCACGACAGCGTGCCCGGGATGAAGGTTTTGTACAACTCGGCGGCATATTCCAGCGCCGCGATGGTTTCCGGCGAATTGACTACCACCTTGCCCTTGGTATCGACCAGCATGCCGCCGTGCGACCACAGCAGCCAGTGCGCCCAGTTGTTGCCGTCGCCGACCGCCTTGCCGAGCGCGAAGCCGCACGGGGTGCCCTTGGCTTTGAGCGCCTGGCACAGCTTCAGGAAGCCTGCGGTGTCTTTCGGGACGGTATCGAAGCCGGCCGCCTTGACATGGCTTTCGCGATAGACCAGCGCATTGCCGACCACGCCCAGCGGCAGGCCGATCCACTTGTTGCCGCGCATGCCGTATTTCTTGCAGACGTCGTACCAGCCGCCGTACTTGTTGCCGAGGTAGTTGGCCAGGTCGGTCAGGTCGTTGAGCTTGTCCGGATACTGGTGCGGATCGTCGAACCAGCCGATGATGATGTCCGGGCCGCTGCCGACGTTGGCGGCGACGGCCGCCTTCGGCCGCACATCTTCCCAGCCTTCGTTATCGATGCGCACCTCGATGCCGGTCTGTTGCGTGAATTTCTTGGTGTTGGCCATCCACAGGTCTTCATCGCCCTGCACGAAGCGCTTCCAGCGCAATACGCGCAGCTTCGCGCCTTTTTCCGGCGGATAGCGCAGTGCGGTCGCGGCCAGCGCATGCGGCCCGAACGCGGTGGCGGCGGCAACCGCGGCGGTGGTGGTCAAAAAATCGCGTCTGGTGAATCGTTTCATGTCTCCTGCTCCTTTGGTTAGCGGGGTCACCCCCTTGCAAATCAGGTTTTCAACGCAGTTACCTTCCCTTCAGCTCTTCTTTTTTCTTTCCTTCTTGAAGCACAACTTTCGATGCACGGCTTTTGCTACACAACACGAATCGCGAATCCGGATCAGGCATGTCTCAGCACCGTGCCGGTGGCGGCATCGAACAGGTGGGTGCGTTCATGGTCCGGCACCAGGTGAATCGCCTGGCCGGCAGCGAAGTCGTGCCGTTCGCGGAAGATCGAAATGATGTCGGTGCTGCAAAACCGTGAATAGACCTCGGTATTGGCGCCGGTGGGTTCGACCACCGCCACCACGCTCGGAATGCCGCCGGCGGCGCCCAGCGTCAGATGTTCGGGGCGCACGCCGTAGATGATCTTCCGGCCATCGGCGGCATCGATGCCGTCGGCATTGCGCGGCGCGGGCAACCGGGTGCCGTCCGCGAATTCGATGTGCAGGCCTTCGCCGCGGCGCAATACGCCAGGGATGAAATTCATCGCCGGCGATCCGATGAAACCGGCCACGAACAGATTGGCCGGATGGTCGTACAGTTCGAGCGGGCGGCCGCGCTGTTCCACCAGGCCGTCGCGCATGACGACGATCTGGTCGGCCATGGTCATGGCTTCGATCTGATCGTGGGTGACATAAACGGACGTGGTTTTCAGGCGCTGGTGCAATTCCTTGATCTCGGCGCGCATCTGCACCCGCAGCTTGGCATCGAGGTTGGACAGCGGCTCGTCGAATAGGAACACCTGCGGATCGCGCACGATGGCGCGTCCCATCGCGACGCGCTGGCGCTGGCCGCCGGAGAGTTGGCGCGGATAGCGTTCCAGCAGGTCGCCCAGGCCGAGGATGTCGGCCGCCTTCGCCACGCGCTCGCGGACAAGCGTCTTGTCGACTTTCGCCAGCATCAGCGAAAACGCCATGTTGTCGTGCACCGTCATGTGCGGATACAGCGCATAGTTCTGGAACACCATCGCGATATCGCGTTCCTTCGGCTGGACATTGTTGACCACCTTGCCGTCGATGGCGATCTCGCCGTCGGTGATCTCCTCCAGTCCGGCCAGCATGCGCAGCAGCGTCGATTTGCCGCAGCCGGAAGGGCCGACCAGCACGGCGAACTGGCCGTCCTCGATTTCGATATCGACCCCCTTGATTACATGCGTGCTGCCGAAAAACTTCTGGATTCCGCGAATCTGCACCGATGCCATGCGCTGCTCCTGTTTTTGTTTCGCTTGGTTGTTCCGTTTCTTTACTTTACTTATACAGAGGTCAATAATTTAACCGACACATGCGGCGCAATACGCTTCGCTATTGACGCCCTACTTGCTTGTCCCGAACAGGGACTTCCGTTGGTCGTAGGGCGTCAATAAGCGCAGCGCATTGCGCCGCATGTCTCCCCGCGGGAACAACAAAGGTATATAGGCAGTCCCCGCAAGGTTCTTTGTAGATTTCCCGTTTACGCATAGACGCTTTTTTACGGCAATTGCGCTAGCGGTTCCGCCTTTCCTTCCACCACCACATATGACGGCCGGCCGCGCTGCATCCAGTCGATCAGGTTCTGCGCCGCCTTGTGCCGCAACTCCTTTTCCGCCACCACCGAATAAAACGCGGCATGCGGCGTGAGCAGCACCCGCGGATGCTGCACGATGCGTGCATCGGTGGCCGGCGGCTCGCTCGGCAGCACGTCGAGCGCGGCGCCGTCGAGCCGGCCGGCATCCAGCGCCGCCAGCAGGTCGCCGATGTTGACCACCGCGCCGCGCGCGGTATTGACCAGCACGCTGCCCGGCTTCATGCGTTCGAGCAGCGCGGCATTCACGATGCCGCGCGTGTCGTCGCTCAGCGGCACATGCAGCGACACCGCATCGGCCTGCGCGAACAATTCTTCCTTCGACACCCGTTCCACATAGGCCGGGAAATCGCCGTCGATGATATACGGATCGCAGGCGATCACGCGCTTGAAACTGTTGCGGCCGATATGCGCCATGCGCTTGCCGATGCGGCCCAGACCGAGTATGCCGAGCGTCATGTCCGACACGCGCTGCAGCTTGCCGGGGCTGCCGAAATGCCAGGTCCCGTTGCGGATGTCGCGGTCATACAGCGCGAGATGGCGCAGCAGCGCGAGCGTCATGGCCAGCGCATGGGTGGCGACTTCGCCCACGCCGTAGTCGGGCGAATTGGCGACCCAGACGCCGTATGCGGCGGCATCGCCGGTATTGATGGTGTCGAAGCCCGCGCCGTAGCGGCTGACGATGCGGATCCGCGGGCAGGCGGCAAAAACCTTGGCATTGACCGGCGCGTATTGCACCAGCAGGCCGTCGCAATCCCGGGCGGCGGCGATCACGTCGTCTTCGGTGCGGCATTGGGCGGTGGCGACCTCGATGCCGGCGTCGCGGTACAGCGCCTGTTCCAGTTCGAGATCGGGAAAATCGTAGTCGGTAATCAGTATCTTCATGCAGTGTGGCGAATCAGCGTAAGTTGTCAGTGAGTTCAGTGATTGTCCTTGGGGATGCCGGCGCCTCTCTTGCCGACCAGAAAATCCATGTCGGCGCCCAAGTTCGCCTGCTGCACATGGTCGAAATACAGTTTGGTCCAGCCGCTCGGCATCGGCGATTGCGGCGCCTGCCATGCCGCACGCCGCCGCGCCAGTTCTTCCTCCGGGACATGCAGATGCAGCTTGCGCGCCTCGACATCGAGTTCCACCATGTCGCCATTCTGCACCAGCGCCAGCGGACCGCCGGCGGCGGCTTCCGGTGCGACATGCAGCACCACGGTGCCGTACGCGGTGCCGCTCATGCGCGCATCGGATACCCGCACCATGTCGGTGATGCCCTTGCGCAGCACCTTCGGCGGCAGCGGCATGTTGCCGGCTTCGGCCATGCCGGGATAGCCTTTCGGCCCGCAGTTTTTCAGCACCAGTACGCAGTTTTCATCGACATCCAGACTTTCGTCGTCCAGCCGGCGGTGCATGTCTTCGCTATCCTCGAACACCACGGCGCGGCCGGTATGCTTCAGCAAGGCCGGCGTCGCCGCCGATGGCTTGATCACCGCGCCGTCCGGGCACAGGTTTCCGCGCAGCACCGCGATGCCGGCATGCGGCTTGAACGGTTCGGCCCACGAGCGGATCACCTCGCGGTTCCAGTTCGGCGCATCCTTGCAGTTGTCCCACAAGGTCTGCCCGTTGACGGTCAGCGCACTGCGGTCAAGCACCGGTTCGAGCTCGCGGATGACCGCCGGCAGGCCGCCGGCATAATAGAAATCTTCCATCAGGTATTTGCCGGACGGCTGCAGATCCAGCAGGCAGGGCAGGTTGTGGCCAAGCGCGTCCCAGTCGGCCAGCGAAAGATCAACGCCGATGCGTCCGGCGATCGCAAGCAGATGGATCACCGCGTTGGTCGAGCCGCCGATGGCCGCGTTGACGCGGATCGCATTTTCAAATGCGGCGCGGGTCAGGATCTTCGACATCACCAGATCGTCCTTCACCATCTGCACGATGCGCCGGCCCGACTCGCGCGCCAGCACATTGCGGCGCGCATCGACCGCCGGTATCGCGGCATTGCCGGGCAGACTCATGCCGAGCGCCTCGACCATGCTGGCCATGGTGGAAGCCGTGCCCATCGTCATGCAATGGCCATGCGAACGGTGCATGCAGCTTTCGGCTTCGAAGAATTCCTGCTGCGCCATACGGCCCGCGCGCACTTCTTCCGACATCTGCCAGACGCCGGTGCCGGAACCGATGTCGCCGCCGCGGTATTTGCCGTTCAGCATCGGACCGCCCGAAACGCCGATCGTCGGCACATCGCACGAAGCGGCGCCCATCAGCAACGAAGGGGTGGTCTTGTCGCAGCCCATCAGCAGCACGACGCCATCCAGCGGATTGGCGCGGATCGATTCCTCGACATCCATGCTGGCAAGATTGCGGAACAGCATCGCGGTCGGCCGCAGCAGCGTTTCGCCCAGCGACATGACCGGAAATTCAAGCGGAAAACCGCCGGCTTCCCAGACGCCGATCTTGACCTGCTCGGCCAGCGTGCGGAAATGCGAATTGCAGGGAGTCAGTTCCGAATAGGTATTGCAGATGCCGATGACGGGGCGGCCGTCGAACTGGTCATGCGGAATGCCGCGGTTCTTGAGCCACGAACGGTAGATGAAGCCGTCGCGGTCCTGCCGGCCAAACCAGGCCTGGCTGCGGCGCAACGGGCGCTTGGCGTCGCTCACTCGGGTCTCCTCTTTGTTCTTCCGGCGTCTGCGCGGCCGGCGATTGCAGCGATCAGTCGGGATTGCGCTTTTAACTACGCAGCAGTGTATTGCAAAAAAATGTACCGGTAAAGTGGTATTACCAATTCCATGAGCGGATCGATGCGGAGCCCGGCATTTCTTTGCATTTTTGTTTTCCGGTCTTGACAAGGCGGCGCAAACATGAAAATCTTCCTTAAATTGGTAAGACCACATTACCAAAAACCGCCGCGCAGCGTGCGCTGCCATGATTGCGTGCCTGTCGCGGGAAAAAATTGATGCTTCTTATGCGCATTGAAAAGTTGAAACCGCCGCCGATGGCGCAACAAACCGAGTGGAAAAGAAATGGCGCAATGCAATCGATATGATTTTTCAGGCCGTCATGCCGTCGTGACCGGCGGCGGCGCAGGCATCGGCCTCAATATCGCACAGCGTCTCGCGGAAGGCGGCGCAACGGTCAGCTTGTGGGACCGCGACGGCGCAGTGCTGGAACAGGCGCGCGCCGCGTTCGGCGCTGCGTCACCGCAGATGGTAGCGGTCGATGTGGCCGACCCGGAGCAGGTCGCCGCCGCGTGCCGTCAGACCCTGCAGGCGGCCGGTGCGATCGATATCCTGGTCAACAGCGCCGGCATCACCGGCCCCAACATGCCTGTCGCCGATTATCCGGTCGACGAGTGGGACAAGGTGATGGCGGTCAACCTGCGCGGTCCTTTCCTGTGCTGTCGCGCCGTGGTGCCGCACATGCGCAACAAGGATTACGGCCGCATCGTCAATATCGCGTCCGTCGCCGGCAAGGAAGGCAACCCCAACGCGTCGGCCTACAGCGCCTCGAAGGCAGGCGTGATGGCGCTCACCAAGTCGCTCGGCAAGGAACTGGCGCAGACCGGCATCCGTGTCAACTGCATCACGCCGGCGGCGGTGCGCACCGGCATCTTTGCCCAGATGACGCAGCAGCACATCGATTACATGCTGTCCAAGATCCCGATGAACCGTTTCGGCGAAACAGCGGAAATCGCAGCGCTGGTCGCCTGGCTGGTGTCGGAGGAATGTTCCTTCTCGACCGGCGCGGTGTTCGATATTTCCGGCGGAAGGGCGACTTACTGATGGCTGCCGAACCCCGCTATCGCGTCGATGCGCTCGAGCGCTTCGCTGCGGACCTGCTGCATGCCGCCGGCATGGCGCGCGACATGGCCGGGGCCGTTGCGCGCACGCTGCTGGACGGCGACCTGCTCGGCCATGACACGCACGGACTGGCCTTGCTGGCGCCGTATCTAAAGGAGATCGAGAACAAAAGCATGGCGCTCGCCGGCGAGCCCGAACTCCTGTCCGACCGCGGCGCCTCGATGCTATGGGAAGGACGCCGGCTGCCCGGTCCCTGGCTGGTGCTGCGCGGAATCGAAACCCTGACGCCGCGCGCCCGCCAGTACGGCAGTGCAACGCTCGTGATCCGCCGCAGCCATCACATCGCCTGTCTTGCTTCCTACCTGTTGCGCGCCACGCAGGAGGGAATGGTGATGCTGCTTGCCAGTTCCGATCCCGTGGTGGCGAGCGTCGCGCCGCATGGCGGCACCCGCGCGGTATTCACGCCCAATCCGATCGCCGCCGGCATACCCGCATCGGAGACGCCGTTCCTGGTCGATATCTCGGCGTCGATCAAGACCAATGGCATGAGCGCGCGGCTGCAAAAAGCCGGCAGGCAGTTCGACGACGACTGCCTGCTCGATGCGCAGGGCAATCCGAGCCGCGATCCCGCGGTACTCAGTGCAAATCCGCCGGGCACCATCATGCCGCTGGGCGGACTGGGCGCCGGCCACAAAGGCTATGGCCTGGCGCTGCTGGTCGAGGCGCTGACCGCCGGACTGGCCGGCCACGGCCGCGCCGATCCGCCGGACGGCTGGGGCGCGACAGTATTCCTGTCGCTGTACGATCCCGATGCCTTCGGCGGCAGCGAAGCATTCCTGCGCCAGACCGACTGGATCGCGCAAGCCTGCAGGACCAATCCGCCACGGCCGGGCGTGGATGCGGTGCGCATGCCGGGCGACCGCGGGTTGGCCCTGATGCGCGAGCAGCGGGCGCAGGGCGTGCGGCTGCATCCGACCATCCCGCCGATGCTGGCGGATTGCGCCGGAAAATATGGGGTAGCAATGCCGGATGCAATAGCGCAAAGCGGATAGGCGGGCGCATGTTGCGCTGCACACGGCCTGTATAATTCCGCAGCCGTTTGCCGCACGTTGCAGCACGAACATCCTATTGGAAAGTTGTCATGCCGATTCAGATCATCGAAACCAAGCGCCTGTACCGCCAGATCAGCGACCAGCTGCGCGAGCTGATCGTGGCCGGCGAATTTCCGGTCGATTCGCGGCTGCCGTCCGAGCGCGACCTGTCGGTCCAGCTTGGCGTGAGCCGGCCATCGCTGCGCGAAGCGCTGATCGCGCTGGAAGTCGAAGGCTATATCGAAGTACGCATGGGTTCCGGCATCTATGTGTGCGAACCGCCGCCGAGCAGTTCCGGCTTCGACCTGTCTTCCGAGGAAGGGCCGCTGGAACTGATCCAGGCGCGCGCCATGGTGGAAGGGGAAGTCGCGGCGGCCGCCGCCAAGGCCGGCCGCAAGGCCGATTTCGATGCGGTGGAAAAAGCGATCGACCAGATGGAAGCCGATGCGAAAGCGGGCGTCACGCCGATCGATGCCGATTGCCTGTTCCATGTGCGGGTGGCGCAGGCAACCGGCAACAGCGTGCTGGTCGGCACCGTCAAGCGGCTGTTCGAATTGCGCCTCGGCCCCCTGTTCGATCAGTTGCACAGCCACTTCGAAACGCCGGACGTATGGGCGCAGGCAATCGCCGAACACCGTGAAGTGCTCAAGGCGCTGCGCAGCAAGGACCCCGAGAAGGCCAGAGCCGCGATGCGGCGCCACATGGATATCGCCTACAAGCGCCTGAGTTCCAGCGTCACCAAAGCGCCGGTATCGAAAGTGAAGAAGGCAGTGAAGGCCGCGAAGCCGACTCCTGCCGAAGCCAAAAAAGCAGTCCGCCGCTGACCGTTGCCTGTGCTATCGGCTGCTACTGCGAAAATGATCTGACATTAATAGGAAACAAGCACTGACATTGATGGTGCTCCGCGCGGAAAAACATGCGGCGCAATACGCTACGCTATTGACGCCCTACCAGGCCCTGGTTGCTCGTCCCGAAAAGGGACTTCTTTCGGTAGTCCGAAAATGGACTTCCGTTGGTCGTAGGGCGTCAATAAGCGCAGCGCATTGCGCCGCATGTGTCGGTTGAATTACTGACCTCTGTGTAAATTTTCCCTGCTAACAGTCAGAACAAAGCACGAATCGGCGCAAAGACACCTGGCTCAGCAACGCCCCGCCGACAGCAATTCATCCACCCTCGCGGACGCCATCCCGGCCGCTAGCGCCGCTTCCTTCAAATTGCGCCAGCTCACCGCATCAATCGGTATGCCGGTCACGCCGCGTTCCGCCCGCATCGCCAGTTCCGGTTCGCCCGGCATCAGGATCGCCTTGCCATCCGCCGCGGCCGGCGATGCCTTCACCCATGCAATGAACCGTTCCGCTTCCCGCTCCGCATCCGGCGCATCGAACACATGCGGATCGATGATCACCGACAGCATGTTGTTCCATATTGCATCGGTTTTCACCAGCGACCGGTCATGCGTCGTGAAGCCGCCCGACAGCGCGCCGCCAAAGATTTCGCACAACGCGGCCAGCCCGTAACCCTTGTGCCCGCCGAGCGGCAGCAGCGATCCGCGCGGCGCGCCGTGCATCACGCCGGGCTCGGTAGTCGGCCGGCCCGCTGCGTCGATCAGATAGCCCACGCCGACCTGCTGCCCCTTGTTGAACGCTTCGCGCGTCTTGCCGTAGGCAATGCCGCTGGTCGCGAAATCGAGCACCAGCGGCGGCTTGCCGCTGCGCGGGAAGGCGGCGCAGAAAGGATTGGTGCCGATGCGCGCATCGATGCCGCCGAACGGCGCCACCAGCGGGTCGCCGGCGACATTGACGAAGTGGAAGGACGCCAGGCCCTGCGCGGCGCACTGCTCGGCCCAGTGGCCGATGCGGCCGATATGGTGGGCGTTGCGCAGGCCTACCGCGCAGAGGCCCAGCTTTTGCGCAACCGCAATGCCATGGTCCATCGCCTCGGCCGCAACCACCTGGCCGAAGCCCGCATTGCCATCGATCGTCAGTACCGCGCCCGCATTGCGCACCACGCTGACGTGGCGATTGAGCTGCAGGCCGCCACCGCGCAACGAGCGCACGTAGCGCGGCACCATGCCCGCGCCATGCGAGTCGTGGCCGGACAGGTTGGCCATGACCAGGTTGTCGGCGACCAGTCGCGCTTCCCGCTGTTCGCTGCCCGCGCACAGCCATGTTTCGCGCACCAGATCGCGCAATGCATCGGCGCCGATGCGAATGCCGTGCGCATTATCCGTTTTGTTGCTTTGCATCGAATGCCTCCGTTGATCCGCCAGCTTGACAAAAACGATCGGAAGTGAAATTATTGGTCTGGTGGTATGACCAATTATAGGATCGGCGATGCGCGCTTGCAACTGCTGCCGCAAGGTGCTTCCCGACAGGGAGTTGGTCCGGAACACCGTAGCGCCCTGAAAATGAAATCACATAAAACGGAGACACGATGAATACCTTGAAGAAGACCTTGCTCGCCATCCTGCTGGCTGCCGTCGCGGGCGGCGCGTTCGCCCAGACCAAGCTCAAGTGGGCGCATGTGTACGAGACTTCCGAACCGTTTCACAAGTGGTCGGTCTGGGCGGCCGGCGAACTGAACAAGCGCACCAATGGAAAATATTCGGCCGACGTCTATCCGGCTTCGCAGCTCGGCAAGGAAAACGACATCAATCAGGGTTTGACGCTCGGTACGGTCGATATCATCATTACCGGTTCCAGCTTTTCCGCCAAAAGTTTTCCGCGGATCGGCGTGACCTATTATCCGTACACCTTTCGCGATGCCGACCATCTGCTGAAATACACGAAGAGCGATATCTACCGCGAGCTCGTCAAGGGCTATGCCGACAAGACCGGCAACCAGATACTGGCGACCACGTATTACGGCACGCGTCACACGACTTCCAATCGGCCGATTGCGAAATGCGCCGACATGAAGGGTTTGAAAATACGGGTGCCTGATGTTCCGGCCTATCTTGCGATGCCGCGCGCCTGCGGCGCAAACACTTCGCCGATCGCGTTCGCCGAAGTCTATCTGGCGCTGCAGAACGGCACCGTAGAAGCGCAGGAAAATCCGCTGACGACGATCGAAGCCAAGAAGTTTTACGAAGTCCAGAAATACATCGTGCTCACCGGCCATATCGTCGACCATCTCAATACCGTCGTGTCGGGGAAATTGTGGAAGCAGCTATCGGACAGCGAGAAAAAGATTTTCACGGAAGTGGCACAGGAAGCTGCGGCGGGCGCATCCAAAGACATCGTCGCCCGTGAAAAGGAATTGGTCGATGTCTTCAAAAAGAAAGGATTGACGGTCACGGAAGTCGATCGCAACGACTTCCGCGATACGGTGCTTAAATCGGTCAAGTTCGAAGAATTCGGTTATCGCAAGTCGGATTGGGATCGCATTCAAGCCATTAAATGATTCGACATGACGTGCGGCGGCAACGCGTCCGCCGCACTCGATCAGCCGGCCCGTGCCGCGGGCCTTGCCTTTCGCATTTTTTGATGAAAGCATGTCATGGAATCCTTGCAGACTCATGCTCCGGTCAGCGCGGAAACGCTTGCTCAAAGTTTCGAGGAAGCGGATGTTCACGTCGTCGATCTTTCCGGTTATCGCGAAGAGGACTGGATCACTTTCGGTTTGTTCTGGACCATGTGCGCGTTGGTATTCCTGCAATTTTTCACGCGGTATGTGATGAACGATTCCTACGCGTGGACCGAAGAGCTGGCGACGTACTGCCTGATGGCGATCGTATTCATCGGATCGTCGATGTGCATCCGCCAGAACCGGCATATCCAGGTCGATTTCCTGTATCGCTACCTGCCCGCCGGTTTCGCGCGGGTGCTGGCCACGGTCGTGGATATCGTGCGCATCGGCTTTCTCGGCTATGTCAGCATTCTGGTTTTCCAGTACATCCGCATGGTCGGCAACGAGCCGATGACGACGATCGGCTGGCCGAAAAGCATCGTTTACTGGCTGGCGCTGGCAGGGTTCATCCTGATGACATTCCGTGCCGCGATCGTGGCGCGCGACAACTGGCGGCAGGGTTATTCCATCCTCGAACGGCCCGAAGTCTACGACGGCACGGGGGCATAGCGTGCTGATCCTGATCGGCTCCTTCCTGCTGGCGATGATACTCGGGCTGCCTGTCGCGCTCGCAATGGGCGTGTCCTCGCTCATTTACATTACCGCGACCGGCACCGTGCCGGACGTGATCGTGGCGCAGCGGATGATCGCGGGCATCGAAAGCTTTCCCTTGCTCGCAGTCCCCTTTTTCATCCTGGCCGGCAATCTGATGAATATCGCCGGCATCACCGGGCGCATCTATAACTTTGCGGTGGCGCTGGTCGGCTGGATGAAAGGCGGCCTGGGCCATGTCAACATCATCGGCTCGGTTATTTTCGCCGGCATGTCGGGCACCGCGATCGCAGACGCGGCCGGTCTCGGCACCATTGAAATCAAGGCGATGCGCGACCATGGCTACAGCGCCGAATTTTCGGTCGGCGTGACCGCCGCCTCCGCGACGCTGGGACCGATCATTCCGCCATCGCTGCCGTTCGTCATTTACGGCATGATGGCGAACGTATCGATCGGCTCGCTGTTCCTTGCCGGCATTCTGCCCGGCATTGTGCTGATGCTGTTCATGATGGCGACGGTATCCTTCATCGCGTACCGCAACAACTGGGGCGGAGACGCTGTTTTCTCCTGGAAAAAGCTGGGCAGCGCCGGGGTCGAAATTCTTGTCGTATTCGCATTCCCGATGGCAATCTGGCTCCTGACCCGCGCCGGCGTGTCAGTCAACATCGCCGCCTCCGGCTGCCTTGCCGCATTGCTCCTGCTCGACTGGTATTTCGGATTTTCCGCCGTGATGGCGCTGATGGCGCCGGTGATTCTGATCGGCGGCATGACGCTGGGCTGGTTCACGCCGACCGAGGCGGCGATGGCGGCGGTGATCTGGGCGCTGTTTCTCGGCCTCGTCCGCTACCGCTCGATGACGCTCAAGACGCTCGCGAAAGCGACGTTCGATACGATCGAAACAACCGCCAGCGTGTTGTTCATCGTGACGGCCGCATCGATCTTCGCCTGGCTGCTGACCACCAGCCAGGCCGCGCAAATGCTCAGCGACGCGATTCTCGGCCTCACGCAAAACAAATGGGTGTTCCTGCTGATGGCGAATCTGCTGATCCTGTTCGTCGGCTGCTTCATCGACACAATTGCCGCCATCACCATTCTGGTCCCGATCCTGCTGCCGATCGTGCTCAAGCTGGGCATCGACCCGATCCATTTCGGCCTGGTCATGACGTTGAACCTGATGATCGGCCTGCTGCATCCGCCGCTGGGCATGGTGCTGTTCGTGCTGGCGCGGGTCGCCAAACTGTCGGTGGAACGGACCACGGTTGCGATCTTGCCATGGCTGATTCCGCTGTTCCTGACGCTGATCGCCATTACGTATATTCCGGAAGTGACGTTGTGGCTGCCGCGGATGGTGGCGGCGGCGAAGTAGCGGAACGCCGATTGCGCCTGTCCGGCGCGCCGCAACAGGGCGAGCCGGACGATTGATGAAACCCTATGGAGGTGGCGACGTCTAATCGAACCGTACCTGCTTTTCAATTATTAAAAACTTACGCAAAACGCAATGTTTAATTTTTTCGCACTTCATTTCGCACACAATTATCCGTTGCGGACTTGTTTTGCGTAGCCTTAATTCAAAGATAACCATGAACCCGACCTTATCGCCCGTCATCCGCCTGCACCCGAATGACGATGTCGTCATCGCACGACGCCAGCTTGTTTCCGGCAGCCGCCTGGGCGACGAAGACATCGCCGCCGTCGGCCTGATCCCCGCCGGCCACAAGGTGGCCTGCCGCAGCATCGCAGCCGGCCAGCCGGTGCGCCGCTACAACCAGATCATCGGATTCGCCAGCAAGGATATCGCGCCGGGCCAGCACGTGCATCTCCACAATCTGGCAATGGGCGCATTCGAGCGCGATCATGCATTCGGCGTCGATGCAAAAACGACGCGGTACGTCGAAGTTCCGCGCACCTTCGACGGCATCGTGCGGGCCGACGGCGGCATCGCCACCCGGAATTACATCGGCGTGCTGACGTCCGTGAACTGTTCCGCGACGGCGGCGCGGGCCATCGCCGATTATTTCCGCCGCGACCTGCGGCCGGAGGCGCTCGCCGATTATCCGAACGTCGACGGCGTCGTGGCACTGACGCACAGCGCAGGCTGCGCGCTCGACAGCGAAGGCGAGGGCATGCAGGTATTGCGGCGCACGCTGGCCGGCTATGCGCGCCATCCGAATTTCGCCGCGCTGCTGATCGTCGGACTCGGATGCGAAACCAACCAGATCAACGCGATGATGTTGAGCGAAGGCATGACCGAGTCGGATCGCATCGGCGCCTATTACATTCAGGAGGTCGGCGGCACGGCGCACGCCGTCGCCAAGGGCATTGCGCGGATACGGGAGCTGCTGCCGCAAGCCAATGCCGTCCAGCGCCGTCCGGTCGGCGCCGAGCACCTGATGGTCGGCTTGCAATGCGGCGGTTCCGACGGCTACTCGGGCATCACGGCTAATCCGGCGCTGGGCGCGGCGGTCGATCTGCTGGTGCGGCACGGCGGCACCGCGATCCTGTCCGAGACGCCGGAAATCTACGGCGCCGAACATTTGCTGACGCGCCGCGCGGTGTCGCCGGCAGTCGGCGAAAAGCTGCTGGCGCGCATCCGCTGGTGGGAAGATTATTGCGCGCGCAATCGCGGCGACATGAACAACAATCCATCGGCCGGCAACAAGGCCGGCGGCCTGACCACCATCCTGGAGAAATCGCTGGGTGCCGTCGCCAAGGGCGGCACCACCGCGCTGGTCGATGTATTCGAGTTCGCGCAGCCGGTGACCGCGCGCGGCTTCGTCTTCATGGATACGCCCGGCTACGACCCGGTGTCGGCCACGGGACAGGTGGCCGGCGGCGCGAATCTGATCTGCTTTACCACCGGACGCGGTTCCGCCTACGGCTGCGCGCCGTCGCCGTCGCTCAAGCTGGCGACCAACAGCGCGCTGTGGCAGCGGCAGGAAGAGGACATGGACATCAATTGCGGCGTCATCGTCGATGGCGAAGCCAGCATCGAAGAAATGGGCGAACGCATTTTCGACCTGATGCTCGAAACCGCCTCGGGCCGCAAGACCAAGAGCGAATCCCACGGCTATGGCCAGAACGAATTCGTGCCATGGCAAATCGGCGCGGTGATGTAATGTCGCACCGCGCACGGACCAATTGAAAATCCGCACACAACAGGAGAACGCATGACACAACGCTTGGCAGGTAAAACCGCCCTCATCACCGCAGCCGGACAGGGAATCGGGCGCGCCACCGCGGAAGCATTCGTGCGCGAGGGCGCACGCGTGATTGCAACCGACATCAACCCTGCGCAGCTCGCCGGCCTCGACGGCTGCACCGCGCGCCGGCTGGATGTAACCGATGCATCGGCCATTGCCGCGCTGGCATTTGAAATCGGCAATCTGGACATCCTGTTCAATTGCGCCGGATTCGTCGATAGCGGCACCATCCTCGAATGCGACGAGAAGGCATGGGATTTTTCGTTCGATCTCAATGTGCGTTCGATGTACCGTATGATGCGTGTTTTTTTGCCGGGCATGCTGGCCAATGGCGGCGGATCGATCATCAACATGGCATCGGTGGCGTCCAGCATCAAGGGCGCACCGAACCGTTTCATCTATGGCGCGACCAAGGCCGCGGTGATCGGCATGACCAAGGCGGTCGCCGCCGATTTCGTCGCGAAAAACATACGCTGCAATGCGATCTGTCCCGGAACGGTCGAGTCGCCTTCGCTGCGCCAGCGGATCGAAGCGCAGGCGCAAGCCAGCGGCCTGAGCCTCGGCGCAGTCGAGGCGGCGTTCGTCGCGCGCCAGCCGATCGGCCGCCTTGGAAAAGCGGAAGAGATCGCAGCGCTGGCGGTTTACCTGGGTTCCGATGAAGCGGCGTTCACGACGGGCACGACGCAGATAATCGACGGCGGCTGGTCCAACTGAAATTAAATTTTAATAGGAAAATCGACATGAAATTGATGCGTTATGGCACGAAGGGCCGCGAGAAGCCGGCAATCCTGGATTCGAACGGCAAGGTGCGCGATCTGTCCGGCATCGTGCCGGACATCACCGCGCTCACGCTGACGAGGGAAGGGTTGAAGAAACTGGCGGAAGTCGATGCCGCCAGCTTGCCGCTGGTTGCCGATCCCGGCCGGATCGCACCGCCGTATTCGGGCATGGGCAAGTTCATTTGCGTCGGTCTCAACTATGCGGACCATGCCGCCGAGTCCGGGCTGGCGGTGCCGGCCGAACCGGTTCTGTTCATGAAAGCCACCAGTGCCGTGATCGGCTGCAACGATGCCGTGGTGATTCCGCAGGGATCGGTGAAAACCGATTGGGAAGTCGAGCTCGGCGTGGTCATCGGCGCCAAGGCGCGCTATGTGTCCCAGGCCGACGCGCTGCGGTACGTCGCCGGTTATTGCGTGGTCAACGACATATCGGAGCGCGAATACCAGATCGAGCGCGGCGGCACCTGGGACAAAGGCAAGTGCTGCGACACATTCGGCCCGATCGGACCGTGGCTGGTAACGGCCGATGAAGTGGCGGACCCGCAGAACCTGGGCATGTGGCTTGAAGTGAACGGCCGCCGCTTCCAGAACGGCAACACCAGAACCATGGTGTTCGGCGTCGCGCATCTGGTCAGCTACATCAGCAGCTTCATGACGCTGTATCCCGGAGACCTCATCAGTACCGGTACGCCGCCGGGCGTCGGCATGGGGCAAAAGCCGGCGCCGGTTTTCCTGAAGGCCGGCGACAAGATGACACTGGGAATAGCCGGCCTCGGCGAGCAATCGCAGACGGCGCATGCATGGAATCCGGCGCTGATCGACGGCTGACGGGTTCGGCGGGCATTCAAGGCCGATGTCCACGGACATCGGCGACGCGGCGTCCAGCCGGCATGTTGCAAGACCAGTTTTGCTTGATCGTCAATCACGCCTGAAACGCTGCAATTGTTGCGCCATTGCCGCTGCAACGCCATTCTGCATGCCGCATGCCGCCCCTATCGCAAAATATCTTGAACCGGCTTGCGCGCCGCTGGTAACATGGCACCCCTCCATACGCCATGGTGGTTCCGGTCGTTGTTGATCGGGAAACCCCTGAATGGCGTGATCAGCAAGCGAACCGAAAATCATGACAACTGAACATGTCCGCACCGATGCCCCCGACCTGCAGCGCGAGGTCGCCGAACTGATTGTGCAAGCATTGAATCTCGACGTGGCGCCCGCCGACATCGGCGCCGATGAACCGCTCTACGGCGACGGCCTCGGGCTGGACTCGATCGATATCCTGGAAATCGCGCTGGTGGTGTCCAAGCGCTACGGTTTGCAATTGCGCGCCGACAGCGAAGACAACCATCGCATTTTCAAGTCGCTGCGCACCCTGACCGAACATATCCGCATCCAGCAGGCAGCCTGATGGCCGGCTTGCTTCGGTGGGGACGCTGGGGCGGGTTCGTCGCGCTGGCAACGGCCTATGCGTTGCTGGCGCATTACACCAATACCCGCCCTCATCTGGGGCTCCTGGGTGCGCTGGTGGCGCTGGCGCCGATCCTGCTGGCGGGGCTGTCGCTGGCGTGGTACTCGGCGCACCGCGCCTTGATGCTGGCGCTGTTTGCCATCGCCTGTATCGTGCTGCTGTTGTCGCGGCAGTGGATTGCGCGCCATTTCGGCATGCTGTACTGGATCGAGCATGCCGGCACCCAGCTCGTCTTGTGCCTGGCGTTCGGCCGCACCCTGTACGCCGGCCGCGAACCGATGTGCACCCGTTTCGCACGCATCGTGCATGGCCGGATGGCGCCGCCGCTTGCGCATTACACGCGGCAGGTGACGAAAGCCTGGGCCGGATTTTTCGGCGCGATGGCGGCTGGCTCGACCATCCTGTTTTACACAGCATCGCCGGCTGACTGGTCGCTGTTCGCTTATTTTTTCACCGCGCCATTGATCATGCTGATGTTTGCAGTCGAATATGCGGTGCGCAAGCAGGTGTTTCCCGACATGAAGCATGCCTCTATCCTGGAGGGTGTCAAAGCTTTTTGGAAAACGCCCGCCAGCAAGGCTTGATGCGCTGTTGCCGGAAGATTTTTGACCATGCCATTGTTTCCCCTGATTACCCATCAATGCGCAGAGCGCGTCTTTGCCTGGCGCGACGGCAAGCCGGTGACGGCCGGGCGTTTTCTGGCCGATGTGGCGGCGCTCTGCAGCCGTCTGCCCGCCGGCGGCCATATGCTCAATGCCTGCGGCGACCGTTACCGGTTCGCGGTCGGCCTGGGCGCCGCGTTGGTCAGCAAGAAAATCAGTTTGCTGCCGTCCACGCAAACGCCGGAAATGATCCGGCAGATGGCGCAGTTCGCACCCGATGTATTTTGCCTGACCGACTCCGCCGACTGCACGGTTGATTTGCCGCGCATGCAATTTCCGGCGTTGACCGAATCCGAAGCCGCCGATGCGCACGGATCGGCGGAACGCCCTTACGCCGTGCCGCGGATCGATGGCGCGCAACTCGTCGCCTATGTATTTACGTCCGGCTCGACCGGGGTGCCGGTGCCGCATCCGAAAACCTGGGGCGCGCTGGTAGCCAACGTGCGCGCCGAAGCGCAATTGTGCAGGCTCGACGATGGCCGTTCGCATGCCGTGATCGGCACCGTGCCGCCGCAGCACATGTACGGATTCGAATCGACGGTATTGATCGTGATGCAAAGCGCCAATGCGCTGTTTTCCGGCCAGTCGTTTTATCCGGCCGACATCTGCAACGCGATTGCGTCGGTGCCGCGGCCATGCACTTTGGTGTCGACGCCGGTGCACATGAAATCGGTGATCGGCACCGGGCTCGACTTGCCGCCGGTCGATCTGATCCTGTCGGCGACCGCGCCGTTGTCGGCAACGCTGGCGGCGGAACTGGAAGCGCGCTTTGCCGCGCCTCTGCTGGAAATTTACGGCAGCACCGAAACCGGCCAGATCGCGGTGCGCAACTCGGTGCGGACGCAGGAATGGCAACTGTTTGCCGGCGTCACGCTGTCGCAGCGGGATGGCGTCGCCTGGGCTGCCGGCGGCCATGTCGAACGGCCGGTGCCGATGCAGGATGTGATCGAATCCGTGGACGAGCGCCATTTTCTTTTGCATGGACGCATGGCCGACATGATCAATATCGCCGGCAAGCGCAATTCGCTCGCCTATCTCAATCTGCAATTGACGGCGATCGACGGCGTGGCCGACGGCGCGTTCTACATGCCGGACGAAGCGGGGGACGAGGACGTGACCCGCCTTGCCGCTTTCGTGGTGGCGCCCGGACTGACGTCATCCGCCCTCATGGCGCAACTGCGCCTGCGCATCGATGCCGTGTTCCTGCCGCGTCCGCTGGTTTTCGTCGATGCATTGCCGCGCAATGCGACCGGAAAATTGCCGCGCGAAGCGCTGGCGGCGCTGGTCCGGGCACATGCGGCAGTGAACGGAAAAGCGGCATGACGAACGGCTTGATCGCCCTGCCGATTGCGGCGAACCATCCGGCCTTCGCCGGCCATTTCCCGGGCGCGCCGATCGTGCCCGGCGTGGTCCTGCTGGACGAAGCGCTGCATGCGCTCGGCGCCGCGCTCGGGCAAGATCTGTCTGCCTGCCGGATCGGTTCGGTCAAGTTCGTCAGCCCGGTGCGCCCCGGCGAACCGTTGCAGTTGCACTATGAAACCTTGAGCAACGGCGCGATCCGCTTCGACATCGTCTGCCGCGAACGCCGTGTCGCCACCGGATCGATTCGCGTACCTGACGCCGCGCCGGCATGAGAGAGTCCAGCCCACCCGATTGGGCGAGCAAGCCCGAGCGCAGCAACATGCTGATGTTGCGCATCATGACCTGGATTTCACTGACCTTGGGCCGGCCGGTCGGGCGCGTCGTGCTGCGCGGCATTGCCGTCTATTTCCTGCTGTTCGCGCCGGCCAGCCGCGCCGCGTCGCGCGATTACCTGCGCCGCGTATTGCCGCAGCCGGTGCGCCGGCGCGACATCTATCGGCACTTTTTCTGGTTCGCATCGACCATACACGACCGCGTGTACCTGCTCAATCAGCGCTTCGACTTGTTCGACATTCAAGTGCATGGCCAGGACGTGGTCGATGCGTTGCGCGCCGACGGCAAGGGGCTGTTCCTGGTCGGCGCGCACATGGGCAGCTTTGAAGCGATGCGGGCGCTGGGACATCGTCATGCGCTGGATGTGGCGATGGCGATGTATGAAGACAATGCGCGCAAGATCAACCGGATGCTGTCGGCGATCAATCCGGATTTGCAACAGGATGTGATCGGTCTGGGACAGCTCGATTCGATGCTCAGGATCAAGGCGCGGCTGGAGCAGGGTGCGATGGTCGGCATGCTGGCTGACCGCACCTTCGGCGCCGATGGCACGCGGGCCGTCGGGATGCTGGGCGCTCAGGCCGATTTTCCGCTGGGACCGTTTCGCATGGCCGCGATTCTGCGGCGTCCGGTGGTATTCATGACCGGGCTGTACATGGGCGGCAATCGTTATGCGATCCATTTCGAGCAACTGGCCGACTTCAGCGATATTCCGGCAGGCGGGCGCCAACATGAAATCGACCGGACCATGATGCGCTATGCCGGATTGCTGGAAAAATTCTGCCTGCATGCGCCGTACAATTGGTTTAATTTTTTCAATTTCTGGCAGCCGAAACCAATGGTCGGCGACAAGGGACAACAATGAATCCGGTTTCCCGCAAGCGAATTTTTTGCCGTGCGGCGGCAGTGCTGATGCTGATGGCGGCGGCATGGCAGCCTGTGTTCGCTACGGAATGGAATATCGACCAGTTGATGCAGGCGCTCGCAAAAAACAAGCAGGGACGCGCCACCTTCGTCGAAAAGAAATATGTCGCCGTGCTGGAGTGGCCGGTCGAGTCGAGCGGCGAACTGTCGTACAGCGCACCCGACCGCCTGGAAAAGAAAACCCTCAAGCCGAGGCCGGAAACCATGCTGCTGGAAGGCGGCGTGCTGACCATCGAGCGCGGACGCAAGAAGCAGGTGCTGCAGTTGCAGGACTATCCGGAACTGGCCGGCTTGCTCGACAGCATTCGCGGCACGCTCACCGGCGACCGCAAGGCGCTGGAGCGCTCGTTCGCGCTGAAGCTCGCCGGCAACGCGAAGCGCTGGACGCTGACGCTCACGCCCACCGATGCCCGGCTCGCGCGCATCGTGGGCAAGATCGACATCGAAGGCAGGCAGGATAACGTGAGCAGCATCGAGATTCTGGAAACCAGCGGCGATCGGTCGTCGATGGCGATCCAGCGCATCGGGCCGCAATGAAGCAGCCGGACTTTACCCGCCGACGGATCGTTGTCGCGGCCTGGCTGATCGGCATCGTTCTGTGCGGCATCGTCATCGCGCGCACCACTTTCACCGCCGATCTGTCGGCCTTTTTGCCGGCCGCGCCGACCAGGGAACAGCAGGTGCTGCTCGACCAGTTGCAATCCGGCGTGGTGTCGCGGCTGATCCTGATCGGCATCGAAGGCGCTGATGCAACCGGCCGCGCCGCGCTGTCGAAAGAGATGGCGAAACGCTTGCGCGCCGATCCGGCATTCGTCGTCGTTAACAACGGCGAGCCGGTGCATGGCGAAAAGGATCAAGCCTTCCTGTTCGACAATCGCTACCTGCTGAGTCCGGCGGTGACGCCCGAGCGCTTTACCGTCGCCGGCCTGCACGCGGCGATCGGCGACAGCATCGACCTGATCGCGTCGCCCGCCGGCATGCTGGTCAAGTCGCTGCTGCCGCGCGATCCGACCGGCGAAATGGTGCAACTGTTCGAGCAAATGAATGGCGGCAACCGTCCGCGCATGCTGGACGGCGCATGGGCTTCGCGCGACGGCACGCGTGCCATCCTGCTGGCGCAGACCCGCGCGGCCGGCGCCGACACCGATGGCCAGCAGCAGGCGATGGCGCGGATTCAGCAGGCGTTCGAGCAGGGCGGCGCAGCCGGCACGAATGCCAAACTGGTGATGACCGGTCCCGGCGTGTTTTCAGTACAGTCGCGCCAGACCATTGAACGCGAAGTCACGCGGCTGTCGATCATCAGTACGCTGATCATCATGTCGCTGCTGCTGGTGGTGTACCGGTCGTTGACGGCATTGCTGCTGGGATTGCTGCCGGTGCTGTCCGGCGCGATGGTGGGCATCGTCGCCGTTAGCCTCGGCTTCGGCATGGTGCATGGCATCACGCTCGGTTTCGGCACCACGCTGATCGGCGAGGCGGTCGATTACTCGATTTACCTGTTCGTGCAGTCGCGTCAGGATACGGCCGGCCAGGAAGGAAGGTCATCCGACTGGATCGCCAGCTTCTGGCCGACCATCCGCCTCGGCGTGCTGACTTCGATCACCGGTTTCGCGTCGTTGCTGCTGTCGAATTTTCCCGGACTGGCGCAACTCGGGCTGTATTCGATTGCCGGCCTGATCGCCGCCGCCGCAGTGACCCGCTTCGTATTGCCGCAACTGCTGCCGGCGGGGTTTCGCATCCGCGATGTGTCGGCCATCGGCGCCCGCCTGTCGGCGCTGTTGCGGCACGCCGCGCGATTGCGCACGCCGCTGATCGCCGCCGCGCTGCTTGCCTGCGTCGTGGTCTTCCTGCATCGGTCCGCGCTCTGGAATACCGAATTGTCGTCGCTGAGTCCGGTGTCGCACGCCGACCAGATGACCGACGCCCGTCTGCGCGCCGACATGGGCGCGCCCGATGTGCGTTACATGCTGGTGGTGTCGGGCAGGAGCCGCGAGGCGGTGCTGCGGTCGGCTGAAAAAGTGGGCGAACAGTTGACGCCACTGGTGGAAAAAGGCGTGCTGGCCGCGTACGAAAGCCCGGCGCGTTACCTGCCGAGCGAAGCCACCCAAAAGGCGCGCCAGGCCAGTCTGCCGGCGGACGGACTGGCGCAGCGTCTGGAGCAGGCGGTGCAAGGCTTGCCGGTGCGCGCCGCACTGTTTGCGCCGGCGCTGAACGATATCGCCGCCGCCAGAATCCGCGCGCCGCTGGATCGCGCCGACCTCGACGGCACCTCGCTGGGACTGGCGGTGGATTCGTTGCTGTTCGAGCGCGGCGGCAACTGGAATGCGATGCTGCCGTTGACCGCCCCGGCCGGCACGGAAAGCCTGGCGCAGGCGCCGATCCGCGCCGCGCTGGCGGCTGCCGGTCAGCCGAACGCGTTATTGGTGGACCTGAAAGCCGAATCCGACAATTTGTATTCCGGCTATCTGCGCGAGGCCATTCTGCTGTCGCTGGGCGGCGTGGCCGGCATTATCCTGCTGTTGCTGTGGTCGTTGCGCTCGCCGGTCAGGGTTGCGCGTGTACTGCTGCCGCTATTTGCCGCCGTGGTGATGGTGGTGGCGCTGCTGGCGGCGGGCGGCCAGCGGCTGACGATCCTGCACCTGATTGGCTTGCTGCTGATCGTCGCGGTGGGTTCGAACTATGCGCTGTTCTTCAGCGGCGGCAAGGATGGCGGCAGCGGCATTTCGCCGCAGACGCTGACGTCGCTGGTATTTGCCAATCTGACCACGGTCGCCGGCTTCGGCCTGCTCGGGTTTTCTCAGGTGCCGGTGCTGCAGGCGATCGGCGTCACCGTCGGCCCCGGCGCGGTGCTGGCGCTGCTGTTGTCGGCCGTATTTTCTGCGCAAGGCGGTAAACCCACATGACACCGAACCCGCCCCTGCGCTGGCGCATGCCGCCGCTGATTTTTATCAGCGTGCTGCTGCATGCGGCACTGCTGATCGCGCTCATCATTGACCCGCGTGTCTGGGCAGAGGTGCTGGCGGCGCTGGCCGCCAATCATCTGCTGCTGACGTTGATCGGCCTGTGGCCGCGCAGCACCTGGCTCGGACCCAACTGGACTGCGCTGCCGCCGGCGTCGGCCGCGCGCGATGAAATCGCGTTGACGATCGACGACGGCCCGGATCCGGCAGTCACGCCGCAGGTGCTGGATCTGCTGGATCGGTATAACGTCAAGGCCACCTTTTTTTGCATCGGCGAACAGGCCGCACGCTATCCGGCTTTGTGCCAGGAGATGGTCGCGCGCGGCCATGCGCTGGAAAACCATAGCCAGCATCATCGCCATCATTTTGCATTGATGGGCATGCAAGGCCTGGCGCGGGAAATCGACGCGGCGCAGCAAACGCTGGGCGGCATCAGCGGCCGCGTTCCGCAGTTTTTCCGCGCACCGGCCGGCTTGCGCAATCCGTTCCTCGATCCGGTGCTGGCGAAACAGGGATTGCGGCTGGCCGCCTGGACGCGGCGCGGCTTCGATACCCGCACCGGCGATCCGGAGCTGGTGATGCTGCGCCTGCTGAAAGGGTTGCGGCCGGGCGCGATCCTGCTGCTGCATGACGGCAACAGCGCGCGTACTGCCGCCGGCATGCCGGTGATTCTGGCGGTATTGCCGATGCTGCTGGAAGCGGCGGACGCCGCCGGCCTGCGCTTCGTTACCCTATCTGCAGCACTTCAACCGGCCACGCCATGACAGCCGAGTTCGTAAAACACCTGATCGACAAGGCTTCCGCCCCGTATCGTTCCGCCGGCCGCTTCGCCTGGCATTTCGCCCGCGGCAAGCTTGGCGGCGATCCGGTATTCGTCGGCCTGCTGGAGCGCGGCCTGTTTGCGGACCGGAGCCGCATCCTGGATATCGGTTGCGGCCAGGGTTTGCTGGCATCGTGGCTGCTGGCGGCGCAAGCGTTGCATCGACAGCAGCAGTGGCCGCAGCACTGGCCCGCCGCGCCGCAAGTATCGGCGATCCACGGCATTGAATTGATGCCGCGCGATGTCGAACGGGCGCAGCGTGCGCTGCACGGAAGCGATCAATGCGCCGTGCGTTTTACCGTCGGCGACATGTGCCGCGCCGAGTTCGGCCAGGCCGATGCGGCTGTCATCCTCGATGTGCTGCATTACGTCGATATCGACGCGCAAAACGACGTGCTGCGCCGGGTGCGCGATGCATTGCTGCCTGCCGGCATATTGATCCTGCGCGTCGGCGATGTCGGCGGCGGCTGGCGTTTCAGATACAGCGTGCTGGTGGATCGGGTAGCCACTTTCGCGCGCGGCCACCGCAACAGCCGTCTGTATTGCCGGACCTTGCCGGAATGGCAAGCCACGCTCGACGCGCTCGGGTTTGCAGTTGAGCGTATGCCAATGAATCAGGGCACGCCGTTCGCCAATGTGCTG
>DAIDBD010000059.1 GCA_027310305.1 Herminiimonas sp.
CGCAACTTTGCAGCGTTTCTTCGGCCCGAATTCGCTTCAGTTTCGATTCACCCATTGGGTGATCCCTCCGTTTGGCTGTGAACCCTTAATCTGCCTGACTTCGCGGCAAATTTCATCTCTTTAACTGCGGTTTTTAGGATAATTTGCTGGCTACGGGTACTGACGGGGACGATGTCATTACATTGGCTTCAGACGGCCTCTACGCTGATGGCAAGGGTGGTAGCGACGTCATCAACTCAGGCGGTACCAATGCCACGATTTATGGTGGCGATGGCAACGACACCATTACCGACACGGACGGCAGCGACACGATTGACGGCGGCGCTGGCGACGACATCATCAATGATCAGTATTCGGGCGATAACGTCTTGCGTGGAGGAGATGGCAACGATACGATTACCTACAGCTATCAGTCCAACAACACGATTGAGGGCGGGGCTGGCAACGACCTGATCAAGGTCTCTAACAACAGCAATGGCTTTCATACCTACGCCAATACGATTCGAGGTGGCGCAGGTAATGATCGGCTACAAGGCGGAGAACAAGCCGACACCTATCTGTTTGACCGTGGCGATGGGCAGGACACAATTAGTGATTGGGATTATGGTGGCCGTGGCTCGGTTGATAGGGTAGTGTTTGGTTCCGGCATTGCCGCGAGCGATATCACGGCATCGCGTTCCGGCAGTAATCTGGTCCTGAAGATTGCTGACCCGGCCAATCCGGCGGCAACCGACCAGATCACGATCGAGAACTGGGACAACGCCACTTACCGGATCGAGCAGGCGCAGTTTGCCGATGGCACCAGCCTGACCATGGCACAGTTGACCGATTTTGCGGGCACGGGCACCGAAGGTGCGGATGTACTGACGTTATGGAATGACGGCGCTTTCGCTGATGGCAAGGGCGGCAACGACACGATCAACTCCGGCAATACCAATGCCACGCTCTACGGTGGCGACGGCAATGACACGATCACCGACACGGACGGCAGTGACACCATTGACGGCGGTGCCGGTGACGATGCGATTGCCGATCAGGGTACCGGCACGAACGTGCTGCGCGGTGGCGACGGCAACGACAGCATCACCTTCAGCTACTACGCCAACAGCACCGTTGAAGGCGGTGCCGGCGATGACCTGATCAAGATCAATTATCCGACCTACACCACCAGCGCCTATTCGAACATCCTGTCTGGCGGAGCTGGCAATGATCGTTTTGTGGCAGGGGCGAGTACGGATACCTATTTGTTCAATCGTGGCGATGGCCAGGATGCGATCAATGATTACGGTTTTAGCAATTATGGTGGTATTGGCCTGGACAAGTTGAGCTTTGGCGCAGGTATTGCCGCGAGCGATATCACGGCCTCGCGCTCCGGTTATCACATGGTGATCAAGATTGCTGATCCGGGCAATCCGGCAGCTAGCGACCAGATCACGATCGAGAACTGGTTTCAGGACGAGGCTTATCGAATCGAGACGTTCCAGTTTGCCGATGGCAGTAGTCTGACTGCGGCCGATGTGAATCAACGGGGATCGTCAAGTACCGAGGTATTGCTTGGTGGCACTGGTAGTGATAACTACATTGTCGATAACGTCAATGATGCGGTATTTGAAAATGCCAACGAAGGACTCGATCGTGTCCAATCCTCCATCAGCTATACGCTGACTAGCAATGTAGAAGCACTGTTCTTGTTTGGTACCGATGCTATCAGTGGTGCCGGAAACGCCCTCAATAACTTTGTCAAAGGAAATAGTGCCGATAACGTTCTTGCTGGAGCTGCCGGAAACGATCTTTTACAAGGTGGAGCCGGTTCGGACACATTGACTGACACATACGGTGCAAACTTGTTCGATGGGGGAGCTGACAACGACACCATTGAAAGCGGTAGTGGTAACGATTACATTGCCGGAGGCGGCGGCAATGACACCATAAATTCCGGCACTGGAGCAGATGTAATTGCCTTTAACCGAGGCGACGGCCAAGACACCGTGATCGCTAGCGCCGGTCAAGATAATACCTTGTCGTTAGGAAAAGGTATTCAATATGCGGATCTTCTGTTCAATAAAAATAATAATGATCTGGTTCTGGTAAACGGCACCGGTGAACAAGTCACCTTCAAGGACTGGTATGCCGATATCAATTACCATAGCGTCGTCAATCTACAAATGGTGATCGAAGATACGCCTGATTACGATGCAGCTTCGGCCAATAATCTCAATAACAAGAAGGTTGTGCAATTCAACTTCGATGGTTTGGTGACCGCATTTGACGAAGCTCGTGCTGCAGATCCAGGTTTAACTGGTTGGGCGTTGTCCTCATCGTTGCTGGAATTCTATCTTCGCAGTAGCGATGCAGAGGCGATCGGTGGCGACCTGGCATACCAGTATGCGAAGAATGGCAATCTGTCGGACATTTCAATGACACCGGCTCAAGCCATCTTGGCCAGCACGCAGTTCGGCATAGCCAACCAAACCTTGCAATCGACTGCCGCTTTGCAGGACCTGTCTCCTAGGCTGATGTAGAAGGATATTTGCATGATTCCAAGGACGTTCATTTCAGATATTGTTGTAGTTTAGGATGTCCCGGAGTCTTACGACGAAGTACCAGATTCCGGGACTCCAAAAAGATGCGGTTCAGGATTAAAAGGCTTTCGACAATTGGGGCCTGTCCTCCATTCATTTGAGAGATGCGTTCTAATGGATGACAGTCCATAGGGGGGCAGGTAACATTTCCGTTATGCAAAAAATCTCTTTTGCTTTCCTCGCCCTGGTTGCGCTTGCGGCAACGGCCGCTGAAGGGCGTGCTGTTTTTAAAAATTGGTTCAACGATCCATTTTTCCAGGTGAGGAACGGCATGCCGGCATGTCCGGTTCCTCTCGGCCCTTTATTGACCGCGGCAGAAATGAGGCAGGAAGAACATTTCCGGGTAGAGCGCGGTACCAGTTGCTGGATGGAGGGAAGATGCGCGCAACCGAATGCTTATTTATACGATGCCTCCATCGGCAAGTCGATTCAGGATCGCTTTGGCAATGACGATTTCCTCAGCAATACCAGCCTCTGGATTACCGTAAAGCGGCGGTTCGTATGGGTCGAAGGCTGCGTGCCGGATGCCGGTACGGCGAGCCATCTTGAAAAGCTGATCCAGTCGATGCCGGACGTCGAGCGGGTCATCGTCGATGTGATGCCTGGCACAACGGGAAAGCCGCCTTATGCTGTTCGGCGCAGTGGACAAAAAACCGATTGAGTAGTGCCGATGCGGTCAGGGTTTCATCTGGAAAAAATCGACCACGCCAGATTCGCAGCGCACAAATCTTCAATGCCGGTGCCGACCGATTTGAACAGCGTTATTTGTTCCGGATGGTGCCGGCCGGTGTGACGGCCTGCCGCCAGATCGGCCAGCTCGGCGACAATCGCGTCGCGCTGCAAATGGCCTGATCCGATTGGTTGAATCAGGTCGCCGGCTTCGGCCAGCGCGCCGGCAAAGGTATCGACAAACACGGTTGCTTTTTCCATCAGGCCGTCATCCGCTTCGCGCATGTCCGGTTTGAAGCCGCCGACCAGGTCAATGTGGGTGCCGAGGCTGACCCAGTCGCCCTTCACGATAGGCGCCGTGCTGGTGGTCGCGCAAGTGATGATATCCACCTTGCGTACTGCTGTTTCGAGATCGCTGACGACGTTCACCGTGACACCGCGCGGCAAGTCTTGCGCATCGATTTGTTCCAAGGTCTGTTCGGCCTTGTCTTGCGAGCGGCCCCATACCTCGATGCTTCGAATCGGACGCGCCGCGCAATGCGCGGCAGCCAGATAGGGCGCCAGCGTCCCGGTACCGACTACCAGAAGCGATGCGCTATCGGGACGGGACAGGTAATCCGATGCCAATGCCGATGCCGCCGCGGTCCGGCGCAATGTCAGTTCTTCGCCATCCATTAATGCAATCGGCACGCCGGTCGCCGTATCGAACAGCACGAAGATCGCGTGGACTGTGGACAGTTGTTTTGCC
This sequence comes from Herminiimonas sp., assembly GCA_027310305.1. Classification (GTDB taxonomy): domain Bacteria; phylum Pseudomonadota; class Gammaproteobacteria; order Burkholderiales; family Burkholderiaceae_D; genus DAIDBD01. Next base: position 4,000 of record DAIDBD010000059.1, read on the forward strand.
CGATTGGCAGGCGCCACCGTCACCAGCTTGACGCCCATCGTACCCGCCGGTTGCCAGACCGGCATCAGCAGCAAGGTTGTCGCATGTTCTTCGGATACCGTATGCACATGCCGTGTCGGCGCTTCGATATTTTCCTGAAAAGCTTCGCGCAAAGCGGCAATCAGAGCGGGATAGGGAAGGGCGGTGCGTAGCTGGGCAGCGGTGAGATGGGGAATCATGGCGGGTTCGTCTGTTGGTTGGAACCAGACTACTCAATGACAGCACTTGCGTCAATCGCGATGCGATCGGCGCTCATTCATTGAATGAGCGCCGGGATCTTCAGTTAAATCAGCGCAACCTTGACGTCGATATTGCCGCGCGTGGCATTCGAATAAGGGCAAACTTCGTGCGCCTTGGCGATCAACGCCTGCGCAGCGGCTTGTTCCATCCCGGGCAATGCGACGCGCAGTTCCGCCGCCAGGCCGAAGCCGCCCTGGCCGTTGGGGCCGATGCCGATTTCCGCAGTCACTGCCGCATCGGCAGGCAATGCGGTTTTCGTGTGCATCGCCACGAATTTCATCGCCGACAGGAAGCAGGCGGAATAACCGGCTGCGAACAGTTGTTCCGGATTGGTGCCTTGACCGCCGGCGCCGCCGAGTGCTTTCGGCGTGATCAATTTCACGTCGAGATGGTTGTCGCTGGTGACGGCGCGGCCGTCGCGGCCGCCGGTAGCGGTGGCATTGGCTGTGTACAGGATTTGCATGTGTTTTTCCTTGAATTGGTGGGGCAACCGGATGGGGTTTGCTTTCAGCCAAAAATATACTACACAATTTAATTGTGTGCAATTTAATATTCCGGCGCCAGGCGCCGCTTGCCCATATGCCTGCCGGTGCAATGAATTTTATGTATTGAAGCGGATCAGGTCGTCGCGTATGACCGAGAGCTGGGCCCGCATGTTGCCGAGAGCCGCTTGCGGCTGGCCGCTGGCGCACAGCACCTGGCGCGGAATGTCCTGCGCCTTTTTCTTCAGCGCGCGTCCTTCCTTGGTCAACGTGATGCGCACCTGGCGCTCGTCGACATCATCGCGGGCGCGAACGATCAGATTGGACGCTTCCAGCCGTTTCAGCAGCGGGGTCAGCGTGCCGGAATCGAGAAAAAGCTGTTCGCCGATCGTTTTGACCAGCACATCGTCCTGTTGCCACAACACCAGCATGACCAGATATTGCGGATACGTGAGTCCCAGCGTCTCGAGAAACGGCTTGTATGTTTTTGTCATTGCCAGCGATGCGGAATAAAGCGCGAAGCAGAACTGGTTGTCGAGCGCCAGCATATCGCCGGCATGCGGATTTTTTCTGGGCATGGTCATTCCTTGACTGGAACCGTGTAATTGAGTGCGAGCCGGCCGCCATCGGCGTAAATCGTCTGGCCCGACAGGTAGGATGCATCGTCGCCGGCAAGGAAAGCCGCGATCGATGCGATTTCTTCCGGCTCGCCGCAACGGCCGAGCGGGGTGCGCGACAAAATTTTGCGGCGCGCTTCATCGCTGGACAAGACTGCCTGTTTCGCCAGTTCCGTCATGATGGTGCCGGGGCCGATCGCGTTGACGCGAATGCCGTGCGGCGCGAGATTGAGCGCCATGACTTTCGTCAATTGATTGATGCCGCCTTTCGATACCACATAAGGCACCTGGTTCGGAATCGCCAGTATCGCGTTGACACTCGACATATTGATGATCGCCCCGCTGCCTTGTCCGACCATGACGCGCGCCGCCGCCTGGCCGCACAGGAACATCGATTTCAGATTGACGCGCAGCACCCGGTCGAAATCTTCCTCGGCCAGATCGAGAAAATCGGCAGCGTGCGTGATCCCTGCGTTATTGATCAAAATATCAATGCGGCCGAACGCGGCAAGCGTGGCGCCGATCAGCAAATCGACATCGGATTTCACGCCGACATCCGCTTTGCAAAACGAGGACGCCGCGCCCAATTCCGCAACCGCCGCCAGGCCGGCTGCCTGGTCGATATCGGCCAGCATGACCTGCGCGCCTTCCGCCACGAAACGGCGGGCGCAGGCAAGGCCGATACCGTTTGCCGCGCCGGTCACAATCGCTACTTTCTGCTGCAACTTCATGTTGGTGCACTCCTATCGCATGGGATAATGCATCGTCCAAATTCCGTTCGCACACACATATGGTTATCGATGAAATGAATCCTACCTATCCTATGCGAATTTTCAAGACACTCCAAGCGTTCACCTGCTTATTTTTACTCGTCGGCGTCGCGCTGGCGCAAGAACTGCCGCTTCCTGTTGCCGATGCATTGGCTCGTGCAGGCATTCCGTTCAATGCGGTCGGCATTTATGTGCAGGACGTCACCGCCGGCAAGCCGGTCTTCATGCTGAATCCGGCGCTGCCGTTCAACCCGGCATCGACCATGAAACTCGTGACCACCGATGCGGCGCTCGAACTGCTCGGTCCGACATTTTCCTGGAAAACCCAAGCCTACGTCACCGGATCGCAAACAGGCGATGTACTGCAAGGCGATTTGATCATCAAGGGTGGCGGCGATCCGAAGCTGGTCATTGAAAATTTCTGGCTGTTTTTGCGCCGGATTCGCGCTGCGGGCATACGGGAAATTCGCGGCAACCTGCTGCTCGATCGCAGCGTATTCGAGCAAGGATCATACGATCCCGCACTATTCGATGGCGAACCGCTGAAGCCCTATAACGCCGGCCCGGATGGGTTGCTGCTGAACTACAAGGCGATCAGTTTCATATTTCAGCCGGACGAAGCGAGCGGGCTGGTCAAGGTAACGACCGATCCGCCGATCGCTGATTATCCGGTGACCGGTCCGCGCTTGACGAACGGCGATTGCGGCGACTGGCATGGCAAACTGCAGCCGGCGATAGAGGACCGCAGCGCCCGTTTCAGCGGAAGCTTTTCGGCAGCTTGCGGCGAAAAATCGTGGTACATGCATCCGTATCTGATGTCGCATGCGCAGTATTTCGGCGCGGTATTCCGTCAAATGTGGCGCGATGCAGGCGGCGTTTTCAAAGGGGAAGTGAAAAACGGCATGCTGCCCGCGGACGCGCGCCTGATCGCAGAATGGCAGTCACCCGCATTGTCCGAAGTGATTCGCGACATCAACAAATACAGCAACAATGTGATGGCGCGGCAATTGCTGTTGACGCTGGCGACCGATATTTACCAGCGTCCCGGCAATCCGGAGCGGGGCGCGAGCGTGATCAAGGGCTGGCTGCACAACAAGGGAATCGACGTGCAGGACGTCGCGGTCGATAATGGCTCGGGCCTGTCGCGCATGGCACGGATACCGGCCGGCGCGATGGGGAAAATGCTGGTGGCCGCGTTCCGGTCGCCGACCATGCCGGAGTTCATTTCGTCGATGCCGCTGGTCGGTTACGACGGCACGATGCGGCGCCGTCTCACCACCCGCGGTATCGCCGGAAATGCGCATGTCAAGACCGGCTCCCTGGATGACGTGCGCTCAGTGGCGGGTTACGTTCTGGCAGCCTCGGGCCGGCGCTACGCGGTGGTGTGCCTGATCAACCATGCCAACGCCGCACGCGGGCAAGCGGCGCAGGACGCATTGCTGCAGTGGGTGTACGAGCGGGGATGATGCCGTTTCAAAGAACGATCGGCCGGTCCGAAAGCTGGTTCGAACGCGATCCGTCATCCGGGAAATGCGTCTGAAGCAGTGCATGCATCTGATCCAGCGCCGCCAGCACGCTGTCATGAAATGCGCCGTGCGCGAAACCCCTGGTCATCGTGCGGCAGATCGCCTGCCACTCTCTGGCGCTGATCAGGCGGCCGATCGCACGGTCGGCAACGATCTCGACCTTGTGATCGGCCAGATTGATGTAAACAAGCACGCCGCAATTTTCTTCGGTATCCCAGATGCGGTAATGCGCAAACAATTCCAGCGCCCGTTCGCGTGCCGATGTGCCGTTCAGCGCCGCTTGCATCGACAGCGCCGGTTCCACGATGAGCCGGACTTCGGCGCGATGCCGGGTTTCTCCTTCGGCGATCGCGGCCTGGATCGCTTGCAGGGTAGCGGCCGGAAACGCGCGCCGGCCGGCCGCGGTGGTCGTTGCCAGATGGCGGATCATCCGCTTCAGGGTTTTCATCACCAGTCTCCCGACGCGCCGCCGCCATCGAAACCGCCGCCGCCACCCGAAAATCCGCCGCCTCCGGAAAAGCCGCCGCCACCGCCGCCGAATCCGCCCCGGCTACCGATTGCGCTGCCGAGAATGATCCCTGCCGCGTTTCCCCAGCCGTTGCTGCTGAATGCGTTGCGAGATCTTCGTCCGCGCGACACCATGCCGCCGATGATCATCAGCGCGATGAAAATGAACGGGATGAGTGCGGAAAAAACAGAGTCGTTCTGCGTGCCTGCCTGCTGCTTTGCCCGTGCCGGCAGATGCTCCTGATCGAGCAGGCCGGTAATGGCTGAAATGCCGGCCGCGAGTCCGCCGTAATAATCGTTCTGGCGGAAATGCGGCGCGATCACGTCCTGCAGAATCCGTTTCGATTGCGCATCGGTGATCGTGCCTTGCACGCCGCGCCCGGCTTCGATGCGCAGACGCCGCAGTGCCGGCGGATTATCTTTCGCGACGATCAGGATCACGCCGTCGTCCACGCCTTTGCGGCCCAGTTGCCATGCATCGGCGACACGGATGCCGTATTGCTCGATGGCCTCCGGCGCCGTGCTGCCAATCAACAAAACGGCAACCTGGCTGCCGGTGCGGGTTTCATAGTCCTTGAGCACATTTTCCAGTGCGCTGCGCTGCGCCGGATTCAGCATGGCAACCGTGTCCGTCACGCGCGATTGCAGCGGCGGAACCGGCGTGAAATCCTGGGCGCCGGCGATGGCGGCGAGCAATGCCAGCGCCAAACCTGTCAGAGTGCGAAGAAAGCGCATTGGCGTCGGATCCGATTACTTGCCGAAATTGACGGCGGGCGCGTTTGAAATCGCCTTTTCATTGTCGACCGTGAAATTGGGCCGCACGTCGTAGCCGAACATTTTCGCCGTCAGGTTGGTGGGAAAGCTGCGCGCGAGAACGTTGTATTCCTGCACCGATTTGATATAGCGCTGGCGGGCGACGGTGATCCGGTTTTCGGTTCCTTCCAGTTGCGATTGCAGGTCGCGGAACAGGCCGTCGGCTTTCAGTTGCGGATAGTTTTCCGACACCGCCATCAAGCGCGACAGCGCCGACGAAAGCTCGCCTTGCACTTGCTGGAATTTCTGGAACGCCTGCGGATTGTTCAGCACTTCCGGCGTGATCTGGAAACTGGTGGCGGCGGCACGCGCCTTGATGACCGCTTCCAGCGTATCTCTTTCGTGCGACGCATAACCCTTGACGGTATTGACCAGATTCGGCACCAGGTCCGCGCGGCGCTGGTACTGGTTGACGACTTCGCTCCACGCCGCCTTGATGCTTTCATCCCTGGACTGGAAGTCGTTATAGCCGCATGCACTGAGCATCGAGGCAAACACTGCGATCGCACACCATTTCAACCATGTATTCATCAGGATTTCCTTTAAAAGTAATCGTTCGGAAAATTAGCAAACCTTGCGGGTTCATTCAAGCATTGTCGCTTATCCGTATCAGATGGAGACCGCCGAGCGCGGTTTCAACAGTACCGTGCTCATTGCCGCCAGGATCAATCCCATTGCCGCATAGTCTTGCCAATGCGGCGTTTCGCCCAGCAGCCATGCACCCGACAGCACGCCTATGACCGGGATCATCATTACCGACAGACTGGAAGCGACCGGCGGCAGCGTGCGCGCCAGCCTGAACCAGACGACATGCGCGAAACCGAAGATGATCAGCGCGTTATAAACAATGGCGCCCCATTCGACGGCAGTCGGCATGCGCCAGGCCGCGCGCTCGAACGTGAAGGACGCGGCGGCCATCATCAGTGTAGTGATCGACAGCATCCAGAACGTGAGGGAGATGGTCGGCATTTCGATCCGGCTGCGCTTCATGGCCACCGTGCCGTAACCCCAGCCGGCGGCGGCGATCAATACCAGCAGGCTGCCGAGCGGCTGGCCGGCCAGTGCGCCGAATTCGCTCGACAACAGCAGCAGCGCGCCCGCCAGCGCGAACCCGATGCCGAGCCATGCCATGCGCGTCACCCGTTCATGGAAAAATACCAGGCCGCACAGCACGGCCCAGACCGGCATCGTGTAACCGAGAATGGCGGCGCGTCCGGAAGACAGCATTTTCACGCCCAGAATCACGAACAAATGCCAGACCAGCATATTCGGAATGGCGAGCCTGAATACCGTTTTGGCTTGTCCCTGCGGAATCGCCATCGATATGCGCTGCATCCGCGCCGCCAGCCAGATGGCGGGCAGCCCGCCCAGCATGCCCAGCGTGCGGAACGTCATCGGCGGAAAATCGCGCACGCCGATTTTCATGATCGGCCAGTTGATGCCCCAGCTCAGGGTGAGCAGGGCCAGCAGAATCCAGTCTTTGCGCGTCAGTGAAGTCATGCCGGAACGATAGCACGACACGTTACAATGCGCATGTCAGAAATATCAAGGGCTCGCCATGACTTTCATCGCCAAATTATCCGCCGCCTGGAAAGCGCACGACTCATTGCTGTGCGTCGGGCTGGACCCGGATACCGCCAAATTTCCGGAAGACTTGCAGGATCGGCCCGATGCAATCTTTACCTTTTGCAAGACGATCATCGACGCGACCGCTGACGCTGCCTGCGCGTTCAAGCCGCAGATCGCCTATTTCGCGGCGCTGGGAGCGGAGGATCAACTGCAGGCGATCTGCGCCTACCTGCGTGAAAAATATCCGCTGATTCCGATCGTGCTCGACGCCAAGCGCGGCGATATCGGTGCGACCGCCGAACAATATGCCCGTGAAGCGTTCGAGCGCTACGGCGCGGATGCGGTGACGGTCAATCCTTACATGGGCGCCGATTCGGTCGCGCCGTATCTGGAATGGAAAGACCGCGGCGCGATCATCCTGTGCCGTACATCGAATCCGGGCGGATCGAATTTGCAGTTCATGAACGTGGATGGCAAGCCGCTGTATCAGCATGTGGCGCGGCTGGTGGCGGACAAATGGAATACCAGCGGCCAGTGCGGACTGGTGGTCGGCGCGACATTTCCTGCGGAGCTGGCGCAGGTGCGCGAGATCGTCGGCGACATGCCGCTGCTGGTGCCGGGGATCGGCGCGCAAGGCGGCGACGTTCAGGCGACGGTCGAGGCGGGCAGGACGGCGGGCGGCACCGGCATGATGATCAATTCGTCGCGCGCGATTCTGTATGCGAGGCCGGATGAAAAAGCAGGCGAGGATTTCGCGCAGGCGGCGCGGCGGGTGGCGCTGGCGACGCGGGATGCGATTAACGGGTTTCGAGTTTGATTAACAATCCGACGGCGACAGTAAGTAGGGCGTCCCGAAAAGGGACTTCCTTTGGTCGTCAATAAGCGCAGCGCATTGCGCAGCATGGTTACGGCCGTTGACAGCAGATTCACCGTAAAGACGTAAGTGCCATCAGTGCGTCAGGTATGTCGGTAATTTATGCGCAGCATGCGGCGCAATGCGCTGCGCTTATTGACGCCCTACTACTGAAGGAAGTCCCTTTTCTCGACAGATACATTCAGATTGTCATTTGCGCCCGGTTCGCGGCGCGACCATCGCGCCTTTGCGTGCCGGGCGCGCCGCAACCGCCATCGGTTTGCGCTCGACCGCACCGCCCGGGCGCGGCTTGTTTTGCCCGAATTTTTTCGCCAGTTGATTCGGTCCCGGCGTTTCCCGGCGCCGCTCCACCGCCGTCAGGCCGGGCGTTGCAGAATGGCGCGGCACCAGATGCCGTTCGCTGCTGCCGATCAGGTCGGCGCGGCCCATCCGCTGCAATCCTTCGCGGATGATTTCCCAGTTGGCCGGATCGTGATAGCGCAGGAAAGCCTTGTGCAAGCGACGGATTTTTCCGGTACGCACCGTCTCGACCGCTTCCGAATCGGCAGTCACCTTGCGCAGCGGATTCTTGCGCGTGTGGTACATCGCGGTGGCCAGCGCCATCGGCGTCGGCATGAAGGTTTGCACCTGATCGAGACGGAAATTGTTTTTCTTCAGCCACAGCGCGAGGTTCAGCATGTCTTCATCGGTGGTGCCCGGATGCGCGGCGATGAAGTACGGAATCAGGTATTGCTCCTTGCCGGCTTCCTTCGAATACTTGTCGAACAGTTCCTTGAACTTGTCGTAGGCGCCCATGCCGGGCTTCATCATCTTCGACAGCGGGCCTTCTTCCGAATGCTCGGGCGCTATTTTCAGCAGGCCGCCGACGTGATGCGTGACCAGCTCCTTCACATACTCGGGCGAACGCACCGCGAGGTCGTAGCGCAGGCCGGAGCTGACCAGGATTTTCTTCACGCCGGGAATCGCGCGCGCCTTGCGGTAGAGCTGGATCAGCTTGCCGTGATCGGTGCCGAGATTGGAGCAGATGGTCGGATACACGCAGGACAGGCGGCGGCACGACTCTTCGATCTTCTTGTCCTTGCACGCCAGCCGGTACATGTTCGCGGTCGGCCCGCCGAGATCGGAAATGGTGCCGGTGAAACCCTTGGTCTTGTCGCGGATCAGTTCGATCTCGCGCAGGATCGACGGCTCCGAACGGCTCTGGATGATGCGGCCTTCATGCTCGGTGATCGAGCAGAAGGTGCAGCCGCCGAAGCAGCCGCGCATGATGTTGACCGAGAAGCGGATCATGTCCCAGGCCGGGATTTTCGCCTTGCCGTAACTCGGATGCGGCGCGCGCGCATAGTTCATGTCGTACACGTGATCCATCTCGTCCATCGCCAGCGGCAGCGGCGGCGGATTGAGCCACACGTCGCGCTCGCCATGGCCCTGCACCAGCGCCCGCGCATTGCCGGGATTCGATTCGAGATGGAACACGCGCGACGCATGCGCATACAGCACCGGATCGTCCTTGATCACATCGTAAGAGGGCAGGCGCACCACGGTCTTGTTGCGGATTTCCTTCAACGCGGCCTGGCGCTCTTCGCGCGTCAGGATCAGCACCGGCTGTTCGGCCGGCGCCGCGTCTTCGGTCTTGCAACTGGCGTCTTCCTTCGACTTCATTTCATACGGATCGGGATGCGGCTCGATGCGGCCCGGCGTATCGACACGGGTCGAATTGGCTTCGGCCCAATCGTCGGCAGGCTTCCAGCCGCGCGGCACCATGAACGCAGTGCCGCGCAGATCGCGGATCGACTTGATCGGCTCGCCCGCCGCGACCCGGTGCGTCAATGCCACCAGTGCGCGTTCGGCATTGCCGAACAGCAGAATGTCGGCCTTCGAATCCGGCAGCACCGAACGCTTCACCTTGTCGGACCAGTAATCGTAATGTGCGATGCGGCGCAGGCTGGCTTCGATGCTGCCGATCACCACATTCACTTCGGGATACGCTTCGCGCACGCGCTGCGCATACACCACGACCGCGCGGTCGGGCCGCTTGTTCGGTTCGCCGTTCGGCGTGTACGCATCTTCGGAGCGGATTTTCTTGTCGGACGTGTAGCGGTTGACCATCGAATCCATGTTGCCGGCCGTGATGCCGAAATACAGATTCGGTTTGCCCAGCGCGCGGAATGCATCGGCCGACAGCCAGTCCGGCTGGCTGATGATGCCGACCCGGAATCCCTGCGCTTCCAGCAGCCGCCCCACCAGCGCCATGCCGAAACTCGGATGATCGATATACGCATCGCCGGTCACCAGGATCACGTCGCAGGAATCCCAGCCGAGCGCATCCATCTCCGCGCGCGACATCGGCAGAAACGGCGCCGGCTTGATCGCGCCGGTCCGATGGCGGGGATAGGAATAAATGTTTTTGGGCGATTCCATCATGAGTTGCAATATGTAAAGCACGCACCGGAAAACGGTGGTCGAGGCTTGCTGGGCGGGGAAGGCGATAGTATGACAGCTTTACCGTCCGGCGCGGACTTCCATGCCAAAACAGGCAGGCGACGCAATGTATTTCTGACAAGCTCACGCTCCGCCGTCATTAAAGACGCCGCTTGGAAAACCGCGCTTGCGGCTTTATCCTGTCGGGCGGCCCGGATCGCCGCGGCGCGGTTCAACCAGGCGCAAAGCCTATGGACGTTTCCTGATTGCATCGACCGGCATTCCCCAAATCCCGAATCCTCTTGCCCGCGCGATTTTTTCCAGCGCCGCATATTCGAAAGGGGCGTCCGGCAATGCGACCGCCCAGCCTTTCTGCAGCATCCACGCGCTCAGATCCTCGTCACCCAGTTTACAACTGGCCGTGATGCTGCCGTCAGGGCGGCGCGCTCTTTCAATGCAATGAACGAAGTCGCCGCCCAGCTTGAAGTCGAGCGCCAGCGAGGCCCTGGTCCCGCACGGCATCGGCCTGACGAACGTGTAGCAGGTCTTGTCGGTCGGCGGAATATAGATGCCGTAGAGGTGGATGAGCGTACCGCTTACCTTCAGCGTGCCGTCATCCTGCACGAATGCGAAACTGGAAATATCGGATTGCGCGATTGCCTGCTGCGCAGTGATTGCAGCCACCAGAATCGCCGGCAGATGCCTGGCAAGGCAATGAGCGATATTCACCTCTGTTTCCTCCCGATGGCCGGTAACAAGGAGATAGACCGCAATCCTGTCAAATAAATCGCAGCCCGTTCCTCTTTATCCGCAATCGCCGATAAAGCGGATCGCTTTCCGCAATGCATCGCCACAAACTTGGTGCAAGTCTTGCTTGCTTTCATGCCGCCCGCCGTTGTTCAATTTCGCATTTTTACAATCTTATGAAGGAGAAAGCGATGAATCAGATTTCAGACATCATGACCAGAGACGTAACCTGCGTTGCGCCGAACGACTCGCTGCAACGCGCTGCGCAAACCATGGACCAGCTCAATGTCGGCGCCTTGCCGGTCTGGGACGGCCGGCAATTGATCGGCATGGTGACCGACCGCGACATTACGGTACGCGGCGTGGCGAGCGGCAAGCAGGTCGATTCGACCGCGGTAAGCGAGGTGATGAGCAGCGATGTGCAGTGCTGTTTCGAAGATGAACAGATCGACGCGGTGATGGAAAAAATGCGGGGCGCGCAGATCCGCCGCGTACCGGTGATGGATCGGCAGAATCGGTTGATCGGCATGGTGTCGCTCGGCGATCTGGCAATGCATGCGCCCAATGAAACCAAGGTGGAAGATACGCTGGAAGGAATTTCCAAGCCTTCGGATGCAAGCCGCTCCACGCTGCACTGACGAACCGGCCGATACGCTTTGATATAAAAAGCCTCGGCGGCGTGCCATCGAGGCTTTGCGGTTTTTTTCATGCCTGAAAAAGTCGACGGACACCGACCGGCAAGAATTACCTGATCGCGGTAAGCCTTACTAGCGGTGTGCTTCGCGGGACCAACACTGAAATTTTGCAATGAATCAAAGCGCTTCTGTTTCGTCATTGACTACGGTCAATGCATGCACTGCATGCTGCCGGACGTGAGTTGCGTGTCCGCTCGTTGATGTAACAGTTTTGCTTTTTTTGCGATCTTTAATCGGGATGCGCGGTCAAACAACCAAATAGGGTGAAATGCAACGGTTTAACGCAAAACAAACTTCCGCATGGCGGCGCAATCCACAAAGGCTCAACCATGATGCTTGCGATACGAATTGCGCACGAATGATTGAATTCCCGGCGATGCCATGCAAGGGCCGGATGCGCTCCTGATTGATTATCAACGCATATGCGTCTATTCATCCGGTGTAATCATGGCTGAAAATATTTTTAAAAACCGGGCGCAGGCCGGCATGGCGCTGGCCGAACGGCTCAATGCTTATGCTGGCCATGCCGATGCCATCGTGTTGGGATTGCCGCGCGGCGGCGTGCCGGTTGGTTTCGGCATTGCCGAGGCACTGCAGCTTCCGCTCGATATTTTGCTGGTGCGAAAAATCGGCGTGCCCGGATATGAAGAATTTGCAATGGGCGCCATTGCCAGCGGCGGCCAGCGTGTCGTCAAGCCGGCTGTGATCGCAATGTTCGATGTCGATAACCGGGTTGTCGATGCGATTGCGCAGCGCGAATTGCTTGAGCTGGAAAGGCGCGAAAAACTTTACCGTGCCGGTCGGTCGTTGCCGCAACTGGAAGGGCGCACCGTGATGCTGGTCGATGACGGCCTGGCAACCGGCTGCACCATGCTGGCGGCGATCGCCGCAGCGCGCGAGCAGCATCCGGCGCGCGTGATCGTCGCCGTTCCGGTTGGTGCGCCGGATGCGTGCGCCAAGATCCGTACGGAAGCGGATGAGCTCGTTTGCCTGAAAACACCCGAGCCGTTTTATTCAGTCAGCTTGTGGTACGGCGAATTCGCGCAGGTGACCGACGACGAGGTGAAGGACCTGCTTGGCCGAGCCGATCGCCGCCAACTTTCCCGAATGGCGGATAGCGGCGGAATCGTTGCCAAGGGCCGGAAAAACAATGAGCGCACGCACCAGTCCAGATAGGCGTGCGATACATCTTTAATATGCAAGCACAAAAAATCCATGAACCGGCAGCAAGGTTTTAATGCAGGAAACAGCTGCCGGATATCGAAACCGTTCGAACAAAAAGGAGCCTATCGTGAAACATAAATCTGCAAGCAATTTGCAATTGACAACATGGCTGGGTGGTATTGCGCTGGGGGCGGTCGCCATGTATCTGGCCGATCCGTCGCAGGGCAGGCGGCGGCGCGCAATGGCGCAAGACAAGATGCGCAGCGTGACCCATAAAACCGGCAACGCAATCAATGCAGCCGTGCGCGATACCGGCAACCGGCTGACGGGTTTGCAGGCACGCGCCAATCGCGTCATGGGCAAGAGCGCCAAGCCGATCGACAATCATGTGCTGACCGCGCGCGTCAAGGCCAAGCTCGGGCGCAGCGTTTCGGATTCGCATGCCATCGAAGTGACGGCGCAAGACGGCAGCGTCACGCTGAGCGGGCCGGTTCTCGCGGACGAGAAAGCGTATCTGATCTCGCTGGTGCAGGCGATCCCGGGCGTCATCGATGTCAGGGACAAGCTGGACGCCCGGGTCGAACAGGCCGGCCGAACGAATGCGCAGGAAGGAAGCCGCCGCTCGCATGGCAGCGCGGCACTGATGGAGCAGGACTGGACACCGATGCGCATCATGGCGCTGCTGGGCGGCGGCATGCTGGGATACTACGGATTGACGCGGCGTTCGCCGGTAGGCGTGGCGCTGGCGGCAGTCGGGGTCGGCTTGCTGGCACGCAATGCGGGCGGCGCCGATCTGAAACGGTGGTTCGGCATGGCAGCGGAGACGCAAGATGTGGTGGTGGAAAAAACCATCCGGATCAATGCCTCGCCCGAAGCGGTTTTCGATGTCTGGAATAAAATCGAGAATTTCCCGCAATTCATGTCGCATGTGGTGGAAGTCAGCGATCTGGGACAGCAACGTTCGCACTGGATTGTGAACGGACCCGCCGGCGTCAATGTGGAATGGGACGCGGTCTTCACGGAGTGCGCGCGTCCGACAGCCATCGCTTGGCAAAGCGAACCGGGCGCGACCGTGGACAATGCCGGATCGGTGCATCTTGAACCGGCGGATGGCGGCACGTTCGCCACGGTACGCATGTCGTACCGCCCGCCAGCCGGCGCGGTGGGGCAGGCCGTGGCCGTTCTGCTCGGCAGCGACCCCGAACAGCAACTGGAAGACGACCTGATCCGGATGAAGAATTTCATCGAACAAGGCGCGCCGCGCCAGGACGCCGCGCCGTCGGCAACCGCGTCCAGTCAGTTGCTGCATTGATGCCGGCGAGTTCCGGCAATTCTTCCCGCGGTGTCGACTGAATCGACTGAAAGGAATCGGAATGGCTACGCCGCTGCAAATTCTTGGCCTATCGGGCAGTCTTCGCAAAAAGTCGTACAACACTGCGGCGTTACGGGCAGCCCGGCAATTTCTGCCCGATGGCATGGCAATGGAAATTTTCGATCTGGCGCCGATCCCGATTTATAACGAAGATATCCGCGAACAGGGTTTCCCGGAACCGGTGCAAGCGCTGCGAAACAGGATCGCGGCGGCGGATGCGATGCTGATCGTTTCGCCGGAATACAACTATTCGATTCCGGGGCCGCTGAAGAATGCGATCGACTGGGTATCGCGGCCGCCCAATCAGCCATTCGACGGCAAGCCGATCGCGATCATGGGCGCCACGCCGGGCGGCATCGGCACGGCACGCGCCCAGTATCATCTGCGGCAGGTATTCGTATACCTGAACGGCATGGTACTCAACCGGCCCGAAGTGATGATTGCTTCGGCGCACGCCAAATTTGACGAACAGGGCAATCTGACCGATGGCGCAACCGGCGAACATATTCAGAAAATGCTGATTGCGCTGGCCGATTGGACGCATCGTTTGCGGCAGGGCGGATTGGTCGAAGCAAGGGCTTGACCCGAACAACCGGGCTGGCGAGCCGCAGCGCTCGTGTTGCTCGATCCGTCAAGCGCCTCCCATTGCCGGCACAGCCGTGGTTGAATGGAACTGATTGCGTTATTCAATCACCGGTTCTCGCATATTCCGGAACTATCCCGCCATGCTCCTATCGAAAAGGACGCTTCGCTTTTTTCACGCAGCACCTTTTGAAAAAGGAGTCACATCATGATGCAATCAGGAGAAATTCGGCAGCGTTTCAATCATATCGAGCAGACCATCCATGAAGCCTCGCGGGCATGCCAGTCCGCCACTCCGGTGCCGATGGATTTGAAAGACTGCATTCAGAAGCTTGATCAGCAATCGGAGCAAGCCAGGGATATCATCCAGCAGTCGCAGGATGAAAACCGTATCCGGCAATGCGTGGAGGATCTTGAGCAGTTGGGCGACCGTGCCAAAGCCGCATGCGAGCAGGCGGGCAATGTCGATGGCAAACTCAAGACCGCCGTCATGCAGGCGCATCGCGAATTATCCGATCTGAAGCATCAACTGCATTGATCGCCGGGATTTGCAAAGCCGGTGATGTTTCGCGTGCCGACCCGGCAAACGCCGGGCCGGTACGTTATTGGTTTCAACTGCCGTTCCGGCCCATGCCGGAATCCGGCGTTGTTCGTCGATTCATTGATGCAAATGAATTGCGCCGCTGCATGATTGCAGACACCATCGGCTTTCTGCCTCTGCGGAATCGGCAGCATGAGTGAAACATCATGACGGAGCGAAATAAACAGACTGTGCTTGCCTACGTCGATGCCTTCAATCGCGGTGACATCGATGGGCTTTGCGCGCTATTTTCTCCCGATGCGCTGATCTATGGGCCGCTTGGCTGGGGCTGCGTCGACAAGGTCAGGGCGATCTGGCAGGCAAAGATGAAAAGCTTCAACATGAAGCTGCAGGTCGATTCGATCATCGCCGAAAACGATGTGGTGGCGGTACGTTGTATCGAACGCGGAAAATCGACGCACCCGTTTCGCACCGAACCGGCACTCTGCGAGAGTTATGAAGCCGTGGCAATGGAATGGTTTGAAGTCAAGGACGGAGTCATTCATCGCCGCTGGTGCGCGCGGGATTCGGCTTCGATATTCAAGCAAATAGGTTTGCCGGCCGGTTAAGATTGTGCTTCGGTGTTTGCCTGATTCGCGCGCGCTTTATCGAACCGGTTTGCCGTTTATTAGCGCTTGCGGAGTTTGTCCGGATCGCCGACCACCGCGTCGATCAGTTTCTCGACCAGCGCAGACGGATGATGGCTGCCTTCATGTTGTCCAGGCGCAGCGGCATCTTTTCCGGCGGCTGCATCATGTGCATTATCCGGCTGCGCGGACTGCTCCGTCGCCGGCGCGGCGGCAACCCTGTCAGGATCGAGATCGATCCGGGTTTCGGCTGCGATGTTTTGCACGTTCTGTTGATAACCGCGCATTTTTTCGATCGTCGTGCGCGACTGCTCCGCGATGAACGTTTGCGCATCGGCCAGTGTTCTCAACTGCATTCCCTTTACCAGGGTAGCGGTCGATTCTTCCATCAGTTTTCGACCGGCCTGGGCATTCAAGGCGCCCAACTGCAACGTCGCATTCAACATGGTTGCGGACACCGTCGAAAAAAACGAGAACTGGGTTTCGATATTATTGCGGATCAGGTCGGATGTTGCGCTGGCAGGAAAGCTGTACATGAAAAACTCCTTGATGAATTCTGAATGACACGTAGGCATGAAGCAACTTCATGACCGGCGTAATGGGATATCGCAGTTTTGACCCGCGCGTTTTCAATAACGTTCAACACATTCGCTGCGCGATAACATCTCGTTTCGGCATGATTGCCGCATCGGCGTTCGCGGCGCCATGAAAACTGTTCATTAAATTTTTCTATCGTCAAATTTGTGCGATGCGAAAAAACAAACAAGATAATTGAAACTCGAGAAGAGGCGCAGCGTCTTATGGCTTCGCGTTACAGCGAACATGATTGCTTGCTGTTTTTTGAGCAATTCTCCGAATTTGTCATTCGTTCTTTTTTAGGAATTCATTATGTTCGATTATTCTCAGGCAAACTCCCCCGCAGCGAAAGCCCATCTGGAATCCCAGTTCTCCATGTTTACCGAATTGTCCAAGCAGGTATTCAGTGCCGTCCAAAAAATAAACGAGCTCAACATTCAGGTCGCGCAAACGGTAATGGAAGAAATCATCGCAAATACGAAACAGATATTGTCTGCCAAAGACCCGCATGAAGCGCTGTCCGTGATCGCCGGACAGGCGCAGCCGAATGCGGAAAAACTGCGCGCATATCAGCAGCACCTCACCGATATCGCCGCCGGCACGCAAGTCAACCTGGCGAAAACCGCCGAGACGCATATACCGCAGACTGCGCGCACCGCGCAGGAACTGGCTGGCGAAGTCGCCCGGAAGGCATCGGAAGATACCGAAAAGGCGACCCAGCGCCAGAAGGCCGCCATGGAAAAACTCACCACGCCGCTTGGCAAATCCGAGGGCGGCAAAGGTAGCGCGCAAGGCGTTCATTGAGCCGGAAGCATGCGCTAAAAAAGGTGCCGCAGAAATCCGGCCCCTTTTTTTATTTCCGGCTTTGCGTCATGCGATGGATGCCCGGTTCTGATTGATGTTCGATGCCGCAGCGGCCATCGGGTCCCGATTCTTCAACAGTTCCGCGACGACGTTCAGCACATCGGGATGATGCACCATGCCGAAGTGGCTTACGCCCTTCACTTCGATGTTGCGGTGGTGAACCGATTCCGCCGCGACGCAGCCTTGCCACCCCACGATGCCATCCGTCTGCGAATAGACCGATGACGACAATACCGGCGGAAGTTCGCTCAGCCGATGCAACAGCGCATCGTCGCACGGCAGCGCTGCCGGACGGGACAAAATCGTGTCCGTATCGGAGAAGAATTCGGCTTTGCCGAAAGGCGTCGCCAGGGTGATGATCTGCCGCACCAGATGAGGAAATTTCTTCGCCAGCTCGCGTGCATAGATGCCGCCGAAGCTCCAGCCGATGACCGTCACGCGGCTCTCATGCTCCGCATGAATTTCACGAAGGTGGTCGCCGAGCAGGACGAGCCATTCGTCGAACGCGGCGCCAGGACCTTGATTGACGCCATGCTTCCAGTCGTAGGCCGCGTATCCGAGCTGCTGCAGCCGCTTGCGCAAATCGGCGGTGGCGGCGCCGCTGACGCCGAGACCGGGAAAAACCAAGACGGGATGTCCGTCGCCATCCGGCACGGCGTCGCTGCGCCATGCCTGGCCCGCCAGATAGTCGCAAAATGCATTGAACGGTTCGAGCGCGAACAAGACCGGCGAAGAGGGAGTGACATCGAGTAAGCGCATGATTGGTTCCTGAATGTTCGAACGCACAAAATCGCCGGCTGAAGAAACAGCCTGAGGTTGTCAATTCAGCGTTATTTACCGAAATTGGTGCGTTGCAAATTGATCGATATTGACAGTTTGACCGGGATGTTTCGCGCATCGTTCCTATTAATTTGTGCATTGCAGCGAATAGGTATCTGGAATATTGCCGAGGTGATGCGTGGACAGACTTTTCCACCACCTCGCATGACATCGGGCAGAGAAAGGAATCAGGCAGTGAAAGGAATACCGGTTTCCGCGCACGGCTCTGAACGGCTATGCGTGCATTGCAATGCGATGAAAAAACGCGCCAAGGCACATCCCGCTTTGGCGCGTTATCGGCCATGCCCGCATGGCCCGGTGCGGCGGCTTGCTATTTCTTTTCCAGCGGCGCCGGCGTCGAGTGGTTATTGACTTGTCCGGGCATTGGCATGGCGGCGGACTCTTGCTGCTTGTCCAATTCTTTCGGGTTTGCCTGCGACGCTTTGCCCGCGTCGGCAGTCGTTGCATTCGGTGCCGCCGGCGCGATGGCGGAATCGGATGGCGGCAACACGTTCGACGGCATCGCCACTGATTTATCTGCCGATGGCGACGTTTCGATGGAGGCAGTAGGCTTCGGCGGTTCGCTTGCTTTTTGACAGCCGGCAATCAGCATCGCAAACAAGGCGCCTGTCATTGCAGTACGTAAGATATTCATGGTCTCCTCGCTAAAATATGATTGCTTTTTTCGGACGTGTCGTTCGCGCTGCCGAACGCAGTGTCGGGCATCGAAGCCGCAACCGGAATCCGTTGCGACGGCGACGATATGGCTGCGACGGTAACTGCCGCGCCATATCGCCGCTTTTTCTCAGGCCGGGTTCAGCGCGAACGCCACAGCTGGTTCAGCAGAAAGCCGACTGCAACTGCGATAGCCAGCGCCGTGACGGGCTTTTCGCGAACGCGCACGCGTGCATCGGAAATTACCTGGTCCTGCAAATCTTTCATTTGCGAGGCTTTGTCCGATAATGCTGCTTTGGCCTGCGTGGCTGCGCCGGAAAGCTTATCCATTGTCTGGCTGGCCGTGGCGGAGAGCCGGTCAACTGCGGGACGCGCGGTATCGGATATTTTATCCATCGCGCTCTGAGCGGTGGTGGCGGCTTGTTCGGCGGTGCGATCCCAGGTGCCGCTCGATCCATTTGAACCGGTTGGGTAGGTTTTTGGAGTATCCATTTTTTTCCTTTATATGGTAGTGATGAAAAAAACTGTTCATTACCCCGATGCAATGGCGTAATTTGACAGAGCGTAATTACTTGCAGCATGCAAACAGCCACATAAAAATTAGAGTCGGAAAAAAACATTACGTTCTATATTTGTTAATAAATCCCGCAAGATAAATAAGTTCATCGGTTATGCGTTCCGGAAACGGCCTGCGATAATTGTTTTAGTATGTAAGGCGCGGCAGCCGATTGTGTCGGATGAATTCTTCGGCGCTCGCGAATCCGCAATGCAAAACGGTGAAATCGGAAAATCATCATGCGTTGTTCGCATGTGGATTCAACGAAGATAAATAAAATACAGGAACCATTTCATGCCGCCCGAAAACCATCCGTTATGGACGCCTTCCACCCTGCGCATCGAACGTAGCCGCCTGCATGGCTACATGCGTTGGCTGAGGCAGGAGAAAGCGCTGCCGTTTACCGATTACCACGCACTGTGGCAATGGTCGGTCGATCATCTGGAAGATTTCTGGGAATCGGTCTGGCAGTATTTCGGCATCCGCAGCGCAGCGCCTTACGAGCAGGTGCTGGATGCGCACCGCATGCCGGGAGCAGCCTGGTTCGCAGGCGCGCGGCTGAATTTCGCCGAACAGGTTTTCCGGTTTCACGACCAGGACAATGAAGGCGACAGGCCGGCGATCATCGCCCAGTCTGAATTGCGGCCGATGACGCAGTTGTCGTGGCGCGACATGCGGCGGCAGATCACGGCAGTCGCCAACACCTTGCGCGCGCTGGGTGTGGGCCCCGGCGATCGGGTGGTCGCGTATCTGCCGAATATTCCCGAAACGGCGATCGCGTTTTATGCATGCGCCAGCATCGGCGCGATCTGGTCGAGCTGTTCGCCGGACATGGGCAGCGCGAGCGTGCTGGACCGCTTCAGGCAGATCGATCCGAAAGTATTGATTGCCGTTGACGGCTATCGTTACGGCGGCAAGGATTTCGACCGGCTTTCCGTGGTCGAGGCGATGCGGCAATCGCTGCCGACGCTGCAGCAGACGGTGCTGCTGCCGTATCTGAATCCGGACGCGACGCTCGATCAGGCGCTGCCGTGGCAAAACCTGCTGACGCATCCGGCGGCGCAGGCACAGCCGATCCGGTTCGAGCAGTTGCCGTTCGACCATCCGTTGTGGATTCTGTATTCGTCCGGTACCACCGGCATGCCGAAGCCGATCGTGCATGGCCACGGCGGCAGCCTGCTTGAAGGCATGAAAGGCCATGCGCTGCATCTCGATCTCGGGCCGCAGGATCGTTTTTTCTGGTTTTCCACGACCGGCTGGATCATGTGGAATTCGCAGGTTACCGGCTTGCTGGTCGGCGCCACGATCTGCATTTACGACGGCAATCCCGGTTATCCCGATCTCGGCACATTATGGAAATTCGCCGAGCGCGCCGGGGCCACGTTCTTCGGCGCCGGCGCCGCGTATTACGGCAACTGCATGAAGGCCGGCATCGAACCGGCCAAGATCGCCGATCTGCACCGGCTGCGCTCGGTCGGATCGACCGGGTCGCCGCTGCCAGCCGAAAGTTATGAATGGATTTACCGGCACGTCGGACAAGATGTGCTGCTTGCGGCGATTTCCGGCGGCACCGATGTTGCCGCCTCGTTTGTCGGCGCATGCCCGATCCTGCCGCTGTATTCCGGCGAGATGCAATGCCGCTGTCTCGGCATTGCCGCGTATGCATTCGACGATCGGGGCAACGCGCTGGACGATGCGGTGGGCGAACTGGTGATCACGAAACCGATGCCGTCGATGCCGCTGTATTTCTGGAACGACCCCGGCAACAAGCGTTATCTCGACAGTTATTTCGACACGTATCCGGGATTGTGGCGGCACGGCGACTGGATCCGCATCACCGCGCGCGGCGGCGCGATCATTTACGGCAGATCGGATACCACGATCAACCGCCACGGCATTCGCATGGGCACCGCCGAAATTTACCGGGTGGTGGAAGACTTGCCGGAAGTGATCGACAGCCTGGTCGTCGATCTGGAGTATCTCGGCCGTGAATCGTACATGCCGCTGTTCGTGGTGCTGCGGCCGGGCGTGGCGCTGGACGCCGCGCTGGACCGGCGCATCAGGGACAAGATCCGCAGCGCGCTGTCGGCCCGTCATGTGCCGGACGACATCTTCGCGGCGGACGAGATTCCGCGCACGCTGACCGGCAAGAAAATGGAATTGCCGATCAAGAATCTGTTGCTGGGAATGCCGCTGGAGAAAATTGCCAATCGCGATGCGATGAGCAATCCCGGATGCCTGGCCTATTACGTGGAATTTGCGCAGCGCCGCAAGACTGCCGACTAAGCCTTGTTTCAAGGTTTCGAACGGGTGGACTTTCCGGATTTTCCGGCAGCACCGGCGTTGGCATTTTCCCCGTTCAGCACAACCTGGCACGGATCGGCGCCGGAATTGACGGCATCCCAAATCGCGGTGCCTACAATGCTGACGCCGCCGGTAACGATCGCCGCGCCCAGCCGCGCCAGCGCACCGGGCGTGCCGACCGGATCGAGGCTTACCTCCGGATGGCTGATTCGGCCGACGATTTTCACATCGCCGGTCAGCGTCGATATGCCCAGGCTGACGCCGGACACCGCCTTGACCCGGCCGCGCAAATCGAGCGTCTGCCGGCGCAGATCGATGACACCGGCCGTCAGCATCTGGCTGGCATTGCTGCGATTTCCAGATTGGTTTGTAAGCCGTCAACCGATACACGCTTGATCCTGACCTGGCCCGTCAGCAGCGGCAGCAGTTCCAGATGCGCGGTGATGGCGGCGGCTTGCAGAAGGTTCTTGTCGTGCGCCAGGCTTATCAGGCGTTCGCTGTCGATCAATGCAGGCAACGCAAACGCGTCGATCAGCAGCGTGATCGCCAATCCGCCTGCCGCCCATAGCGCTGCCTGACGCCGTTTGATCATTTGCTTGTCGTCTTCAGATATCTGACTCGGGCGTGCGCCGAATTGACATGGTAAGACTGCCTACATTGAATCTATTGTAAACAAAGTTGACGAAAGCCTAGGGTCTGTTAACAATCAAGCGATCCAGATGTAAGCGCAAACGAGATTCAGGAAAGACAGGTAGTTGCGCGCCAGTTTTTCATAACGTGTTGCGATCCGTCGGAATTGCTTGATCCGATTAAAAAAACGTTCGACCAAA
>DAIDBD010000084.1 GCA_027310305.1 Herminiimonas sp.
CGATATGCCGCCGGGCCGAACGTGCGATCGTCAGCCTGGGCAAAGCCGACAAGATCAATGACCATCCACGCCAGTACATGAATCGGTTGTCGGATTTGCTGTTCGTGCTGTCGCGGGTATTGAACCGGTTTGCGGGCGGCAACGATGTGCTGTGGGAAAAGGACCGGAAGCGCGAACTTTGACTTGATAACGTCAATCGCGTTATTAAACCTTGAAAGGTCGAGCCATGCGCATGAGCGATGAAGAATATTTTCGAAGCTGCGTTGCAAGAGAACGCCACCTCGCGCATTTGCTCGGCCATCATAATATTGAAGAGTGCTACGAAAGCGCCGGGACATTATGGGAAAACACGCAGGCATTGCCGAAGTGGACTCGGGACTGGAATGCTTGCGGGCCTTTGATGTAGCAGTTTCGTGACGATCGGGCCTACTGTCGTGCATTTCTCGGACCATCCTACAAAGGAACGCGCTGTCATGTATGCCATCGTGAAAGCGGTGATCTTTCTTTTGGAACATGCCAAATCCGGCAAATCGAAATAGCTTGGTATAAGACAGTGCCATTGGACGCTGACCCCATTTGACTACGGCGTTCGTCCGCAAACAAAAAAGCGACGCATCAGCGCCGCTTTTTTATTGATCAAACCACCATCCGCGCTTACCGCACCCGCTTGTCAAACTCGATCAACGCATACGCCGAATGGTTGTGAATCGACTCGAAATTTTCCGCCTCCAGCGTGTAGGCGGCAATCCGTGAATCCGCATTCAGCATGCCGGCCACATCCCGCACCAGATCCTCCACGAATTTCGGATTGTCGTACGCGCGTTCCGTCACGTATTTTTCGTCCGGCCGCTTCAGCAACCCGTATAGCTCGCACGAGGCCTGCTCCTCGATTTTCGCAATCAATTCGTCGATCGGGAATTCGTCGGTCAGGATCGCACTGACCGTGATATGCGAACGCTGGTTATGCGCGCCGTATGCCGAGATTTTTTTCGAGCAGGGGCACAGGCTGGTGACCGGCACCAGCACTTTCAGCATCACTTCGAGCTGGCCGCCCTTGATTTCGCCGGTCAGGCCGACTTCGTAATCCATCAGGCTTTCCACGCCCGAGACCGGCGCGGTCTTGTTGATGAAATACGGGAACGACAATTCGATGCGACCGCTGTCGGCTTCCAGCAGCTTGACCATCTTGCGCATCAGCTGGCCGAACACGGTCGCATCGAACGGTGCGCGGTTATCTTCCAGCAGCGCGATGAAACGCGACATGTGCGTGCCTTTTTTATCTTCCGGCAAATGCACGTACATGTTCCAGTTGCCGATCGACGGCAATACGCCGGCACCGGTTTTGACCGTGATCGGATAGCGCACGCCTTTGACGCCAACGCGCTGGATCGCAATGCGTCGAGTGTCGACGGAACTTTGCACGTCGGGAATGGTGGTCAGATTCAGATCGCGGGTATTCATCACAGCGCCTATTCAATTATGAGGACCTGTTGCCTGCGGTCCTTCATGGTTTTGTTAATTATTGACGACCAGTCGCGGCTCGTCCTTGCCGAAACGCTTTTTGACCGAGGCCGCAATGCCGCCGGCATCCAGACCGCAGGTTGCGAGCAGTTGCGCCACATCGCCGTGATCGATAAATTTGTCCGGCAAGCCCAGATGCAATAGCGGTTTGACAATGCCCGCCGCCGCCAGCGCTTCCGCCACGGCGGCGCCGGCGCCGCCCATGACCGCGCCTTCTTCCACGGTAACCAGCGCATCGTGCGTCGATGCCAGCCGCTTCACCAGGTCAACGTCGAGCGGCTTGACGAAGCGCATGTTGGCAACGGTTGCATTCAGTTCTCCGGCTGCAGCCAGGCTGGGCGCGACCATCGTGCCGAATGCAAGAATCGCAATGCCCTTGCCTTCGCGCCTGATTTCGCCGGTGCCGAGCGCAATCGCCGTCAGTTCCTTGTCGATTGCCGCGCCGATGCCGGCACCGCGCGGATAGCGGATCGCCGCAGGCCCATTGTATTGGAAACCGGTGGTCAGCATCCGGCGGCACTCGTTTTCGTCGGATGCCGCCATCACCACCATGTTGGGGATGCAGCGCAGATACGCCATGTCGTAATTGCCGGCATGCGTTGCGCCGTCGGCGCCGACCAAACCGGCGCGGTCGAGCGCAAAGGTCACATCCAGATTTTGCAATGCGACGTCATGGATCAACTGGTCGTAGCCGCGCTGCAGGAACGTGGAATAAATCGCCAGTACCGGCTTCAATCCTTCGCAGGCGATGCCGGCGGCGAAGGTGACCGCATGCTGTTCGGCAATGCCGACATCGTGATAACGGTCCGGAAAACGCTGTTCGAACTGCACCATGCCCGAACCTTCGCGCATGGCCGGCGTGATGCCGATCAGCCGCTGGTCCTGCGCCGCCATATCGCACAGCCAGTCGCCGAATACTTGCGTGTAGGTCATCTTGCCGGCGCCGGAGGGCATGATGCCTTCGACCGGATTGAACTTGCCGGGGCCGTGATACAGCACCGGATCGGCCTCGGCCAGCTTGTAGCCCTGGCCTTTTTTCGTGACGACATGCAGGAACTGCGGGCCTTTCAGATTCTTCAGATTCTGCAGCGTCGGGATCAGCGATTCGAGATCGTGCCCATCGATCGGGCCGATATAGTTGAAACCGAATTCTTCAAACATCGTGGCCGGCACGATCATGCCTTTTGCATGTTCTTCGAAACGCTTGGCCAATTCGCGCACCGGGCTCGGCAATACCGATTTGCCGACATTCTTGGCGGTCGCATAAAACCGGCCGGACATCAGCCGCGCCAGATAACGGTTGAGCGCGCCCACCGGCGGCGAAATCGACATGTCGTTGTCGTTCAGCACCACCAGCAGATTGATGTCGTCATGCACGCCGGCATTGTTCATCGCTTCGAACGCCATGCCTGCGGTCATCGCGCCGTCGCCGATGACCGCGACCGCATGCCGGTTCTCGCCTTTTATTCTTGCGGCGAGCGCCATGCCGAGCGCGGCCGAAATTGATGTCGATGAATGCGCGGTGCCGAATGTATCGTACGGACTCTCGTCGCGGCGCGGAAAACCGGAGACGCCGTTAAATTGCCGCAATGTATGCATCTGGTCGCGCCGGCCGGTCAGGATTTTATGCGGGTAGGTTTGATGGCCGACATCCCATACGATCCGGTCTTCCGGCGTGTTGAACACGTAATGCAGTGCGATCGTCAGTTCCACCGTGCCGAGATTGGAGGACAGGTGGCCGCCGGTTTTCGATACCGAATCGAGCACGAATGCGCGCAATTCGTCGGCCAGCGGTTTCAACTGGGCACGCGACAGCTTGCGCAGATCGGCGGGGCCGTCGATTTTTTTCAATAAGTCCATACTATGCTTTCCGCTGCACGATCAGATCCGCGAGTTCGCGCAGCCGCCGTGCCTTGTCTCCAAACGGAACGAGCGCCCGGTGCGCGTCGTTCCGCAGTTTTTCCGTCAGATTCCGGGATTGTTCCAGTCCCAGAATCGATACATAGGTCGGCTTGTTATCCGCCGCATCCTTGCCCGCCGTCTTGCCCAGCGTTGCCGAGTCGGCGGTGGTATCCAGCACATCATCGACCACCTGGAATGCCAGGCCGATCGCATCGGCATAGGCATCCAGCGCCGATATTTCCGATTCGGCCAGCGCCTTGCCGCTCAACGCGCCCAGCAATACCGATGCGCGCAGCAGCGCGCCGGTTTTCAGGCGATGCATCTGCTCCAGTTCGGCCAGCGACAAGGTCAGCCCGACGCTGGCCAGATCGATCGCCTGGCCTCCGCACATGCCGGCCGATCCGGCGGCGCGCGCCAGCAACCGGATCATGTCCAGCTTGCGGGCAGCATCGCCCTCGCCTTCGGCCAATACCAGGAATGCCTGCGCCTGCAACGCGTCGCCGACCAGCAAGGCGGTCGCTTCATCGTATTCGACATGCACGGTGGGTTTGCCGCGCCGCAGCGCATCGTCATCCATGCACGGCATATCGTCATGCACCAGCGAATACGCATGAATCAATTCGACCGCCGCTGCCGCACGGGTCAGCGCCTCGCTATCCGCATCGAACAGCTGTCCGGCGGCAAACGCCAGCAAAGGCCGCACCCGCTTGCCGCCACCGAGCGCCGCATAACGCATCGCGTCGTGCAGGCGCGCCGGCACTTCCGTCACGGCCGGCAAATACGACGCCAGACCATTTTCCACCGTCAACTGGACCGTTTTCATCCAGTCGCCGAACGGCTGCATGGCCGTCATTCGCCGGCCTCGATTGCCGCATCGGATTCAAATGGCTTCAGCATTTCGCCTTCGAGCATCTTGACCTGGCTATCGACCTTGTCCAGTTGCGTCGCACAATACTTGACCAGCTCGGAACCCCGCTTGTAGGCAGCGACGGACGCTTCCAGAGGCAGTTCGCCCGCCTCCATCTGCGATACCAGATTTTCCAGTTCCGCCATCGCCTCTTCAAACGAAGAAGGCTGGCCGGCGGCTATCGGTTTCTTGGACATAGGGACTCGATTCAAGTGTAGCCCGATATTTTAGAACAAACCATCCTACAGGGTTGGAAATGGAGAAAGAAGAACCGGCTTGAAAGGACATGCCGGGCCGCATGAAAACCATGAGCGATCACGCGGAAGCAACCATATCGTCAATGATTCGCATCAGAAAATGTAAAAACGGCAATAGTCTGAAACCGACAGCCGTTATTCCGGCCTGTTGAAACATTGCAAAATATCATGCTTCTGGCCGTAAACGCAGCTGGAGTATAATTTCAAGTTCTGTCCAAAATCTCCTTTTCATCTTTTTGAACCAGGTTTTTGCGGATTCTTTCTCTCTTAGGTTGGTGCAAATTAATTTGGGGGTGGGGAATGTCCGATCTGGCTACTATTGCCAAGCTCGCGCGATCCAACGCGCAACTTCCGGTCAACGTCTATTTCGACGAACACTTGTTGCGGCAGGAAATCAAGCAGTTATTCCATCAAGGCCCGCGTTATGCCGGCCATGAACTCATGGTGCCGAACGTCGGCGATTTCGCCACGCTCGCGTGGGAAAACGAAGGCCGCATGCTGGTGCGCAATGCGCACGGCATCGAACTGCTGTCGAACGTCTGCCGTCATCGTCAAGCAAAAATGCTGGATGGCCGCGGTAATACCAACAGCATCGTTTGCCCGCTGCATCGCTGGACCTACGATCTCAAGGGTGAATTGATCGGCGCGCCGCATTTCGGCGAAACGCCGTGCCTGAATCTGTCGAAAACGCCATTGCAAAACTGGAACGGTTTGCTGTTCGAGCAGAACGGCGTCGATGTCGCGAAGATCATGGGACAGCTCGGCGTCACCAAAGACCTCGATTTCAGCGGCTACATGCTGGATCACGTCGAAGTCCACGAATGCGATTACAACTGGAAAACCTTCCTCGAGGTTTATCTGGAGGATTACCATGTCGAGCCGTTCCATCCGGGGCTGGGCAGTTTCGTGACGTGCTCCGATCTGCGCTGGGAGTTCGGCGACAGCTATAGCGTGCAAACCGTCGGCGTCAATCATGCGCTGTCCAAATCCGGCACGCCCAAATACCGGAAGTGGCAGGAACAGATTCTGAAATTCCGCAACGGCGCAGCGCCGCCTTACGGCGCGATCTGGCTGACGCTCTATCCGAACATCATGGTCGAATGGTATCCGCATGTGCTGGTGGTATCGACGCTGTGGCCGACCGGGCCGCAGAAAACCACCAACGTGGTCGAATTTTATTATCCGGAAGAGATCGTGCTGTTCGAGCGCGCATTCATTGACGCCGAGCGCGAGGCATATACGGAAACCTGCATCGAGGATGACGAGATCGCTCTGCGGATGGATGCCGGGCGCCGGATATTGATGACGCGCGGCGTCAATGAAGCCGGTCCGTATCAATCGCCGATGGAAGACGGCATGCAGCATTTCCACGAGTGGTACCGGGCGCGGATTCCGGTATGACGCAGTCCAAGCCGACCTGTTGATGCAATCGCTCTGGATGCTGTTCGCCAGTTTCGTATTCGCCATCATGGGCGTATGCGTCAAGCTCGCGTCCGATCTGTATTCGACCTCCGAAATCGTGATGTACCGCGGCCTGATCGGCGTGACGTTCATGGTTTGCTTCATCAAGCTGCACAACGGCACATTGCGCACGAATTTGCCGTGGCATCATCTGTGGCGCGGCGTGGTCGGCGTGGTGGCGCTATCGCTCTGGTTTTATTCGATCGGCAAGCTGCCGCTGGCGATGGCGATGACGCTCAATTACATGGCGCCCATCTGGATAGCTGCCATTCTGTTTGCGGCCGGCTGGTGGCGCGGACAGAACCGGTTCGAATGGAGGCTGGCTGCTGCGATCGCGCTCAGTTTTATCGGCGTAACGATGCTGCTGCGGCCGTCACTGCACGCAGACCAATGGTTCAACGGCCTGATCGCACTTGCATCCGGCTTGATATCCGCATTCGCCTATTTGCAGGTACGCCGGTTGGGGCAGATGGGCGAGCCCGAATACCGCGTGGTATTTTATTTTTCGGCGACCGGCGTCGTTGCCGGCTTGCTGGGCACCTTGCTAAGCCCTGCCATTACCGGCAATACGGCGACCGCCTGGCATCCGCATAGTGCTGTCGGCATTGCGCTGCTGCTGGGTATCGGCGTAAGCGCAACCGCTGCGCAAATGGCGATGACGCGCGCCTATCGGCTTGGCAAAACCCTGGTCACCGCGAATCTGCAATATACCGGAATCGTGTTTTCCAGCATCTGGGGCATCCTGATCTGGGGCGACATATTGAGCTGGCTCGGCTGGCTCGGCATTGCCGTCATCCTGACGAGCGGTATGGCGGCAACGTTTTTCAATGCGCGTAACGTGAAACCAGCCGGTGCATCGGCGGCAACGGCTGCCACCGATCCGATCGCAACCGAAATCTAGCAACACTTTTCCCGAGGGAAATATGCCATACACCACCCTGATTGCCGCCGCCGATCTGGCGCGGCATGTGCTGGAACCGGACTGGATCGTGCTCGACTGCCGCCATGATCTGGTCAATCCCGAAGCCGGGCGCGCAGCCTACGATGCCGGACATATCCCGAACGCGCAATTCGCGCATCTGGATACCGATCTGTCGGATAAAACCCCGGGGCCGCATGGCGAATTCCGCGGCCGCCATCCGCTGCCCGAGCGCGCTGCCTTCATTGAAACGCTGCGGCGCTGGGGCATCAACCATGATTCGCAAGTCGTCGCCTGCGATGCGCAAGGCGGCATGTTTGCCGCGCGCCTGTGGTGGATGCTGCGCTGGGCCGGGCATGAAGCGGTGGCGGTGCTCGATGGCGGCTTGCCCGCCTGGACCGCGCACGGCATGTGGCTATCGACCGAATCCGGCTCCAAATTGCGCGGCAATATCGAACTGCGTCGGTCCATCGTATCGACCGTCAGTGCCGGCGATGTCGTCGCCAACCTCTCAAGCGGGAAGCGCACGGTGATCGATGCGCGCGCACCGGATCGCTATCGCGGCGAGAATGAAACGCTCGATCCGGTCGGCGGCCATATTCCGGGCGCGAAAAACCGCTTCTTCAAGGACAATCTGCAAGCGGACGGGCGGTTCAAACCGGCCGAACAATTGCGGCAGGAATTCGATGCATTGATCGACGCGCCGGAAGCGGGCATCATGCAATGCGGCTCGGGCGTAACCGCTTGCCATAATTTGCTGGCGATGGAAATTGCCGGCTTGCCGGGCGCCGCGCTTTATCCCGGATCATGGAGCGAATGGTGCGGCGATCGGTCCCGTCCGGTAGCGGCCGGCAACCGGCCATGAAGTTTCGCCGGCTTTTCCCTAACCTTTTGATTGACTGAACGATCCGCGAACGCTGTTGCGCCCGGCTGATTTCGCGGCGTAGAGCGCGCTATCCGCACGCTCCAGCGCGCTTGCGATCGTATCGCCGTTTTTTATCGCGGCAATACCGATCGATACGGACACGGTCAGACCCGGCGCAACGGCATTCCAGTCGTATTGCGCAACGCCGGCACAGACTCGTTCGAGCACACTCGCCGCAATGTCGAGCGAGGTATTCGCCAGCACCACGACAAATTCATCTCCGCCATAGCGCGCAACCCGGTCCGGCACGCGCATGTCGTGTTGAACAATGCGAACGAATATCTTGAGGACCTCGTCTCCAACCGCATGCCCGAAGCTGTCATTGATCTGCTTGAAATGATCCAGGTCGATGACGGCGATGCAAAAAGGCGCTCCGGTGCGTTTGAATGACAGCAGTTCGATTTCCAGAATCTGCAGCAGCGCGCGGCGGTTCAGGATATCGGTCAGCGCGTCGCGCGTCGCGCGTCGCCATTTCTTCCACCGTCTTGAGCGCGACTGTCAAGGCCTGATTATTCCTGAACAGCTTCAGCCTGAAATTACTGATGACGCCGGCCAGATAAACAGACTGTCCCAACGTGAATATGAAAAGGATGCACATCAATGCCTGGCTCAAGCCGGTCGAATTCGGAAAGCCGATACGATCGCCGACGAAAAAGAACGCGGCTGCGATGGTCGCCGCCACGATCAACCAGAGCTGGATGAATTGACGTAAATTGAGCGCCGCCAGACCGAACATGAATGTGGAGAACAGATTGACCAGGAAAATAATGCCGACATCGGGCGCCGCCATCAGAAAGCCGATCTGCATCATTGCGCCCGCAAAAATCTGGCTGACCGCCATGCCGGGGTCTGTGAATGCGCGATTTGCGCCGGTCTTGACCAGTAAATAGAACCCGGCGAGCAACGCGCTTGCGGCAATGCCGAACGTAGCCACAATGATGCCGCTTGCCATGCCGGCATAGAACAGGGCGAGCAACAGCGAAAAATCCATCGCCGCGTAGAGCGTGGCCAACCCAAGCATGCGGATCGCGATGCGATTGATTTTCTCGATGTTGAGCGGGCTGATACTGTTCATTGCATGAATGATTCATTTCCGGTTGGCATGGCCAAGCCGCATGCATTCCGAACTTGCTTCTCGAAGAGCCGCTCATTCAAATGCCGATCATGGAATTTTATTGCAGTAAAGCAACTTATACGCCTGTTTGGCGATTTAGGGAATATTTGCGCTGTTGTGCGTGAAGTCGGCTCAGGGGAAAACAGTTGTCTGCCAAGAACCTGCTGTTGTTTTTATGATGCGCCGCAGCCGGAATTGGCGTTAATGCCGGGCACCGGTTAAAAACAGAACGATCGCCACGCCCAACCCGATCAGCAGTATTTGCGGAATCGTCTCGCGGATCGTTGCCCGCCGCTGCATTTGCGGCATCAGGTCGCTGACGGCGATATAAATGAAGCCTGACGAAGCAAACACCAGCACATAGGGAATCCATTGCATGCCGCGTCCCAGCGTGTAGTAGCCGACCACGCCGCCGATCACCGCCATCAGGCTGCAAATCAGATTGTATGCGTAGGCGCGAGCCTTGGAAAAGCCGGCATTGAGCAGCACGATGAAGTCGCCGATCTCTTGCGGGATTTCATGCGCGATGATGGCCAGACCGGTAATCAATCCCAATTTCGGATCGGCCAGAAACGCCGCCGCGATCAGTATGCCGTCGGTAAAATTGTGCAAGCCGTCGCCGACCAGAATCATCCAGCCCGACTTGCCGGCTTCATGCGCGTCGTGGCCGTGTTCATGGACATGGCCATCGCCTTCGTAGTGGTGCGAATGGCGCAAGATAGCGAATTTTTCAAGCAGGAAAAACGCCAGCAATCCTCCCAGCAAAATCGCGAATAGCGTACGCGCATCGGCTTGCGATTCGAATGCTTCCGGCAATGCATTCAACAGCGACGTCGCCAGCAGGATGCCGACCGACAGGCTGACCATCCGCTCGACCATTTTCGACAGCAGTGCAAAGGAAAACAGCGCTGCAGCGGAAATGCTGAAAATGCCGGCGATGGTCGTGGCAAGCAGAATCGAAAGCAGTGTGGAATTAATGTTAGCCTCGTAAAAATGCAACAAAGTTGCAAATTAAAACACAGAGGGATTATTTCGGCAAATAAAAAACGCGGCTGGTCAGGCCGCGCTTTTTATTTTGCCGATAAATCAAGCCACGCCGTGCGCCTTGAACCAGGCCAGGCAGCGGCTCCAGCCTTCTTTCGCGTCGGCTTCGACATAACTGGGCCGGTAATCGGCATGGAATGCGTGACCGGAATTGGCAAAGACCACGAATTCCGATTTGTTGTTCGCCTTCGCCAGCGCGGCTTTCATTTTTTCGATCGATTCCAGCGGAATGCCTGCATCCTTGGCGCCATACAATCCCAAAACCGGCACCGTCAGACTGCTTGCAATATCGATCGGATGCCTGGGCGTAAGCGCCGTTCTATCGCCGACCAGACGGCCGTACCATGCGACGCCTGCCTTGACTTTCGGATTGTGCGCGCAATACAGCCAAACGATGCGGCCGCCCCAGCAAAATCCGGTGATGCCCAGTTTGCCGGTGTCGCCGCCATTTTGCCCGGCCCATGCCACGCAGGCATCCAGATCGTTCATCACCTGCTCGTCCGGCACCTTGGAGACGACTTCCTTCATCAACTCGGCCACTGTGCCGTAACTTCCCGGATCGCCCTGACGAATGAACAATTCCGGCGCCAGCGCCAGATAACCCTGCTTGGCGAAGCGGCGGGCAACATCGGCGATATGCTCATGCACGCCGAATATTTCGGAGATGACCAGCACCACCGGCAGATTGGACTTGCCTTCGGGCTGGGCGCGATACACCGGCACGTTCTGGCCGTTGACGGTGATGCTGACCTCGCCGGCGGTCAGGCCGGCGGTATCCGTGCTGATCGCGTTTTGCGCCATCACCGGCAATACGGCGGCAGCGAATCCGGAACCCAATGCGGTCTTTAAAAAGATGCGGCGGTCAAACCCGTCGGACAACGGCGTTTTTGCCACCATGCTGTCAAAATCTTCCTTCAAATGATCCATGTCACTCCTCCGGAAATATTAATCTGGGTTACTTGGGTTGCCCTCTTCGCAGAGGGTGATGTCATTGAAGCTTTTCGTTAATTTTTTCGGAACTTGCGTAAAAGACAGCCTGATCCGTTCGCGCCGATGACTATTTGTGGAATGCATTCTTATCATATCGACAAATCAAAATAGTTGTCGGCCGTCCCGGATCGAGTGAAAGCGTTAGGTTCAATGCGCCTCATCCCAGTTTTTCCCGACCCCGACCTCGGCAGTCAACGGCACTTTCAGTTGCGCGACGCCGGCCATCAGTTCAGGCAGTTTTCGCCGCACGTACGGCAATTCGGTTTCCGGCACTTCCAGCACCAGTTCGTCGTGTACCTGCATCACCATGACCGATTGCAGGCGTTCCGTCTCCAGCCAGTCTTGCACGGCGATCATCGACAGCTTGATCAGGTCGGCCGCGGTGCCTTGCATCGGCGCATTGATCGCGGCGCGCTCGGCGCCCTGGCGGCGCGGGCCGTTCGGCGAATTGATTTCCGGCAGCCACAGGCGGCGGCCGAACACGGTTTCGACATAGCCGTGCGCCTTGGCTTGCGTGCGGGTGTCGTCCATGAAGCGCTTGACGCCGGAAAACCGCTGAAAATATTTTTCGATATACAGCTGCGCGGCGGCGCGCTCGATCCCGAGATTGCTTGCCAACCCAAACGCGCTCATGCCATAGATCAAACCGAAATTGATCACCTTGGCATAACGCCTCTGCTCGGCGGTGACTTCCAGCGGCGCGATGCCGAAAATTCCGGCAGCGGTCGCACGATGAATATCCTCGCCTTCGGCAAACGCGCGCAGCATATTCGCGTCGCCCGACAGATGCGCCATGATGCGCAGTTCGATCTGCGAATAATCGGCCGACAGGATCACGCTGCCCGGTGCCGCGATGAATGCCTCGCGTATGCGCCGGCCTTCCGCGGTACGGATCGGGATATTCTGCAGGTTCGGCTCGTTCGACGCCAGCCGCCCGGTCACCGCGACGGCTTGCGCATAATTGGTATGCACGCGGCCGGTGATCGCGTCGGTCATTTTCGGCAGCTTGTCGGTATAGGTCGATTTCAGTTTCGACAAGCTGCGGTAATCGAGCAGGATTTTCGGCAGCGGATAATCTTCGGCCAGCTTCTGCAATACTTCTTCGTCGGTCGATGGCGTGCCCGACGGCGTTTTTTTCACGACCGGCAATTTCAGCTTGTCGAAAAAAATTTCTCCGATCTGTTTCGGTGAATTCAGGTTGAACGGCTGGCCCGCCAGTTCGTATGCCTGCCGTTCGATCTCGAGCATCCGCTTGCCCAGTTCGCCGGATTGAACCGCCAGCAGTCGCGTATCCACCAGCACGCCGTTGCGCTCGATTTTCTGCAATACCACCGCCGTCGGCAATTCGATTTTTTCGTAGATGAACTTCAGCTTTTCATCGTCGGCGATATGGGGCCACATCGCATGATGCAGTTGCAACGTGACGTCCGCATCTTCGGCGGCGTATTCGGTGGCGCGATCGAGAGCGACTTCATCGAAGCAGATCTGCGACGCGCCCTTGCCGCACACTTCGGCGAACGTGATCGTCTTGCGGTCCAGATGGCGCAGCGCCAGGCTATCCATGTCATGGCTTCTGTGCGACTCGAATACATACGATTCGAGCAGCGTGTCGTGCACGATGCCGTGCAGTGCGACGCCGTGGTTGCAGAAAATATGGCTGTCGTACTTCAGATGCTGGCCGACTTTCGGCTTGGCCGGATCTTCCAGCCACGCCTTGAGTTTCGACAGCACGAAATCGCGCGGCAACTGCTGCGGCGCACCCTGATAGCGATGCGCGACCGGAATATACGCGGCGATGCCGGGTTCGCAGCATAGCGATATGCCGACCAGTTGCGCCTGCATCGGATCGAGCGACGTGGTTTCGGTATCGACCGACGTCAGTTCGGCGGCGGCTATCGTCGCCAGCCATTTGTCCAGCTGCGCTTCGGTCAGCACCGTTTCGTACTGCGCTTCAATTGGTGGCGAATCAGATGCATGTGATGCGAACAATCCGCCCTGCGGACCGCCGTTTGGCGCCGATGCATCCTGCGGTGCGGCGTTTGCAGCCGTTTCGGCATTCAGCTCGCGCAGCCAGGACTTGAATCCGTTGCGCGTAAAGAAATCGATCATCGCCGCCTTGTCTTCCTGCTTTTGGCTGAGCGATTCGGGAATCGAAATCATGTGCTTCGTCAGATCGCAATCGGTCCTGACGGTAACCAGCGTCCGCGCCTGCGGCAGCCAGTCGAGCGCGTTGCGCAAATTGTCGCCGACCGCGCCGCCGATGCCGGCGGCATTGGCGATCACGCCATCGAGAGAATCGTACTGCGTCAGCCATTTGACCGCGGTTTTCGGCCCGACCTTGGCCACGCCAGGCACGTTATCGACCGCGTCGCCGACCAGAGTCAGGTAATCGACGATGCGCTCGGGCGGCACGCCGAATTTGGCAATCACGCCGGCGCGATCGAGCTTTTCATTGCTCATCGTATTGATCAGCGTGACGTGATCGTTGACCAGTTGCGCCAGATCCTTGTCGCCGGTCGAAATCACGGTATCCATGCCGTGTTTTACCGCTTCGACCGCCAGCGTGCCGATCACGTCGTCCGCCTCGATGCCGTCGACCATCAGGATCGGCCATCCCATCGCCCGCACCGCTTCGTGGATCGGCTCGATCTGGCGAGCCAGATCTTCCGGCATCGACACCCGGTTCGCCTTGTATTCGCCGTACAAATCATCACGAAAGGTTTTCCCTTTTGCGTCGAATACGCAGCCGATGTATGCTGCCGGATAATCAATGCGCAAGCGGCGCAGCATGTTGATCATTCCGTAGATCGCGCCGGTCGGCGCGCCTTGCGCGTTGCGCAAATCCGGCATCGCATGAAAGGCTCGGTACAGATAGCTGGAACCATCAACCAACAACAGGGTTTTGTTCATATGGACAGTGACAGAAAAAATGTGCCGCGGCTGCGGCAGGTGACCAACATTCAACGCGCCACCTCGACGAAGGCGCGCGAGTCGTGGCAAATGTTTACGATTATGGCAGAGTTTATCGAGTCGGCCGAACGGCTGTCCGAACTGCGGCCGGCGGTGTCGATTTTCGGTTCGGCCCGCATCCGGCCCGATAATCCGTATTACGCGCTGGGCGCCGATATCGCACGGCGGCTGTCGGACGAAGGCTTTGCCGTGATATCGGGCGGCGGCCCCGGCATCATGGAAGCCGCCAACAAGGGCGCGTTCGAGGGCAAGTCGCCGTCGGTCGGATTGAACATCGAATTGCCGCATGAACAAAGCAGCAACACCTGGCAAAACATTTCGCTCAGCTTCCGTCACTTTTTTGCGCGCAAAGTGGCATTCGTCAAATATGCGGATGCGTATGTGATATTGCCGGGCGGTTTCGGCACGCTCGACGAGCTGACCGAGGTACTGGTGCTGATCCAGACCGGCAAGTCGCACCGGATCCCGGTCATTCTGGTCGGCACCGCGTTCTGGCGCGGATTGCTGGACTGGTTTCGCACCCAACTGGTTGCGGACGGCATGATTGCGGCGGAAGACATGGAGCTGGTGCAAGTGATCGATGAAGCGGCAAACGTGGTCGATGCGATTTTTGCATTTTACGAAGCGCGCGACCTTGTCCCGGCTGAGACGGATCGCCAGACGGGTTCGTTTCTGTAAG
>DAIDBD010000087.1 GCA_027310305.1 Herminiimonas sp.
GCCTTCATGCAAATTCCCGGCGGCATGCTGGCCGACCGCTTCAAACCTCGCATCGTGATCGCCATCGCCACCATTTTCTGGGGCGGCTTCCAGGCTCTTGCCGCGATCTGCACGACTGCAACGGCATTGCTGATGACACGCCTCGGCCTGGGCGCGGCGGAAGCGCCGATTTATCCGGCCGGCGGCAAGCTGAATGCGATCTGGATGACGCAAAACGAGCGCGGCCGCGGCGCCACCTTGCTGGACGGCGGTGCGCCGCTGGGCGCAGCCTTGGGTGCAATCCTGATCACCTGGCTGATCACGGTACTCGGCTCGTGGCGCATCGCCTTCGTGGTGGCCGGCGCCGGCACCGTATTGGCGGGATTATGGGCCTGGTATTACATCCGCAACAATCCGCGCGACCATGCCGGCGTCAATGATGCGGAAGCCGACTACATCGAAGAAGCGCAGGCTCACGAGTTCAAGAAAGAACCGCTCAACCTGAGCGGCCGTTCGCTGGATTTCTTCAAGCATCGCTCGGTGCTGTTCATGTTCTTCGGCTGGATGTGCTTCAACTCGGTGTTTTACGGCTTGCTGACCTGGATGCCGAATTACCTGAACAAAGTGCACGGCTTCGACATCAAGCAAATGGGCGGCGCCAGCTTCATCATTTTCTTCTCCGGCTTTGTCGGCGAACTGGTCGGCGGTTACATTGCCGACAAATGGAAAGCCGCCGGCGGCACACCGAATAAAGTGTTTCGTACGCTGTTCGGCATCGCCGCAGTGGTGGCAACGGTTTCGATCTTCTCGGTCGCTTACACCACGAGTCCTGTTGCCGTCGTCGTCCTGTTGTCCTGCACTCTGTTCTTCATCCGCTGGTGCGGTCTGTACTGGTGCATCCCGTCGATTCTCGGCACCCGCGACAAGGTCGGCTTTCTGGGCGGCCTGATGAATCTGGGCGGTAATATCGGCGGCATCTTCGTACCGATTATCGTCGGCACCATCGTGCAATTCACCGGCTCTTACTTCCTTGCGTTGATGTTCTTCGCGGCAGCGGGCGTCGGTCTGTTCATCTGTTCGACCAGTATCAATTACGAGAAAAAAATCCCGATCTGATTTCGCATCAGACAGGCGGCTAAATCATCACCATCATTCTTTCTGGATCAATACAAATGACTAAACGCACCCTGCTGGGCATGCTGACCCCTTCTTCCAACACCGCGCTGGAGCCGATCACCAGTGCCATGATCAGCGGCCTGCCTGGCGTCTCGGCCCACTTTTCGCGCTTCACCGTGACCGAGATTTCGTTGCGCGACCAGGCGCTCGGCCAATTCGACGACAGCAAGATCATCGAAGCGGCCAGGCTGCTGGCGGACGCCAAGGTCGATGTGATCGGCTGGAACGGCACGTCGTCCGGCTGGCTCGGTTTCGAAGCCGACGAACGCCTGTGCCAGCGCATCACCGAAGCCACCGGCATTCCAGCCACCACCTCGGTGCTGGCGCTCAATGAAATCCTGGAGAAAACGAATGCCAGGGATTTCGGCCTGGTCACGCCTTATCTGGACAGCGTGATGGAAAAAATCGTCGAAAACTATGGCCGATCCGGCTTTCGCTGCATCGCCGAACGCCACCTGAATTTGCATGTGAATTTTTCCTTTTCGGAAGTCACCGAAGACCAGATCCGCAACATGGTGCGTGAAGTCGCGCGCAAGGAACCGAAAGCGATCTCCACGTTCTGCACCAATTTGAAAGCCGCGCATCTGGTGCCGGAACTGGAAGCGGAAATCGGTCTGCCGATCTACGACACGATCTCGACCGTGGTGTGGAAATCGCTGCGCATGGCAGGTTACGACACAACCAAACTGACCGGCTGGGGCCGTTTGTTCCAGGAAGTCGCATAAAGAAAGGCGCATCATGACAACAGCGTTCGACCTGATCATTCGCAATGCCGATGTGGCGACCGCGTCTGATCGATTTCAATGCGATATCGGCATACGTGACGGCAAGATCGAGGCACTCGGCAAGCGGCTCCCGGCCGGCGCTGAAGAAATTGATGCGAACGGCTTACTGGTCTTGCCGGGTGGCGTGGATGCCCACTGTCACCTGGATCAACCGATGCCGGATGGGATGCGCATGGCCGACGATTTCTTTAGCGGCACGCGTTCGGCTGCCTGCGGCGGCACCACTACCGTCATCCCGTTCGCGGCGCAAGCCAAGGGCGGCTCACTGGATGCGGCAGTCGAGGATTATCATGCGCGCGCTGCAGGAAAAGCAGTGATCGACTATGCATTTCATCTGATCGTGGCCGACCCGACGCCGCACGTTCTGCAAGAGGAACTGCCGAAGCTGATCCAGCAAGGCTATACCTCGTTCAAGATCTACATGACGTACGACGACCTGAAGCTGAACGATCGCGAGATTCTGGAAGTGCTGTCGGTCGCGCGCGAGCACCAGGCGCTGGTGATGATTCATGCCGAGAATGCCGATTGCATCGGCTGGCTGACCGAGCGGCTGAACCAGGCCGGCCAGACCGCGCCCAAGTATCACGCGCTGTCGCGGCCGATGGCGGTGGAGCGGGAAGCGACCCATCGCGCCATCACCTTTTCGGAACTGGCCGATGTGCCGATCCTGATCGTCCACGTCTCCGGCCGTGAAGCGATTGAACAGATCCGCTGGGCGCAAGGCCGCGGGCTGCGCATCCATGCCGAGACCTGCCCGCAATATCTGTTCCTGACCGAGCACGATCTCGGCGGCGAAGGCTATCACGGCGCCAAATGCGTCTGCAGCCCGCCGCCACGCGACCATGAAAACCAGAAAGCGGTCTGGGATGGCCTGAGTAATGGCGTGTTCAGCATCTTTTCCTCCGACCACGCGCCGTTCCGCTACGACGATGCCCAGGGTAAAAAACTGGGCGGCAAGGAGCAGCCGTTTCAATCTATTCCGAACGGCATACCCGGTCTCGAAACCCGCCTGCCACTGCTGTTTTCGGGCGGCGTGATGACGGGGCGCATCGACCTGCACGAGTTTGTCGCGCTGACCGCGACCAATCCGGCCAAGATGTACGGACTGTATCCGCGCAAGGGCTCGATCGTGATCGGCGGCGATGCCGACATCGTGCTGTGGGATACCAAGCGCAAGGTGGTGATCAGCAATGCGCTGCTGCACCACGCAGTCGATTACACGCCGTATGAAGGCACCACGGTGCAGGCCTGGCCGGTGCTGACACTGTCGCGCGGCAAGGTGGTCAGCAAGGACCAGGCCTTCGTCGGCGCGGCGGGCAGCG
Organism: Herminiimonas sp.; assembly: GCA_027310305.1. Taxonomy (GTDB): domain Bacteria; phylum Pseudomonadota; class Gammaproteobacteria; order Burkholderiales; family Burkholderiaceae_D; genus DAIDBD01. Next base: position 3,263 of record DAIDBD010000087.1, read on the forward strand.
GACGCTTCCTGCCTTGCGGCACGCCTTTCATTTAACTTGGGAAGCACTACCTGCAAGACGGGGATGGCACTGCCTTGCAGCACTTCGTTTTAGACCAGCCGTGAAGCGCCAACGCTGCCCGGCAACGCGGGCGAAGGCGCATTGCCGCCTTGTATTCAGCCGCCAATCCAGGCTCGCAACTTGTCGCTTCGGGAAAGGCAACAAACTGCACACTGGTGTTGAGCTTGCGCTCGCAGTTCGGCTACACGGTCAACTGCAGCTTGCCAAGCAAGTTATCCCTATAAAGTGACGCATCCGGCATTCTCCCTTACACTTGCCGCATGCCCAACACAGAACCGCCGGCTCTCAGCGTCGATCAACACCACCAATCCACCGTAACTGCCAGCGGCGCCTGGCACGTGCATGCGTTGGCGCGTGCCGATGCCATGGCGCAGATCATGTCCGCCTTGAAAGCGCTGCCGGATCCCGCTACGCTGCGATGGGACTTGTCCCGCATCACCACGCTGGATCACATCGGCGCGCAGGTATTGTGGAATGCGTGGGGCAAGATGCGTCCGCCACAGCTTGCGTTGTCGGAATCCCACGAAGATTTTTTCAGGCTGCTGGAAGCAACCGGGCCGCTTGCCTTGCCGGAACAGCCGAAGCAGGCTTTGTTCTCATTGGCAACGCTGCGTTCGACATTGAATACGGCGCTCGATCATTTATCCGGCTTTATCGCGTTGATCGGCCAACTGGTGATGGATATTGCACGTTTCGCGATGCTGCCGCAGCGCGGGCCGTGGAAGGAAATATCATCCAATATTTTTCATACCGGATACCAGGCGCTCGGCATTACCGCACTGGTGGGATTTTTAATCGGGGTTGTCTTGTCATACCTTTCGGCGCAGCAATTGCATCAATTCGGCGGCGACATTTACCTGGTCAATATTCTGGGCATGAGCATCATCCGCGAACTGGGGCCGTTGCTGGCGGCAATCCTCGTCGCCGGCCGATCCGGTTCGTCGATTACCGCGCAATTGGGCGTCATGCGCGTGACCGAAGAACTGGATGCGATGCTGGTGATGGGATTGCCGCACGGTTTCCGGTTGATCATGCCCAAGGTGCTGGCGCTGGCGGTATCGATGCCGTTGCTGGTGGTGTGGACCGATGCGATGGCGTTGATCGGCGGCATGGCGGCCGCCAAGCTCGAACTGAATTTGTCGCCGCTGTACTTCATCCATGAATTGCCGGACGCGGTGCCGCTGGCGAATTACTGGATCGGGCTGGGCAAGGGCGCGGTGTTCGGCAGCCTGATTGCATTGGTGGCATGCCATTTCGGTTTGCGCATCAAGCCCAATACCGAGAGTCTCGGACAGGGTACGACGACATCGGTGGTGACCGCGATCACCGTCGTGATTCTGGCCGATGCCGTATTTGCGATCGTATTCAATGACGTGGGGTTTTGATGGCGGAGAACCAGCCGATTGTGCAAATCGATGGCTTGTGGACGCAATTCGGCCAGGTCGTGGTGCATCAGGATCTGGATCTGTCGATCGCGCAAGGTGAAATCCTGTCGCTGGTCGGCGGTTCCGGTGCCGGCAAGACGGTGCTGCTGCGGCAGATGCTGGGGCTGCAGCAGCCTGAACGCGGCAGCGTGCGGGTGTTCGGCGAAGACATCAACCAGGAAAATGGCGACCGTTTGCAGCAGTTGCGCAATCGCTGGGGCATGCTGTTTCAGCATGGCGCGCTGTTTTCCGCGCTGAGCGTTTTCAATAATGTGGCGCAGCCGATGCGCGAATTGCGCACGCTGCCGGAAGACCTGATTCGCGATGCGGTATTGTTGAAGCTGCACATGGCCGGCATCGGGCCGGAGCATGCGCCGAAAATGCCGGCGGATTTGTCCGGCGGCATGATCAAGCGGGTTGCCCTGGCGCGCGCGCTGGCGCTGGAGCCGGAGCTGCTGTTTCTCGATGAGCCTACCGCAGGGCTCGATCCGGCCGCATCGGAAAGTTTCGTCGAGCTGATCCAGTCATTGCATCAGCAAATGCATTTGACCGTGGTGATGGTCACCCATGATCTGGACACGCTGTTTGCGCTGTCGACGCAAATCGCGGTGCTGGCCGAAAAGCATATCATCGCGTGCGGCGCGCCCGACGACGTACTCGCCGTGCAGCATCCGTTTATTGAACAATTTTTTCACGGGGAACGCGGTCAACGTGCGCTGGAAGGTTTGCGCGACGTCCCGAAAACCGCACGGGAATAATGGAAACCCATCATGGAAAATAAAGCCCACGCGCTCATGGCCGGCATTTTTACGCTGGTGTTGTTGATTGCAGCGATACTGATCGCTCTGTGGCTGAATCGCGACCGCGTCGAACGCGTGCCGTATGAACTGGCGACCAAGCTGTCGGTGCCCGGACTCAATCCGCAGGCTGCGGTTCGTTATCGCGGCCTGGATGTCGGGCGTGTCGATGAAATCTCGTTCGATCCGCAAGTGCCGGGACAAATCCTGGTGCATATCAGCGTCAAGCCGGATACGCCGATCACGCGATCGACGTATGGCATCCTGGGCTATCAGGGCGTTACCGGCATTGCGTACGTGCAGTTGGATGACGACGGCAGCAACCCGGTCAAGGTGCCCAGCAACAAGAATCAGATCGCGCACATTGAAATGCGTCCGAGCCTGCTGGACAATTTGCAAAGCAAGGGCATGGCGATCCTGGTGCAGACCGAGGAATTGACCAAGCGCTTCAACACCTTGCTCGATCCCGCGAACCAGAAAGCGATGCTCGCCGCATTCGACAATGTCAGCAAGGCGGCGGCCGAAATCGAAGCGATCCCGCATCAGTTGCAACCGACGCTCGACAAATTGCCGGCGCTGACCAGGGACGCGCAACTGACGCTGACATCGATTGCCAAGCTGTCGAAAGACGTCAGCAAGCTGACTGCCGCGTTGCAGGCATCGAGCGGCCCGATTGCCAAAATCTCCGACAGCGCCGATCAAGTCGGCGCGGTGGCGAACAAGATCGAACTCGAAGCATTGCCGCTGACGAATGACGTGCGCTCGACGATGCGTTCGGTCAACCGGACGCTGCAAGGCTTCGACGAGCGGCCGCAAGGCATTCTGTTCGGCTCGCCCGGCATGATGCCGGGGCCGGGCGAAACGGGCTTCGTGGCGCCGACGAAATAAGACATAGATACTCAAGAATCAAGAAAACATTTAGGGCGTCCCATGCAAAAAATAATTCGCATTCTCCCCGCCGTACTGGCCATGCTCGCGGTGGTTTTGCTGAACGGCTGCGCCACCGCCAATACCGGACCGGTGACGCTGTACGATCTCGGCCTGCTGCGCGTGCCGCAAGACGCCACGGTGCGGGCGGCGCCGCCGCCGCCGTTGAGCATTGCCGAAGTCAATGCGCCGGCCTGGCTCGACAGTCCGATGATGTTTTTCCGCCTGGCCTACGCCAACGAGCAGCAGCCGCGTCCGTATGCACGCAGCCGCTGGAGCATGCCGCCGGCCCAGTTGTTCGGCCAGCGCCTGAAAGCGCGCATCGGACAAGCCGGCGGTGTCGCGCTGGCGGCATCGGACGGCGCAGAGAACGTGCCCCTGCTGCGCATCGAAGCGGATGATTTCACGCAGATATTCGACAGTCCCGAACAGAGCTTTGCACTGGTGTCGATGCGCGCATCGATATTGAACGGCCGCACTTTGGCGGCGCAAAAAACCTTCATCAAGCAATCGCCCGCGCCGACCGCGGACGCGGCCGGCGGCGCCAGGGCGCTGGCCGATGCCAGCGATGCCATCATCACCGACATGATGAACTGGCTGGCCGGACTGCGGTTGAAAAAGTAATGTTCGCATCGGCGCCCAGGCAGCCGCCGGCTGCGTCCGCATTTGCCCGGGTCGGCTTGCTGATCTATACGCTGCTGATCGTCTATGCCAGCTGGTATCCGTTTTCCGGCTGGCACAACAACGGCCTGCCGGTGCTGGCATATTTGTGGGCGCCGCTGCCGTATTACTGGACGATGTTCGATCTGGCAACCAACATCGCCGCCTACATTCCATTCGGCGTTCTGGCGGTGCTTGCACTCTATCCGCATGTGCGCCGCACGCTGGCCGCTCTGCTCGCCATCGCGGCGGGCGCGCTATTGTCGGGGACAATGGAAACGGTGCAAAATTTCTTGCCCAGCCGCGTCCCATCCAATCTCGATTTGCTGACCAATGTTGCCGGCGCCGGCGCCGGCGCGGTGATCGGCCTCCTGCTGACGCGCACTTTTCTGGAGCAAAGCCGCTTTCTTGTAATGCGCGAGCGCTGGTTTTCGCATGAGGCAAGCCGCGGCCTGATCGTTCTCGCATTGTGGCCGCTGGCGCAGATCTATCCGCAAGGTTATCTGTTTGGCCATGGCCAGATCACGTTGATCCTGTCGAACTGGCTATCCGGCTGGTTCGCCACGCCGGTCGATCTGAGCGCGCTGTTGCGGCACGACGCGGAACTGACGGTTGAACAATACTGGCTGTCGGAAACCATCATCACCGCCTGCGGCCTGACCGGCGCGCTATTGACCCTGTTATGCCTGCTGCGCAGCGGCGCGCCCAGGATGGTTCTGGTGACGGCAATGATCGCCGCCGCCGTCACGATCAAATCGCTCGCCAGCGCACTGCTGTTCACGCCGGAAAATGCTTTCGTATGGCTGACGCCCGCCGCGCAAGGCGGCGTGCTGATCGGCGCGCTGATGTTTTCCGGACTCGCATTCGCGCCAGCGATCGCCCAACGCCGGGTCGCGGCGCTGATGCTGATCATCAGCCTGTTCGTCGTCAATGCAGCGCCCTCTAATCCCTACTTCATTGCGACCATGCAAACCTGGGTGCAGGGCAAATTCCTCAACTTCAACGGCGCGACGCATTTCCTGTCGCTGGCGTGGCCCTTTCTTGCGCTATGGTTCCTGCTGCATCCGGTGCACGGCCTGAAGCGGAAATGAACGCGGTGTATCATTTCACTTCTGGCGCAACGCATGCGCCGCCATTGAAACAGGCCTTACATGACCGACAAGCCTTATTACCAGCAACATGTATTTATTTGCATGAACCAGCGCGACGACGGCCGTCCGTGCTGCGCCGACCGCGGCGCGCAGGCCGCGCAGGAACATGCGAAGCGCCGTCTCAAGCAACTCGATCTGAACGGCCACGGCAAGATCCGCATCAACAAGTCCGGCTGCCTCGACCGTTGCGAAGAAGGCCCGGTGCTGGTGGTTTATCCGCAAGGCACCTGGTATACCTACGTGGATACGCATGACATCGATGAAATCATTGATGTGCATCTGGTCGGCGGCAAGATCGTCGAGCGCCTGAAGATTTAACTTATTGCGAATTCAACTTATTGCGGGACAGAGTTAAGCGCAGCGTACTCTGTCCTCAACATTTCAAGAATTGCGCGACCAATTTTGCAAGTGCACAGTTCCAGTCTTTAACAACAAATGAACGCCCACACGCAACGTTTCATCATCGCCGGCGCGGCCGGACAACTCGAATGCGCGCTCGATTTGCCGGACGCGGCGCAATTTGAAACGCCGCGCGGCATCGCGCTGATCGCGCATCCGCATCCGCTGTATGGCGGCACGATGGATAACAAAGTCGCGCAAACGCTGGCGCGCGCGTTTGTCGCGCTCGGCTATGCCGCGGCACGCATGAATTTTCGCGGCGTCGGCCGCTCCGAAGGCGTGCATGACGAAGGCCGCGGCGAAACCGATGACATGGCAATTCTGCTAACGCAGATGCAGCAGCAATATCCTGATGTTCCGGTCGCATTGGCCGGTTTCTCATTCGGCACCTTCGTTCAGGCGCAATTGCAGCAGCGCCTGCTGGCGCGGCAAACGCCCGCGGAACGGCTGGCGCTGGTCGGCTGCGCGGCCGGCAAATGGCCGATGCCGGCCGTGCCGGCCGATACCATCCTGATCCACGGCGAACTGGACGATACGATTCCGCTGACAAACGTGCTGGACTGGGCGCGGCCGCAGGATCTGCCGGTCATCGTGATCCCGGGCGCCGATCATTTTTTTCATCGCAAGCTGCAACATATCAAGAATCTGGTGGTCGAAATGTGGCATCGCTAATACAATAAGCTTCATCGACTTGTTTGCTTTTTCAATCGAGTTCCGTGCTCGGCGCAGCACAGACTTCTCACGAACTTCATACGAATTTCACAATTTACCAATCCATGAAAAAAATATTCGCGGCTCTGGCCGCCACCGTTTTATCGCTATCCGCCGCTCTGGCGCAAAGCCTTCCTGCGCCGACCATCGCCGCCAAATCGTGGCTGCTGCTCGACGCGACCAGCAATCAGGTAATTGCGTCGCACGATTCGAACATGCGCATCGAGCCGGCATCGCTGACCAAGCTCATGACCGCCTATTTGTCGTTCGAGGCCATCAAGGACAAAAAGCTCGACCTGAACCAGATGGTTAATGTGTCAACGCGCGCATGGAAAGTCGACAAGGACAGTTCGAAAATGTTCATCGATCCGGCCACGCCGGTCAAGGTCGGCGACCTGCTGTACGGCCTGATCGTCCAGTCCGGCAACGATGCATCAGTGGCGCTGGCCGAAGCGGTGGCCGGTACGGAAGATGCCTTTGTCGTGCTGATGAACCGCGAAGCGGAACGCATGGGCATGAAGTCGACCCACTTCGCCAATTCGCACGGATTGCCGAGCCCGGAAAATTATTCGACGGCGCAAGACCTGTCGATTCTGGCGGCGCGCATCATCACCGACTATCCGGAACTGTATAAGATTTATTCGACCAAGAGCTTCACCTACAACAAGATCACGCAGCAGAACCGCAATCGCCTGCTGTGGCTCGATCCGACCGTGGACGGCATGAAAACCGGGCATACGCAGGCAGCCGGCTATTGCCTGATCACGTCGGCCAAGCGTCCGAACGGCGGCAGCGAACGGCGCCTGATTTCGGTTGTTCTGGGCACTACGTCCGATCAGATACGCGCGCAGGAAAGCCAGAAACTGCTGAACTGGGGCTTCCTCAATTACGATACCGTGAAGCTGTATGCGAAAGGGCAGGCGGTGGCGACACCTGAAGTCTGGAAAGGCTCGCAGAGCCAGGTCAAGCTCGGTTTCGATCACGATGTTTTCATCACCGTGCCGCGAGGCATGGCCGACAAAATGAAGCCGGTACTGGAACGCAAGGACCCGCTGGTGGCGCCGATCGCGCAGAACAGCAAGGTCGGCATGCTGAAGATGATGGCGGATGGCAAAGTGGTGGTTGAATTGCCCGTTCTCGCGCTGGAGCAAGTCAATCAGGCCACCATTTTCGGCCGTGCGTGGGACTCGGTCCGGTTGTGGGTAAAGTAAAGCGGCAAACGAGGATGGCGCGCTGGTTGCACGATACGGGTGCGTTGTCCTCTTCATTGATCTTCGAACATCTCTTTTGCGCTTGAATCAAAAAGTCAAGCGCGCGCCAGTTGCCTGCGCCCGTTCGCATACTTTATTTGCATAACGAGGGCATCATGGTTGTGCAAGAATTGTGCATTCACAATTCATCAGGAACGCCATCATGAATGATCCGCTCGTCTATCTCAACGGCGCCATGACGCCGCTGTCCGAAGCCAAAATCCCGGTACTCGACCGCGGCTTCATTTTCGGCGACGGCGTGTATGAGGTCATTCCGATTTACGGCCGCAGGATGTTCCGCTCCGACCAGCACATGGCGCGACTTTTTCGCAGCCTCGATGCGATCGGCATACCGAATCCGCATGACAAAGAACAATGGATGCGCCTGATCGGCCAAGTCGCGGCAGCGCATCCCGCCGACGACCAAATGGCTTATCTGCAAGTCACGCGCGGCGTTGCCAAACGCGCACATGCCTTTCCAAAAGATGTGACGCCGACGGTGTTCATCATGACCAATCCGATTGTGCTGCCCTCGACCGACATGCGCACCAGCGGCGTGGCGTGCGTGTCGATGGAAGACAAGCGCTGGCTGCGCTGCGAAATCAAGTCGGTTTCATTGCTCGGCAATGTGCTGGCGGCGCAGCATGCGGTGGAAAACGATGCGGTTGAATCGATCCAGTTTCGCGACGGCTTCCTGACCGAAGCGTCGTCGTCGAATGTATGGATCGTCAAGCACGGCAAGCTGATGGGCCCGCCGAAAGACAACCTGATTCTGGAAGGCATCCGCTACGGCCTGATCGAGGAATTGTGCGCGGCCGGACAGATACCGCTTGAAGCGCGCCGCATCACGCGCGCCGAAGTATTTGCCGCCGATGAAGTGCTGCTGTCGTCGGCGACGAAAGAGGTGCTGCCGGTCGCAAGCATCGATGGGCAAATGATCGCGAACGGCAAACCCGGACCGGTTTATCGGCAGTTGTACGCGGCTTATCAGGCGGCGAAAGCGGCTTAGATCGGTACAGGCATCTGGCGTAAAATGATCTCATTCCAAAATCAAGCGTAGCGCAATCCCATGTCCGAACCGACTGAAAGCCTGATCGAATATCCGAGCGACTTTCCGATAAAAATCATGGGCGCGATGCAGGATGCGTTCGCGCAAACGATGGTTGAACTCGTCACGCAGCACGACCCGACTTTCCATGCTGGCAAGATGGAAATGCGGCCTTCCGCCAACGGCAAGTACCTGGCGCTGACGGTGACGGTGCGCGCCACCAGCCGCGAACAACTCGACAACCTGTATCGCGCGCTGACATCGCATCCGATGGTGAAAGTGGTGTTGTGAATTTACTATGTCACCGAGGCTTACGTCCTCGGTGGTTTTTGCCAGCCGCTTTGCGCCTTGGATTATGCTACCTTTTCGAGTAGCCATGCCGCACCAGCGTGATGCCGTCATTGCGCCATTAGCCGTATTGCAAGCATGCCTGCATTGCACCCGAGCACACGGCAGCGCCGGTTTCGGTACACTGGCGGCTATGTCGACCCCCGCCATTCTCCAGCGCGGCCTGGAACCCTACGAAGCGACTTATGCCGCGATGCGCGGCTTCACCGACCGGCGCGACGCCGACACGCCCGACCAGT
>DAIDBD010000091.1 GCA_027310305.1 Herminiimonas sp.
ATCGGCTACCGCATCGAAGTACTCCCCCATTTTCATGTCCGAATCATCGACCGCGTGATAGATGCGGCACGGCAGCGCGCGAAACAATGCCAGTGCAATGATGCGCGCCAGATCGTCCGCATGAATATGGTTGGTGTAGACATCATCGTCCGGCGACAACGCCGACGTCCCTTTTTGCAAGCGCTCGACCGGCAAGCGATTGCCCGCATAGATGCCCGGCACCCGCAAAATCGACAAACGCGCGCCCGAACGTCTGGCCCATCGGCGCAGCACCCGCTCGCTATCGACCCGGCGCTGCGCGCGCGGGTTTTGCGGATTCACCGGCCGGGGCGGCGCCAGATGCATGATGGCAGTAGTAAGTCTAGCCAGTCGCGCCAGGCTGGCATGGAGCCGGCTTTACGTGAAACGTCAAGGCAACAGGGTACGGAGCTTCGGCGTCGAAATCTGGTCGATGTGCCTGTACGCGTTGGTCGCCTGATCGATCGATCGCTCCGAAGCGCCGAACTTCCCGAAGTAGATCTTCCATTCCCTGACCTTTTCCCATATATGGGCGATGATGGCGGCCGCCTCGCGTGCAGATAAATTGAACATTTCCTTTGCCGTCATCGCATTGTCGAGCGTGGCCAGACGGCCTGCTTGGCCTACGCCGAGAAACAGGTAACGTTCGGTCGCGATAGTCGAGCGAGGCATGACGTCATACAGGGGGCTCAGGCGCCAGCCTTTGATGACGGGGTCCCAAAGGAAGCCGTGGTTGCGCGGATGATCATCGTCATTGGATACGAAGATGTTGTACACCATGCGGGCAAACAGTTCGCGGTTATTGTCGCGTATCGCAGCATGGTGGCAATACTTGCGGATGGCCTGGGCCAGGTCGCCATAGTTTTTTTGCCGGGATTGCATTTCGTCGCATGCGAGCAGTGTGAGCCCGCTGATGAAATGCAGGCGTTTCTCGATCCGGCCGCCGCCGGGACCGGTGCGAAAAAGGGCATCGCCTTTCGGCGCTGCTTCGCCGGCTTTTGCCCAATAGCGGTCGAAACGGCGGATGAGCATGACGTCGCGGTCTCCGATCCGGGTTACCTTCACCTCCGGGACGGTCATGCCGCATTCCGTGGCCAGCTGCATGGTCGCGGCCTCTATGTCGGGAATATTCAACCGTTCGTGCCGGCCCTGGAATTTGGCGAGCCAGAGCACGCCGTGTTCGTCGCGCACCGTCGCTTTGGGACGAGCGCCGCCGAGTGAGGCACCGGCCTGGAAGATCATTTCGAGGTTGGCGGGAATGGGCTCCCCTTGCTCGATCCGTTCCGCAGCATCCAGCAAATACTGGAGATCGGTAGTGGATTGATGGTCTTCCTGAACAAGGGAATTGATGTCAGGGCGGACGTCGAGAGCGCCGATCCTGTTGCTTCCCGTTTCAAGCAGGTAAGTCGACTCCGGCAGGTCGTTTGCCTTGGCATGCAGTTTGGCCTCGATGACGCGGCGCCCCCATGCATCGGGGGCGGCGTCCCTGATGCCGCCAAACATTTTCAGGCCGGCTGCCGGCGCGATTTTTCTCTTGCGGACTGCGGCCTTGTCAGCGATGGACAAGCTCACCGGGTCGATTTCAATCGCGTTGTGACGAGCAAGGTATTTGAGGCCGTAGGCAAATTCGGACGCGATGACGGTCGTATTTTCTTCAGTGAGAGTAAGTATCCCGGACGGGACGAATTCTTCTTCGAGGTGCGTAAAGACAGCAAGTTTTTTTTGGTTAGCCATTTGGACGCTTACTTAACGCTTTAAAAATTCAAATCGTCCAGTTCGCGCTTGGACAAGCGCCGCACGCGTTTCTTGCGCTCGCGTTCCTCGAGCGCGGCGATTGCAGCATCATCTTCAGCCAGCAAGCTCTGCAAGCTTTTCCCCGGTGCAATTGCGCCAAGGTAGCGAAGCACTTGCCCCAAGGCGAGCCCGGGATCTCCTTTTTCCAGGCGATAAGCAGTATTCCGGGAAAAGCCGGCGCGAAGCGCGGCCTCCGTTTGGGAGATGTGCCGGGCAATGCGAAGGCGTGCCAGGCGGGCACCGATTTTCTCGACTTCGGCGGCAAGTTCCGGTGGCAGTACGACGGTTTGCGAAACGCGCATGCGGGGGTCAAATCCAATCATGAAGATGGATTAACTATGGCGCAAGAGGGCAGAGATGTCAATTAAATTGCTCTATAAATCGATCATTATCCTGTTAATGATCGATTTATAGAACAAAAATATCATTAAAAAGATCCTTTTCCATCCGGGTACCGGATGACAGGTTTTAACAGCAGATACCCTTTCAATCGCAAATCAGTTTTCCCTTCATAAAAGCGCCAGCGCATCCCGCACCTGCGGATAACGCAAACGCATTCCCAATTCCGATTTGATCCGTTCGTTCGCCAGCCGCCGCGATTCGGACATGAACGACAACAGCATCGGCGATACCGCTTCCTTCAGTTCTTCGCGCGGCAAGCGCGGCGGTCGCGGCAAATGAAAAGCATCGGCTACCGCATCGAAGTACTCCCCCATTTTCATGTCCGAATCATCGACCGCGTGATAGATGCGGCACGGCAGCGCGCGAAACAATGCCAGTGCAATGATGCGCGCCAGATCGTCCGCATGAATATGGTTGGTGTAG
>DAIDBD010000094.1 GCA_027310305.1 Herminiimonas sp.
TGCCGACTCGTATGGCGGTATTTGCCCGATGTGAGCACAGTGATTCAGTGGTCGTTATGGCGACGGCATCACCAGGCCGTCGCCCATTTCTATCATTGTCTGCGGAGAGCTATCCGGCGTGACTTACAACTGTAGTACTAGTGTCAATGCACGTTCTGTCCGATAATTTATTCATAGCAATCAACAATGCATTTAACTGGAGGGAAATTATGGAAATCAACAATACTTCTAAACGGATTCATCCATTGGTAGCCGCTGCTGCGGTTGCCGTCATGCTGGTAAGCTTGGTCGGAGTCGCTGCAATTACCGGTATCATTCCCACTTCGCATAGTTCAGCCGCACCCGCCGCAACGGCCCCTGCTGCTGCAACGCTTGCACCGACTGCTTCGGCAGAGGCAAAGACAGCGGCGGATCATGTAGTTAATCTGCCGGCAAACCCTGTTACAGCACCGACCACGCATGGACCGGCGGCGCAGGCGCCTCATGCAGCACCGACCACGCATGGACCGGCGGCGCAGGCGCCTCACGCAGCAAAGACCGCGCCGCCGCAGCAGCACACAGCGCAGCATAGCGAACCGGGTTATGTCGCCCAGGCGCCGAAAATTTGCGATAACTGCGGCAGTGTTGAATCAGTGCAGGCGATCCAACAGGCAGCCCAACCGAGCGGCCTCGGCGTAGTCGCAGGTGCAGTACTTGGCGGTGTACTGGGTAATCAGGTCGGTGGCGGTAACGGCAAAACCCTGGCAACAGTAGCCGGCGCAGTCGGTGGTGGCTATGCAGGAAATGAAGTTGAAAAACGCACCCGCACAGCGACCGCTTATCAAGTACGCGTGCGCATGGAAAATGGTACGGTTCGCACTTTCCCGTATAACTCGCAGCCTAACTGGAATGTCGGCGACCGGATCAAGGTAGTGAATGGATATTTGACATCGCAAAGCTGAGTCCGGTCGCTCGGAAAAATTCGGACGACGACTCCAACAATAAAAAAGCGGCAAACAATGCCGCTTTTTTATTGTCCTTTTTTATTGCACCTCTTCGATCCATGCCAACTGGATCGCTTCCAGAATTTTCTCGCCGCCGCGCTTCGGATCGTCATCAAAATCTTCCAGCTCGCAGACCCAGTTATGCAAGTCGGTGAAGCGAATTGTCAACGGATCGACCTCGGGAAATTTGTCGTGCAGCTCTTCGGCAATACGGATGGTATCGATCCACTTCATGATTTTTTTCCCGTCCGGATGTGCGTTCTAATTATTTTCGCGCGCGTGGTTGATCGTGTATTTCGGAATTTCGACCACCAGGTTTTCGTCGGCCAGAATCACCTGGCATGACAGGCGGGAAGTCGCTTCCAGCCCCCATGCCATGTCAAGCAGATCTTCCTCTTTTTCCTGCGGCTCGTTGAGCGAACCGAATCCTTCCCGGATCACCACATGGCAGGTCGTGCACGCGCAGGATTTTTCGCATGCATGCTCGATCGCGACATCGCTGTCAAGCAGCGCATCGCACAACGACTTGCCGGCAGGCGCATCGATAACGGCCCCCTCGGGGCACAAAGCAGCATGGGGCAACACAACGATTTGGGGCACGTCACATCCTTATATGATTTTTTACATCAAGTAAATTCATTCAATTTTTTGCCGGTCAGCGCGGTGCGCACGCTGCGGTCCATCCGCCGCGCCGCAAATTCTTCCGTGCCGTGCGCCAGCGCTTCGATCGCCGCTTTGATCGCCTCATGATCGTCGCTTTTCGCCTGTTGCCGGACCGCGTCGATGAGCGAGATGATCGTCACGCGCTCCGCATCCGACAATAAACCGGCGTCCGCATCCAGCGCCGATTGCGTTGCCAGCACGATGCGCTCCGCTTCGACCTGTTCTTCCCTCAATGCGCGCAGCTTCATGTCGACATCCGCCGACTGGAACGAATCCTGCAGCATCTGCGCAATTTGTTCGTCGCCCAAACCATACGACGGTTTGACGGTGATCGATGCTTCCGCGCCCGACTGTAATTCACGCGCCGACACCGATAGCAAACCATCGGCATCGACCTGATACGTGACGCGAATTCGCGCTGCGCCGGCGGCCATCGGCGGAATGCCGCGCAACTCGAATTTGGCGAGCGAGCGGCAATCGCTGACCAGTTCGCGTTCGCCCTGGATGACGTGGATCGCCATCGCGGTCTGGCCATCCTTGAATGTGGTGAATTCCTGCGCGCGCGCGCACGGAATGGTCGAATTGCGCGGAATCACTTTTTCAACCAGGCCGCCCATCGTCTCGATGCCGAGCGATAGCGGAATCACATCCAGCAGCAGCCAGTCGTCTCCGGCCGCGCGGTTGCCTGCCAGCAGATTCGCCTGAATCGCCGCACCGAGCGCGACCACTTTATCGGGATCGATATTGGCCAGCGGCGTGGTCTGAAAAAACTCGCCGACTGCCTTGCGTACATGCGGCATGCGGGTCGCACCGCCGACCAGCACCACGCCATCGATATCATCCACCGACAGTCCGGCATCCCTCAGCGCCTTGCGGGTCGGCGTCATGGTTTTGGCGACCAGATGCCGGGTAATCTGCACAAACGCCGAGGCGCTTATTGTCAAGCGCACTTCCTCGCCGGAATCCAGCGCCGCGTCGATATGCGTTTCGGATTTCGACGACAGCAGTTCCTTCGCTTCGCGTGCCTTGACCATCAGCACACGGGTATCCTCATCCGACAAAGGCGCCAGTTTCGATTGCTCGATCATCCAGCAAAACAGCCGGTGGTCGAAGTCGTCGCCGCCCAACGCGGAATCGCCGCCGGTGGACAATACCTCGAACACGCCTTTGGTCAGCTTCAGGATCGAAATGTCGAAGGTGCCGCCGCCCAGGTCGTACACCGCATAAATGCCTTCCGACGCATTATCCAGACCGTAGGCGATCGCCGCTGCGGTCGGTTCGTTCAGCAGGCGCAGCACATTCAGGCCGGCCAGCCTGGCGGCATCCTTGGTGGCTTGCCGCTGGGCGTCGTCGAAATACGCCGGCACCGTGATGACGGCGCCGACCAGATCGTCGCCCAACGCGTCCTCCGCCTGCTGGCGCAATGTCGCCAGGATTTCAGCCGATATCTCCACCGGACTTTTCACGCCGGCGGCGGTTTTGAGCTGCACCATTCCCGGCGTGTCGAGAAAGTCGTACGGCAGGTTCTCGGCGTACGCAATGTCTTTCAGCCCGCGTCCCATGAAGCGTTTGACCGACAGTACCGTATTTTTCGGATCGGTCGTCTGCGCGGCCTGCGCCTTGTACCCGATGTGCGCATGGCCGTTCGGCAAATAGCGCACGATGGACGGCATCAATGGCCGCCCTTCTTCATCGTTCAGCACTTCCGGAATGCTGTTGCGCACGGTCGCGACCAGCGAATTGGTCGTGCCCAGGTCAATGCCGACCGCCAGCCGATGCTGATGCGGCGCAGTGGACATGCCGGGTTCGGAGA
This sequence comes from Herminiimonas sp., assembly GCA_027310305.1. GTDB lineage: Bacteria > Pseudomonadota > Gammaproteobacteria > Burkholderiales > Burkholderiaceae_D > DAIDBD01. The sequence goes on from DAIDBD010000094.1 coordinate 3,460, forward strand.
TTTGAAGAAGCGCCATCTGATGTCGTTTACGATTCTATGGTTTCAAAAATATGGGCGATTTCTTCGGAAAATTTTTCCAGAAACATCAATTGCCGCACGCCTTGAGCGGCCTGGGTAAAGTCATGGGCATCCAGCATCTTGCCTATCTGCGCAATTTCTGTCTTGCGTAATGCGCGCAACGCGCTGTCGAGTTTGTTCAGCTCGGCGACATCTTTCGCCGCCTTCGCGTCTTCCAGCGCTTCGCGCCATTCCATCTGCTGCATCAGGAAGTCTCGCGGCATCGCGGTATTGGATTCGGTTTGCAAATCGACGCCATTCAATTCGCACAGATACGCCGCCCGCTTGAACGGGCTTTTAAGCGTCTGGTACGCTTCATTGGCGCGGGTGGCCCACTGCATCGCGACGCGCCTTTCCGCCTCCGGCGCGTTGATGAACTTGTCCGGATGAACCTGGTTCTGCACTTCGTGATACGCGTTGTCCAACGCCGTCATGTCAAGCGCGAAGCGTTGCGGCAAATGGAAAAGATCGAAATGGTTTTGCATGGTTATTTAAAACAAAAGCCTGTTCATACTTCAAACAGGCTTGCTGGAACGGGCTTGCTTTCTAGTGCCGCAAAATCTTTAAATACGGAAGCTTTCTCCGCAGCCGCACTCATCCTTGACATTCGGATTGCGGAACTTGAAGCCTTCGTTCAATCCTTCCCGTGTGAAATCAAGCTCCGTACCGTCGATGTACGGCAAACTTTTCGGATCAACGAATACCTTGACGCCATGCGATTCGAACACGCTGTCTTCGGTCGCACTCTCGTCCACGTATTCGAGCTTGTACGCCAAACCCGAACAGCCGGTCGTGCGCACGCCGAAACGCAGGCCGATGCCCTTGCCGCGCCGGTCGATGTAGCGGCTGATGTGTTTCGCCGCTTTTTCAGTCAGTGTGATTGCCATGTTTCCTGCCTCTTTCCAGATTGTTCCGGTTGTTCCTTCAACCGGAACAACAATCAGGCCGCTTCCTTCGATTCCACGCCGTGCCTGGTCTTGTAATCCAGCACCGCGGCCTTGATCGCATCTTCCGCCAGTATCGAACAATGAATCTTCACCGGCGGCAACGCGAGCTCTTCCGCGATTTGCGTGTTCTTGATCGACATGGCCTGATCAAGGGTTTTGCCCTTGACCCATTCAGTCACCAGCGACGACGATGCAATCGCGGAACCGCAGCCGTAAGTCTTGAACCTGGCATCTTCGATCACGCCGTCGATGCCCACCTTGATCTGCAATTTCATCACGTCACCGCACGCCGGAGCACCGACCATACCGGTGCCGATCGTGTCGTCGCCCTTGTCGAACGCGCCGACATTGCGCGGATGTTCGTAATGATCGAGAACTTTTTCCGAATAAGCCATTTTGATGCTCCTTGTCTAATTTGTTGAGGACAGAGTAGTGCGGCGCACGGCGGCGCCTTTCAAACTCTGTCCCGCAATACCTAAACTCTTAATGCGCTGCCCATTGGATCGAACTGATATCGATCCCTTCTTTGTACATATCCCACAGCGGCGACAGTTCGCGCAATTTCGCCACTTTTTCCTTGATCAGCCTGATCGTGAAATCGATGTCTTCTTCGGTCGTGAACCGGCCGAATGTAAAGCGAATCGAGCTATGCGCCAGTTCATCGCTGCGGCCCAACGCCCGCAGTACATAAGATGGTTCCAGGCTGGCCGAAGTACAAGCCGAACCGGACGACACGGCAAGCTCCTTGATCGCCATGATCAGCGATTCGCCTTCGACATAGTTGAAGCTGACATTCAGGTTATGCGGCACCCGATGCGCCATGTCGCCGTTGATATAGACCTCTTCCATATCCTGCAGGCCTGCGGCCAGACGGTCGCGCAGCGCCTTGATGCGGCCGAGTTCGCCATCCATTTCTTCCTTGGCAAGGCGGAATGCTTCACCCATGCCGACGATCTGGTGCGTCGGCAATGTGCCGGAACGCAAGCCGCGTTCATGGCCGCCGCCGTGCATTTGCGCTTCGATCCGCACGCGCGGTTTGCGCCGCACATACAAAGCACCGATCCCTTTCGGACCGTAAGTCTTGTGGGCGGTGAACGTCATCAGGTCGACCTTGGTTTTTTCCAGATCGATATGCACCTTGCCGGTTGCCTGCGCCGCATCGCAATGGAAAATGATGCCTTTCTTGCGGCACAACTCGCCGATTTCATCGATCGGCTGGATCACGCCGATTTCATTGTTGACCAGCATCACCGATACCAGAATCGTATCCGGACGAATCGCCGCTTCCAACTGCTCGACGGTGATCAGGCCATTGTCCTGCGGCTGCAGATAAGTCGCATCGAAACCCTGGCGCTCCAGTTCGCGCACGGTATCCAGCACCGCTTTATGCTCGGTCTTGACCGTAATGATGTGCTTGCCCTTGGTCTTGTAAAACTGCGCGGCGCCTTTGAGCGCAAGATTGTTGCCCTCGGTCGCGCCGGAGGTCCAGATGATCTCGCGTGGATCGGCGTTGACCAGCGCAGCGACTTGCTCGCGCGCCTGTTCCACCGCCTGCTCCGCGGTCCAGCCATACATGTGGCTGCGCGAAGCGGGATTGCCGAATTGTTCGCGCAGATACGGAATCATCTTGTCCGCGACGCGCGGATCGATCGGCGTGGTCGCCGAATAATCCATGTAAATCGGGAAATGCGGTGCCTTGATCGTATCTATCAGGCTTTTTTCCAAAGGGGCATTCATGCTTTCAACTCCAATTTAATCAACTGGCTATATGCGAGCGGTGCATTACCACTACGCCATGTGCAATGTTTTTCTGCTTTTGCTGATCCACCAAATCTTTCAGCGAAACCGAATCCAGATAATCGACCATCTTCGCATTCAAGGTAGCCCATAAATCATGCGTCATGCAGCGGCTGCCATGCTGATGATCGGTGCCGCTGTGGCAATTTTCCTTGCCGCCGCATTGCGTCGCATCAAGCGGCTCATCGACTGCGATGATGATGTCGGCCACCGTGACATCTTCAGCGCGGCGCGCCAGATTGTAGCCGCCGCCGGGACCGCGCACCGACTCGACGATTTCATGCCGACGCAATTTGCCAAACAGCTGTTCCAGATACGATAATGAAATCTCCTGTCGCTGGCTGATGCCGGCAAGCGTTACCGGACCCTTGTCCTGGCGTAACGCCAAGTCAATCATCGCGGTTACCGCAAAGCGGCCTTTCGTGGTCAGACGCATGGTATTTCAACTCCAAAGTCGGTTCGGGATTGGTCCGATATCTGGCTTCCCGAACAATTACCCACAGTATAGCAAACCTGAGTAATTTTGTCAGGTATTACCCGCATGATCGGACTGGCTGACCTAACCAGGCTTACTTGACATGCTACCGCTGCAACAGGCGCATCGGCCCGAACAATGCCTGCATGATCGGGCTGGCAATAAATGACAGATTATATGGATGCTCCGAAATCGCTTTCGGGAAACGCACGTTGGCAGGCAATTCGCTGAGCAATCCTGCCACCTTTCCCCATAGCACCAAGGTCGGCGGCGATTCTTTTACCGGATCGGCGCGATCTGCCAGCGCGTCCAGCACGACTTGCAGAAACGGCTGCCATGCCTTTGCATCCTTGATCGGCGGCATATGCGAACGATAGGCCAGCGAGGCGTTGAGCAGCAGGAAACCGTGTTTTGTCAGATTGGCCTGCAATTCCGAAAGTGTTTGAATTAGAGGTGAACCGATGGCCCGGGCCTTGATCGCAATAGCTGTCATTGCATCGCCCGAAGTAGCTTCCGGCTTCAGTTGTCCATCTGCCACCAGCAGCATTTTCATGAAATTCCGCAATGACGTCGCGCGATTCACTTGCTTCGACAACCCTTTGTCCGACCACAGCGACCCAACGGCGCCATCCATGAAGCAGACGCCAGTCGCGCTTTCCGGCCGCGGATACGGGCCTTCGCCAATGAGGACATAGCGCACCGCATCCAGCGGCTGCGCAAATGCGGCGAACAGCCGCCCGCCGGAAGGCAAATAAGCGTCTTTTGCCAGCGCCGGCAAATAGGCGGGATCAACTTTTGATACAGCATCCAGCCCGGTCAGCAAGGTGGGCCGCCAAGATGCGTCGGCTAATTTGATCTGATCGAGAATGGCTGCGGGAAGAAACTGGCTCATGAAAAATAGGCAATTAAAAAAACGAGATTGTAGCCGGGCGGCGCGATCACAATGTTATTAAAAACAGCGTTCATCCTCCCAACAACGGCACCACATTATCGGTACCCGACGCGCCAAACAATTGCTCCTTCAAAACCCGCAATTGATCGCGCACCTGACCCGCTTTTTCGAATTCCAGATTTTTCGCATGCTCCAGCATCAGTTTTTCCAGGCGCTTGATCTCCTTGCTCACCTGTTTTTCGCTCATCGATTCATACTTCGCATGCTCTTGCGCAGCCTGCAATTCTTCCCGCGCTTCCTGCGGGCTGTAGACGCCATCGATCAGGTCCCTGATATCCTTCTTGATGCCGATCGGCGTGATGTTGTTGGCGGTATTGAATGCGATCTGCTTGGCGCGGCGGCGGTCGGTTTCATCGATCGCACGGCGCATTGAATCGGTGATCTTGTCGCCATACAGAATCGCCATGCCGTTCAGATTCCGCGCGGCGCGGCCGATGGTCTGGATCAGGCTACGCTCGGAACGCAGAAAACCTTCCTTGTCCGCATCCAGAATCGCGACCAGCGACACTTCGGGCAAGTCCAGACCTTCGCGCAGCAAATTGATGCCGACCAGCACATCGAACGTACCGAGCCGCAAATCGCGAATGATTTCGACGCGCTCCACGGTATCGATATCGCTATGCAAATAGCGCACCTTGATGCCGTTATCGCTCAGGAATTCCGTGAGCTGCTCGGCCATCCGCTTGGTCAGCGTGGTGACCAGCACGCGATCGTTTTTCTTCACGCGTTCGGTAATTTCAGACATCAGGTCATCAACCTGCGTACTGGCCGGACGCACGCTGATCGCAGGATCGATCAAACCGGTCGGACGCACCACCTGTTCGACCACTTGCCCGGTGTGTTCGTTTTCATAATTGGCCGGCGTCGCGGAAACGAACACGGTTTGCCGCATTTTGCCCTCGAACTCATCGAAGCGCAGCGGCCGGTTATCGAGCGCGGACGGCAGCCGGAAACCGTAATCGACCAGATTGGTTTTGCGGGCGCGATCGCCGTTGTACATGCCGTTCAGTTGTCCGAGCAGCACATGCGATTCATCGAGAAACATCAACGCATCCTGCGGCAGATAATCGACCAGAGTCGGCGGCGGTTCGCCGGCTTTTGCGCCGCTCAAATGGCGCGAATAATTTTCAATCCCTTTGGTAAAACCGATTTCCTGCATCATTTCCAGATCGAACCGCGTACGCTGCTCCAGCCGCTGCTCTTCGATCAATTTATTCTCTTTGCGGAACCAATCCAGCCGCTCGCGCAATTCATCCTTGATCGTTTCGATCGCGCGCAACACGGTCGCGCGCGGCGTCACGTAATGCGAACCGGGATAGACGGTAAAGCGCGGAATTTTTTGCCGCACGCGGCCGGTCAACGGATCGAACAGTTGAAGATTTTCAATTTCATCATCGAACATTTCAACGCGCAGCGCCAATTCCGCATGTTCCGCCGGGAAAATATCGACCGTGTCGCCGCGCACGCGGAAAGTTCCGCGTCCGAAATCGATTTCATTGCGCGTGTATTGCATCTGAATCAGCCGCGCGATCAGATCGCGCTGGCTCAATTTGTCTTTTGCGCGCAAGGTCAGAATCATCTGATGGTATTCGTTCGGATTACCGATACCGTAAATCGCCGACACTGTTGCCACAATCACCACATCGCGCCGCTCCATCAGCGACTTGGTGCACGACAGGCGCATCTGTTCGATATGCTCGTTGATCGATGAATCCTTTTCAATGAACAGGTCGCGTTGCGGCACGTATGCTTCCGGCTGGTAATAGTCGTAATAACTGACGAAATATTCCACTGCGTTATGCGGAAAAAACTCGCGAAATTCGCTATACAACTGTGCCGCCAGCGTCTTGTTCGGCGCAAATACGATCGCCGGCCGCCCCATGCGGGCAATCACGTTCGCCATCGTGTAGGTTTTGCCGGAGCCGGTTACGCCGAGCAGCGTCTGGTAAGACAAGCCGTCCTCGATTCCCTCGACCAATTTGTCGATTGCAACCGGCTGATCGCCTGCGGGTGAAAACGGCTGATACAGCCGATAAGGGGAATTGGGAAATGTGACGATTTTCGATTCATCGATTGTGCTGGAAACCTGGGATAATTCAGCCATTTGCAGTAGACCTTTGGTAAAATTGCCGGTTGCATTTCGACGCCGGCTTTTTGCGCAGGCGCTACCCACAACCCGGCTGCAAAGCGAGTTTTTGCAGCCAATTTTTGATGTTATCACGATGAACGCACCTCTTCCTGCCCCCCTGTTCGCCGCCATTGAAATGGCGCCACGCGACCCGATTCTCGGGATCACCGAAGCGTTTAACGCAGACAAGAATCCGGATAAAATCAATCTCGGCGTCGGCGTCTATTACGACGATAACGGCAAGGTGCCGCTGCTGGAATGCGTCAGGAAATCGGAAGCGTTGCTGATGGAAAAAGCCGCGCCACGCACCTACTTGCCGATCGACGGCCTGCCCGCATATGACAAGGCGGTGCAAGAATTGGTATTTGGGGCCGATAGCGCGGTTATTCAAGAAAAACGGGCGATTACCGTGCAAGCCATCGGCGGCACCGGCGCGCTCAAACTCGGCGCGGATTTCCTGAAGCGTTTTGCGCCGGAATCGCAAGTCTGGATCAGCGATCCAAGCTGGGAAAACCATCGCGCGCTGTTCGAGTCCGCCGGTTTTTCCGTCAACAACTATCCGTACTACGATGCAGCGACGCGCGGCGTCGATTTCGCCGGCATGCTGAACGCCTTGAAAACAATGCCGGCCGGATCGATCGTCCTGTTGCACGCATGCTGCCACAATCCGACCGGTGCCGATCTGTCGGATGCGCAATGGGCGGAAGTCATTCGGGTCGTCACCCAGCGCGGCCTGATCCCCTTCCTCGACATGGCTTACCAGGGTTTTGGCGACGGCATTGAAGCGGACGGCAAAGTCGTGCGCCAGTTCACGCAAGCCGGCGGTCCGGTATTCGTGTCGAATTCATTTTCCAAATCTTTCTCGCTGTATGGGGAACGGGTTGGCGCATTGAGCATCGTGGCAGTCAGTGCGGAAGAAGCCGCGCGCGTCTTGTCGCAATTGAAACGCGTGATCCGCACCAATTACTCCAATCCGCCGACCCACGGCGGACAAGTGGTTGCAACCGCTCTCGCGACGCCGGAACTGCGCGCGTTGTGGGAAGAGGAACTTGCCGGCATGCGCATGCGCATTCGCGAAATGCGCCAGCTGCTGGTACAGAAATTGAAAGCGAAAGCGCCAAACCACGACTTCGACTTCGTCATCAAGCAGCGCGGCATGTTTTCATATTCGGGTCTGACCAAAGCGCAAGTCGAGCGCCTGCGCGATGAATTTTCCATCTACGCGGTTGACACCGGCCGCATTTGCGTCGCCGCGCTGAACTCGCGCAATATCGACATCGTCGTCAATGCAATTGCAAAAGTGCTTTGAACTTGCAGAAACGCGGATAAGTTGAAGAAACTTATCCGCGAAGCAGCTAAAACCGCCGGTAAGGTTTTGACAATCGGAAGCATATCCGCCTATAATGCTGCTTCTTTTCCCTGATAGCTCAGTCGGTAGAGCGACGGACTGTTAATCCGCAGGTCCCTGGTTCGAGTCCAGGTCGGGGAGCCATCTATGCTTACTATGAACCACGGAAGTTTCGTGGTTCATTAGTTTTGTGGGATCGTAATCGACAACGAGACGATCCTTCTCCAAAATGATTTTCCGGACGAACGAACTGAAGAAAGTTCGCAGAGTCACCGGATCTTCACACGTCGTAACCACCTCCCGCAACGTGTCTGCAGCCTGATTGATATCCTCCTCGCTGATATCAAGGTCTGGATCTGCTTCGGACTCCAAAATTAAGTTACCTCCGGCAAAGCCGGAGGTTTATTGCTGGAGCGCCTCAAAGGCGCTGGTACCCCATGCGCCGCCTGAAGGCGGCTATAGTCCCAATTTCATTTGGTCGTAGCGTTCGTCTTCAAGCGCCTGATTAC
>DAIDBD010000099.1 GCA_027310305.1 Herminiimonas sp.
CACATTTTTTACGCTCTCTGTTCCAGCATGCCGATAAAAAAGCCCGAACCACTTTCGTGAATTCGGGCTTTTAAGAACGCTATCGAATTATTCGACTTCGATCGTTTCTTGCGGTGCGGCCGGCGGCGCCGCATCGCCCTCGACGAACTCCAGCTTGATCTGATCGTTTTCAACCAGATCGACCGTCACACGTCCGCCGGCGACCAATTTACCGAACAGCAGTTCATCCGCCAATGCCTTGCGAATCATGTCCTGTATCAGACGAGACATGGGGCGTGCGCCCATCAACGGATCAAAACCCTTCTTCGCAAGGAACTTGCGCAAGCTGTCGGTGAAAATCGCTTCCACTTTCTTCTCGTGCAGTTGCTCTTCAAGCTGCATCAGGAACTTGTCCACCACGCGCAGAATGACATCCTCATCCAGCGCACCGAAGCTGATGATGGAATCCAGTCGATTACGGAATTCCGGCGTGAACATGCGCTTGATGTCCGCCATCTCGTCGCCGGCCTCCTTCTTGTCGGTAAAACCGATAGAACGTTTTTGCAGGCTTTCGGCGCCGGCATTGGTGGTCATGATGATGATCACGTTGCGGAAATCCGCCTTGCGGCCGTTGTTATCGGTCAGCGTGCCATGATCCATCACCTGCAGCAGGATATTGAAGATATCGGGATGCGCTTTTTCAATCTCGTCCAGCAGCAGCACCGCATGCGGCTTCTTCGTGATCGCCTCGGTCAACAAGCCGCCTTGATCGAATCCGACATAGCCCGGCGGCGCGCCAATCAGACGGCTTACCGCATGACGCTCCATGTATTCCGACATGTCGAAGCGGATCAGCTCAATGCCGAGAATGAATGCAAGCTGCTTCGCCACCTCGGTTTTGCCGACACCGGTCGGACCGGAAAACAGAAATGAGCCGATCGGCTTGTCGGTCTTGCCCAGGCCTGCACGCGCCATCTTGATCGACGACGCAAGCGCTTCGATTGCCGGTTCCTGGCCGAACACGACGTTCTTCAGATCGCGATCGATCGTTTGCAGCTTGCTGCGATCATCCTGGTTGACAGACTGCGGCGGAATACGCGCAATTTTCGAAATGATGTCTTCGATTTCGCTCTTGCCTATCGTCTTTTTCTGCTTCGATTTCGGCAGGATGCGTTGCGCCGCACCCGCCTCGTCGATCACATCAATCGCTTTGTCCGGCAGATGGCGATCATTGATGAAGCGCGCAGCCAGTTCCGCTGCGGAAGTCAATGCGGAAGCAGAATACTTGACGCCATGATGCTCTTCGAAGCGGGATTTCAAACCGCGCAGAATTTGCACGGTCTGTTCCACGGTCGGCTCATTCACATCGATTTTCTGGAAGCGACGTGCAAGCGCATGGTCTTTCTCGAAAACGCCGCGGTATTCGGTATAGGTAGTCGCGCCGATGCATTTGAGCTGACCGCTGGCAAGCGCCGGCTTCAGCAGATTCGATGCATCGAGCGTACCGCCCGAGGCCGATCCCGCACCGATGATGGTATGTATTTCATCGACAAAAAGAATGCCGTTCGGATTATCTTTCAACTGCTTGAGAACCGACTTCAGGCGCTGCTCGAAATCGCCGCGGTATTTGGTGCCGGCCAGCAGTGCGCCCATGTCGAGCGAATAAACAATCGCATTCTGCAAAATTTCAGGCACATCGCCTTGCGTCACCCGCCAGGCAAGACCTTCGGCAATCGCTGTCTTGCCGACACCGGCCTCGCCGACCAGCAGCGGATTGTTTTTGCGGCGGCGGCATAACGTCTGGATAACCCGCTCGACTTCAGCTTCGCGTCCGATCAGCGGATCGATCTTGCCCTCTGCAGCAAGCTTGTTGAGATTTTGCGTGAACTGATCCAGCGGACTTTCCTTTTGCTGGCCTTCGGTCTGCGCATCTTCGGCGCCTTCCGGCGCTTTCTGCGGGTCCGTTTGCTGATCCTTGCGCACGCCGTGCGAAATGAAGTTCACCACATCGAGACGCGTTACGCCCTGTTGATGCAGATAATAGACTGCATGCGAATCCTTCTCGCCGAAAATGGCAACCAGCACGTTGGCGCCGGTCACTTCCTTCTTGCCGTTGGATGCCGACTGCACATGCATGATGGCGCGCTGGATTACGCGCTGAAAACCGAGCGTCGGTTGAGTATCCACTTCGCTTGCGCCAGGCACGGTCGGCGTATTGTCGCTGATGAAATTCGTCAGCGTTTTACGCAAGTCTTCCACATTCACTGCGCATGCACGCAATACTTCTGCTGCCGACGGATTATCGAGCAACGCAAGCAACAAATGCTCGACAGTGATGAATTCATGCCGAGCCTGTCGCGCTTCTACAAAAGCCATATGCAAACTAACTTCCAATTCCTGGGCAATCATGCTTCCTCCATCACGCATTGCAGGGGATGCCCTGCTTTTCGGGCGTGGGTTAAAACGAGTTCGACTTTAGTGCATGCAATATCTTTAGGATACACGCCGCACATACCTTTACCGTCGCGGTGAACCTTGAGCATGATTTGCGTCGCGGTCTCGCGGTCTTTATTGAAATATTCCTGGATGATCGCAACGACGAATTCCATCGGCGTATAGTCATCGTTCAACAACAATACCTGATACATCGGCGGCGCCTTGAGCTTTTGCTTTTGCTCTTTTCGCGTCAAAACGGTGCCGTTATCATCCTTAGTTGCCATGCGTCTATTCTAATGCGTTCAACTACGCGCGTAATGCGCAAAGTGGGAGATGCCTAACATTTATATTGATATTACGCGCTTTCTTGATAGTGCGCAGATGACGCTGGAACGCGCCAAATCAAGGATAAGTTTTGCGTTTCCTCATGAAAAACTTTCTGCCTCATGTAAATTACTTGACTTTTTTATTTTTTCCGCAAACAATGGTAATTATTGATAAGTGCGGCTAAGCACTAATCAATATGAAGAGAGCAAGTTTTAAGAGGGGGCAGCGTTACGCGAAGCTTCTTGCTTTTACGGCTCGTGTGATTAGTTAATATTAGAAAGACGCTTTTTATGGCAACAGGTACCGTCAAGTGGTTCAACGACTCCAAAGGCTTCGGCTTTATCACTCCGGATGACGGTGGCGAAGATTTATTCGCGCACTTTTCCGCAATCCAGATGAACGGCTTCAAAACCCTCAAAGAAGGTCAAAAAGTTCAATTCGAAGTCACGCAAGGCCCCAAAGGCAAGCAAGCTTCCAATATTCAAGCTCCCTGATTTTTGTGTATTAAGGTAGTGTTGTGAAACCCCCGCAATAGCGGGGTTTTTTTTGCCTGTAATTTCTTTCTGCAATCTCGCTATTTGCCTTCTGTATCATTGTGACTGACAAGCAAATTCGAAACGGATTCCAATCTAAATCAATGTTGTCGGCAAGCGTTGAGTATCGACCATCCAGTATTACCACTTATGCAAGTCGTGATGAAATAGCGATAAAGTAATTCAATGAAACTTAGGCAAAAAATTATCCTGTTTGCAATCACACCGCTTATCGTAGCGTTGTGTGCCATAGCTTATGCTGTGCGGCATCAGGCCACCTTACTGGCACAGCAACAACGGTCATCTGTCGAAGCAGCCTACCTTTCGAGCAAAAAAGAAGAATTGAGGCATTACGTTTCCCTTGCAACACATTCAATTTCTCATCTATATGATTCTGGACGGAATGATGTTGCTACCCTAAATGAAGCTAAAACCATTATTTCCAAATTGGATTATGGCGGTGATGACGGTTATTTTTTCATTTATGATTTGCATGGCGTCAATTTGATGCACCCCCGTCAACCCGAATTGGTAGGTCGCAACTTGTGGAATCTGAAAGATGCCAATGGCAATCCCACAATTCAACGCCTTCTCTCGCGAGCGAAATCCGGAGGTGGATTTGAACGTTATTTATGGGAAAAGCCCTCGACCCACAAGATAGCGCCCAAATTGGGTTATGTCGTAATTCTTGATCGTTGGGGCTGGATGCTTGGTACCGGACTTTATCTTGATGACGTTGACGCAGCGCTTGCCAAAATAGACACACAAAGTTCCGGCAATATATACAGCACCATGCTATGGATCGCGGTGATTGCGATTGCCAGTGCATTAGTAATCGCTCTGTCCGGACTGGCATTGAATATCAGCGAATATCGTGTAGCCGATGCGAAACTCAAGGTATTGGCGCAACGCGTGGTGCGCTCGCAGGAAGAAGAGCGCGCGCGCCTGTCGCGCGATTTGCATGACGGCATCAGTCAATGGCTGGTATCGATCAAGCTGCAGGTGGAATCCGGCATCGCCAAATTGAGCGGACATGCAGCACAACCTGAATTGGCGCGTACATCATTCAATCGTGCTGCCGGTCAGTTGAATGATGTGCTCGGTGAAGTGCGTCGTATTTCGCATGATTTGCGGCCCGCGATTCTGGACGATCTCGGCTTGGCCGCCGCACTCGATCATCTGGCCCACGAATTTTCCGAGCTTAACTCGCTACCCACACAATTCGAGTCTCTGGGTGTTACCGATGGCTTGACCGATGTCAGCAATACGGTGTTGTTCCGTATCGCGCAGGAAGCGCTGACCAACATCAAACGCCATGCCCGCGCATCGCAAGCACACATGAGTCTGACAGGCGATGCCAAAGCGGTCACGCTCGCCATCAAGGACAACGGCATCGGATTTGACATTGGCGGCATTGCACAAAACCCAAAGCGCGGCATCGGACTGCGCAATATGCATGAGCGCCTGGAGGCAGTGGGCGGCAAGCTGCATGTGACCTCTTCCACCGACGGCACGCATGTGGTTGCTGCGATACCGAGAGACTAAGCGGATTCGACATGACCATTCCACCTGATGTCCACATCCTGCTGGTCGATGATCATCCGCTGGTGCGGGACGGCTTGCGCGCCCGCCTGGAAGCGGTACCGCATTTCACCATCGTTGCCGAAGCTGACAATGCCGATGAAGCGCTGCACCATGCCGCATCCCGGACAATCGATCTGGTTCTGATGGACATCAATCTGAACGGCATGAACGGAATCGAGCTGACCGGACGCTTTCATGCATCGTTTCCCGAAATTGCCGTATTGATGCTGAGCATGCATGACAAAGCCGAATATGTAATGCAATCGATCCAGGCCGGGGCGCGAGGCTACGTCCTGAAGGACGCTCCCGCCATCGATATCATCACCGCCATCGATACCGTCATGTCGGGTGGCCTTTACTACAGCGCGGGCTTGTCCAAGCAACTTTCCCGGCCATTGGCGCCCGCCTTGTTGCTGACCCCGCGCGAGAAAGAGGTATTGCGGAGAATCGCTACCGGAAAATCCAACAAGCATATCGCGCGCGAACTGGATCTAAGCGTGCGCACGATCGAAACGCATCGGTTGAACATCAAGCGCAAACTGGGCATCGAAGGGCAGGCCGATCTGATTCGATTTGCTCTCGAACAGACCGTGATCAAATAAAGCTGCGCGCGAAAATGAAGGTGGAAAAATCAAAAATGCCGGGAGTGCCCCGGCATTTTTTTACATTCCCCGATCGAAAAATTACATATTCTCGATCATCACATCGCCGAAACCGGAGCATGACACCTGCGTCGCACCTTCCATCAAACGCGCGAAGTCGTAAGTGACTTTCTTCGACTTGATCGAGTTGCTCATCGAACTGATGATCAGGTCAGCCGCCTCCGACCAGCCCATGTGCCGCAGCATCATTTCAGCCGACAGGATCAGCGAGCCCGGATTGACATAGTCCTTGCCGGCGTATTTCGGCGCGGTACCGTGCGTGGCTTCGAACATCGCAACCGAGTCGGACATATTCGCACCCGGCGCAATGCCTATGCCACCCACTTGCGCGGCCAGCGCGTCGGAAATATAGTCGCCGTTCAGGTTCAGGGTGGCGATCACGCTGTACTCGTTCGGACGCAGCAGTATCTGCTGCAGGAATGCGTCGGCAATCGAGTCCTTGACAATGATTGCCTTGCCGGTCTTTGGATTCTTGAACTTGCACCATGGGCCGCCATCAATCAGTTCGGCACCGAATTCCTTTTGGGCCAATGCATACGCCCAGTCACGGAAGCCCCCTTCGGTATATTTCATGATGTTGCCTTTGTGGACGATCGTCACGGATGGCTTGTCGTTGTCGATCGCATACTGAATTGCCTTGCGTACCAAGCGCTCGGTGCCTTCGCGTGAAACCGGCTTGATGCCGATGCCGGACGAATCCGGGAAGCGGATTTTCTTGACGCCCATTTCCTTGATCAGGAATTCAATGACTTTCTTCGCGCCTTCCGAGCCTTCCTGCCATTCGATGCCGGCGTAGATGTCTTCCGAGTTTTCGCGGAAGATGACCATGTCGGTTTTTTCCGGCTCGCGTACCGGCGACGGCACGCCTGTGAAATATCGGACCGGGCGCAGACACACATACAGGTCAAGTTCCTGACGCAAGGCGACGTTTAGCGAACGAATGCCGCCGCCGACCGGCGTGGTCAGCGGACCCTTGATCGAAACAACGTAATCCTTCAATACTTTCAGCGTTTCTTCCGGCAGCCATACGTCCGGGCCGTAAACCGTGGTTGATTTTTCGCCGGCGTAGATTTCCATCCAGCTGATCTTGCGTTTGCCGCCATAAGCCTTGGCAACCGCCGCATCGACCACCTTGATCATCACAGGGCTGATATCGACGCCGGTGCCGTCACCTTCGATGTAGGGAATAATCGGATTGTCAGGCACGGTCAGCGAAAAATCGGCATTGACGGTGATTTGCTTGCCATCGGCTGGCACTTTGATATGTTGATACATCGTTGTCTCCGAAATGAAGGCGGAAAAAAAGCGGCTGGTATTGTAAATATTCGATTGATTCAGAATTCAAGTCTTATATAAGACATAAGACTACATTTCGTATTATGCACTAGAATTTTACTGTATGCCATAATTTTGCAACATTTTAAGGCTATAAGAAAGCCGGCCTTCGTGCCAAGTAATCTGCATATCAATGAAAACAGTACGATTCGCACCTTTGTAAAAGCCAGGTTCCGTGCCGTTACCAGCTACCTCTTTCAAGCATGCCCCTCATATTATTCAACAAGCCTTATCAAGTGATGTGCCAGTTTTCGCCGCATGCGACGCGCGACACATTGGCCGACTACCTGGACATTCCGAATATATATCCGGCCGGGCGCCTGGACGCAGACAGCGAAGGTTTGCTGCTGTTGACCGACGACGGGCAACAGCAGCACGATATCAGTCATCCGGACCGCAAGCAGCCGAAGACTTACCTTGCGCAAGTTGAGGGTCTGCCGGATGCCGAGGCGCTGACGCGCTTGCGCAACCCGCTCGATCTGGGAGATTTTATAACCCGGTCCTGCGAAGCCAAGCGAATTTATCAACCGGAGTGGTTATGGCCGCGCGATCCGCCGATTCGCCAGCGAGCCAGTACACCGACCGATTGGCTCGCCATCACCCTGGCTGAAGGTAAAAACCGCCAGGTACGCCGCATGACGGCGGCAGTCGGCTTGCCGACCTTGCGCCTGGTTCGGATCGCCATCGGCCGGCTGTCCCTGGAAACGCATCCTCTTTTACCTGGCGAATGGTGCGAGGTTTCACCATCCGAACTGAAATAACACGGACTGCAGCAGTTCGCTTAAAGCGGCAGCACCTTTAAATTGAAAGCTCTTTCCACCAGCCAGGTCATTGCCAATGCAGCAATTAAGAGGGAGCCTCCCAGCAAAATAATGCGCCGGTAAAACCATGTATGCCGCAATACGAACGCGATCGGCAGGAATGCGGCCACAATCGCAAACTGTCCCACTTCCACGCCCAGATTGAAACCAACCAATGCAAGAATCAGCGCATCTTGCGGCAATCCGAGATCGCTCAACACAGTGGCAAAGCCGAAACCGTGAATCAAACCGAACACGAATGCCATCACCCAGCGCCGCTCGCCAAACAAGGGAAACACATTATTCAGCGCTGCAATCACGACCGAGGCGGCAATGGTCGACTCCACCAGGCGCGACGGCAAGCTGATCAGGCCCAACGTCGCTAGAGTCAATGTGATCGAATGCGCTACGGTGAAGGCAGTGACGATTTTAAGCACTGCCCAGAATGTGGGCTTGAAAGCATCGACCGCCTGCCATTTTTTCTGCCGGCGAAACACGACTGCAGGCAACAGCAACGCCAGCAAGAACAGGATGTGGTCGAAACCGATCCAGATATGCCAGACGCCTTCACGGCCATAATCGAGGAACTGGTTCAACTTGCTCGGCCGGACCAGGGAAAACTGCTGGGTCGCCTTTTCGGGACTGAAAATTCCGGTGCTGGAAACATCTTGATACTGCAATCGCAGCAATCCCTTGTGCTGCGGATCGATATCGAAAAACAACGCATAACGTACCTGCAATGTTTCCCGGATGGCGGGGCATTCGGCCTTGAAACGGAGAACCGCGTAAGCGCCGTCGGTATGGTTGTCCATCAGATGCTCAGTCACGCGCGCAGGGCATGATTTGCCTTCCGCCGCCAATTGCAGGCGCGATAACGCGTAAGCGGCGATATCGGTATGCTTCGCACGCACTTCGCCCCATGTGATGGCGCCATCGCCATTGGTATCGAGTCCGATTGCAAAATCCAGATCGCGCAACGCGATATCCCATTGCCCGGCAATCGCATTGCCGTCTACGCCAAGCGATAGATAACTGTCGCTGGGTTTATGGGCGTATGCATTCAGCACGACAAAAAATAAGCAAATAAATGCCGGCAACAGCCGCTTCATTTGCGCAACCCTTTCAACTGTTGCGCCAAACCGATCAGAAGGCTGTCTTCATTGTGGCTGTCATCGAGCCATCGCAAAACGGGCTGGGCCGCCTGCGGATCTTTCAAGGCAAGCGCCGACTCCAGGAAAATGCGTGCATCGCGCGGCTCAAGCTGCACTTTCCAGTTTTCCTGCGCCAGCATCAATGCTTTTTTCGGATCATGTTTTACGTGCAGTTCGAATCGCGCCTCTTCCTGCTGATGCACCGTGTCATTGCGTAATCTGGCTGCATCGAAACGCGCGGCAAGCGTTGCTTCGCGCTGCTTCGCATTTGGCGAATTCAACGCGCGTTCGGCAAGGACCAGACGCAGCAGCAGCGCATCCGACGGCGTTCTGTCTTTCAACATGGCAACCACTTGCGCCGGGCGTCTTTGATCAAGCAAAAAATCCGCATAGGCTGCCAGCAGGAAAGTATCGGTAATGCCAAGAGCCAATCCTTGTTTGAAGTGAGATTCTGCAACCTCAGTCCGATCCAGGCGCTGCGAAATTTCCGCCAACCGGATCAATACCCATAATTTTTCGTCGGGAGACGCTTCGGGATGGCTTATGAACGCCTCATTCAAAGCCTGGTAGGCGCCGACGGCTTTGCCGGTCAAGCCATCGACCATGGCTTCGCAACCGGTGGCAATCAACTCGCTTGCCACGCCGTGCAGCGCCTGGCAGTCGGCCATGGCCTGCGGATAGCGCCCCTGCACAATATGGATTGTCGCGCGCAGCGCATGTGCCTGAAAATGCTGCGGGTCGCGCTCCAGTATTTTAGCCAGATCGGTAAGCGCACCTGCGAAATCATGGCGGAATTGGCTCAAGCTAGCGCGCAGCATCTGCACTTCTATCGGAGGCACGGGCATATCCCACCAAGGAGCGAGTGCCGCCTGTGCGTAACCCAGGTAGCGCGGATCCCCTTCCTCTGCCACCAAGCCGTAATAGCGGCGCGCCAAACTCACCGCCGCATCGAGATTACGTGGATTACGCTGCAATTCGGCACGCAGCTGCACTATTTCACGTGCAATCGGGTCGTTGGGCTTGAACGGCAAGCGTTCCAATACCTGCGCATCGGAAGCAGGAAGATACGGCGCTGCAATAACCTGGTTTACATTAAAAGAGAGGATCAAGCACGCAAGAAGACAAGATGGACGAAGAGACATTGTAGATCCAGAAAATACAACCAGAGGACAATCAAAAATTGTACACCATAGCAATATTCTTGATTCCTGCAATTTTGCTTGCTTCAAAAGGCTGCTTTTCCATTTTTTATGATTTTAAGAATCCATGGCACATAATTGCCATGCGGACAACAACAGTATTTTGTCCGCAATTAAAAATCTGGAACGATTTTTATATTCAACCAGCCTTTATCAAACATATGGCAATACGTTTTGTTCCCATTTTAAATTTTTTGCACTTTCCATCGGCAACTTGTCAACCGACTGCGTTGTGCGTCGTTATTTGCAATGATTCACTAGAATCGTCAATTTATTAACATGTTAATTTGAAGGACTACAAAATGAAAAACCTGATCGCTGCGCTGGTTGCCGGCCTGTTCGCTGTTTCCGCTTTTGCTGCTAGTCATACTGCAGCACCCGCAGCACCCGCTTCGGCTGCTGCTGCCGCACCTGCTGCTGACACTGCCAAGCCAATGAAAGCCAAAAAAGCAAAGAAAGCCAAAAAAGCAAAGAAAGCTAAAGCTGCTCATGCCGCTTCCGCTGCTGCACCTGCCGCTTCCAAGTAATTGGAAAGTTGGCATGAATAAAAAGGCAGGCTTGTCCTGCCTTTTTTTCGTTTACACTAATTCGTTCCCCTTTCCTGCTTAGTTATAGCATCGACTTATGAATAGATGTCATTCTCTACGCATTTTTCTAGTTGCCACAGTCGTCGCTTTGACATCGGCTTCGGCAGCGGCACAACCAAAATTCCCGGTTATTCCGCTCACGGCGGGCATGTACGTCATTCAAGCAGAAGTTGCAGCCCAGGAAGCGGAACGACAGCAAGGTTTGATGTTCCGGGAAAAAATGGGGCCGAACGAAGGCATGATTTTCCTGTTTGACGCGCCTGCCGGTGTTTGCATGTGGATGAAAAATACGCTATTGCCGCTGTCGGTCGCATTCATTGATGAAAATGGCATAATTGTCAATATTGAAGACATGAAACCGCAAACTACCGATTCCCATTGCGCAAGAAAACCAGTCCGCTACGCACTGGAAATGAATCAAGAGTGGTTCAAGCGGAAAAACATCAAGCCGGGCAGCGTGATTGGAGGGCTGCCGCGCACGAAGTAAGTGCGGCACCAGCTTCTATCAGCGATTACACGAAAAATAAAACCCGCATGACAAACGTCATGCGGGTTTTTTAGTCTTGCATCCGTAGGAGCTACGGAAGAAACAATTTATTACGCCAATGCTTTCAGAGCGGCAGCCAGACGACTTTTGTGGCGAGCAGCTTTGTTCTTGTGAATGATCTTCTTGTCGGCGATACGATCGATCGTCGAGATGGAAGACTGGAACACTTGAGCCGCTGCCGCCTTGTCGCCGCCTTCAATCGCCTTGCGAACGGCTTTGATTGCCGTGCGCAATGTCGAGCGCTGGCTCGAATTGTGCGCATTTTGCTTGACTGCTTGACGAGCGCGCTTGCGCGCCTGTGCGGTATTTGCCATGAAATTTCCTAGAACGTGGACGGAGTGCGTTCGCAAAAATCGTGCTATTGCGAGACAGAATTCTGTAAAGCCACGGATTATAGCGTGTTTTTGAGGAGCGGGCAAATTCGCAATTGCCCTTCAGTTCGAAGGGGTGGGATAACACAACGCAGGTCATGCCCATCCCATCAGTACGGCATTGATCCATAAGCCTTCATGACGGTATTTTTCAAGAACCGATGGACGCAGGACAAGTTGGGTAATAATGCATACCTTCTGTTTTCACTAAAAACCAGCACCATGAACTTGCATAAAGCGCTTGCGACGATCTTCGGCATGACGATGGTATCTCGCGTGGCGGGATTGGCCCGTGACATTCTGTTTGCTCGTGCATTCGGCGCGTCCGCTTATACGGATGCATTCAATGTCGCTTTCCGCATTCCCAACCTGCTGCGCCGGCTGTTTGCCGAGGGTGCGTTTTCGCAAGCTTTCGTACCGATTCTGGCCGAATACAAAAGCCAACAAGGAGATAGAGAGACCAAATATCTGATTGATCATGTCGCCACCACGTTGGCTTGGGCGATGTTGCTTACTTGCGTACTTGGGATTGTTACGGCGCCGGTAGTCGTCTATCTGGTTGCGACAGGCCTGAAATCCGATCCCCAGGCTTTTGACGCAGCGGTCTGGATGACCCGTGTCATGTTCCCCTACATCGGTTTCATGGCATTCGTCGCTTTAAGTGGCGGCATCTTGAATACGTGGCGTGAATTCAAGATACCCGCCTTTACTCCCGTACTGCTCAATCTGTCTTTCATTGTTGCAACGCTTTTTCTGGCGCCGCATCTGAAACAGCCAATTTATGCGATGGCGATTGCGGTGTTGGCCGGCGGCCTGTTGCAAATGGCGATGCAGGTGCCTGCATTGCTGAAAATCGGCATGCTTCCACGCCTTGCGTTCAATCCAATGATCGGCTTGCGTGATGCCGGCGTAAGAAAAGTGTTGAACAACATGGTACCGGCTGTTGTTGCCGTATCGGCCGCGCAAATCAGCGTGATGATTAATACCAATATCGCGTCGCGACTCGAAAGCGGCAGCGTAACCTGGCTGACTTATGCGGATCGCTTGATGGAATTTCCCACCGCGTTGCTGGGCGTCGCGCTCGGGACGATTTTGCTGCCGAGCTTGTCCAAAGCCAATTTCGACGGCGACAAAGCCGAGTATTCCGCCCTGCTGGATTGGGGTTTGCGCTTGACGTTTTTACTGGCGTTGCCGTCTGCGGTAGGATTGGTAACGCTGTCGGAACCGCTTACCACAACGCTGTTTCACTACGGCAAATTCGATACGTTGGCAGTTGCGATGACCGGCAAAGCGCTGATCGCGTATGGCGTCGGCTTGATCGGCCTGATTCTGGTGAAAATCCTGGCTCCCGGATTCTATGCCCGGCAAAACATCAAAACACCGGTCAAGATCGCGGTCGGCGTCTTGATTGCCACCCAGCTAATGAATTTGCTCCTCGTGCCCTGGATTGCGCATGCCGGCTTGGCGCTGTCGGTCGGATTAGGCGCATGCCTGAATGCCGGCTTTCTTTATTGGGGCCTGAAACGCCGGGGTATTTATATCGCTCGAAACGGCTGGCGCATATTTTTCGTCAGGCTCGCAGGTGCTTTGTGCCTGATGGGCGGCGTGGCATTATGGGCCGCCGGGCAATTCAACTGGATAGGATTGCAAGCTCATCCATTTCAGCGCGTCGGCGCATTGATCGTTGTCCTGGCTGCATGCGGCATTGTTTATTTCGGCGCGCTGCTTGCGATGGGATTTCGTTTCAGGGATTTGAAACGCACCGCAGTCTGATTGGCATCAAGCCACCACATATCGACCGCTATTCATCTCCAGAATTGACGATATCATAAATACATGATGATCAAATCTCTCGATTATTTCGCCGCGCTGGTGCAACAGGATGAATCGATTCCATTGTTTGAAGCGGCATTGGCTATCGCTCAGGATAGCGACCCGCAACTTGATCTGGCCGCCTCCCAAATCGAAGTGGACATTCTTGCCGCCAAGCTGCAACGTCGCTTGCCATCCGATGCATCGCATGTCCAGAAGCTGCGCATGCTCAACCACTTCTTCTATCACGAACTCGGTTTTGCCGGCAATATCAACGACTATTACGATCCCGACAACAGCTACTTGCATCGTGTCATTGCCACCCGCCGTGGCATTCCGATTTCGCTCGCGGTACTTTATATGGAACTGGCACAGCAAATCGGCCTGGATGTAAAAGGAATTTCCTTTCCGGGGCATTTTTTGATGAAACTGGCGGTGCAATCCGGCGAAATCGTTCTGGACCCGTTTAACGGATCCAGCTTATCGCGTGAAGAGCTGGAAGAACGGCTCGAACCTTATTTCTCGCAGCAGAATTATGCTGCCGCCATACCGCTCGCGACTTATCTGCAGGAAGCACAGCCGCGAGAAATCCTGGTACGCATGCTACGCAACTTGAAGGCATTATTCGTGGAACCGCCGCACTGGAAAAGTGTGCTGGGTGTGCAGCAGCGATTAGTGATTCTCTTGCCCGAAGATATTTCCGAGCGCCGCGATCGCGGATTGGCATACGCAAATCTGGAGTGTCCGCAAGCAGCGCTGGAAGATCTGGAAGCGTATCTGGCCGAACGGCCTTATGCGGCGGATGCGGAAATACTACGCAGCAAATTGCCCGAGTTACGGGAAGCCAGCAGAAGGCTGAATTAACTTCATCCTTTTGCCCGCGCTTCGATGGCTTCCCATTTTTCGAGATTTTCCAGCAGCAGCATATCGATTTCGGCAAAGCGCTGATTCAGCCGCTGCACTTCTTCCGGCTGCTGCTTGTAAATGTCCGGATCGGCCAGCCGTTCGGAAATCGCTTTCTGCTCCGTCTCCAGCCCGGCAATCATGATCGGCAATTCCTCCAGATCGCGTTGTTCCCTGTAGTTGAGCTTCTTTTGCTTGGGCGATGCTGCCGGCTGTGCTGTCTTGATCTCTTGTCTGGCATCGTTTTTTGCCGCGCCCTTGCCTGCCGCAGTCTGGATGCTTGCCGGACGCACGCGCTCCCAATCGCTATAGCCGCCGATATATTCACGCCACAGTCCATTGCCCTCGGCAACGATCACCTGCGTGACCACATTGTCCAAAAACGTGCGATCGTGACTTACCAGGAATACCGTACCGCTGTAATCCTCCAGCAATTCCTCGAGCAGTTCCAGCGTATCGATATCGAGGTCGTTGGTCGGCTCGTCCAGTACCAGCACGTTGGCCGGTTTGGCGAACAGGCGCGCCAGCAGCAGCCGGTTGCGTTCGCCACCTGACAATGACTTGACCGGCGAACGCGCGCGTTCCGGCGCAAACAGGAAATCGTTGAGATAAGTCATCACATGCTTGCGCTGTCCATTGATTTCGACCCAGTCGCTGCCGGGCGCAATCGTATCGGCCAAGCTGGCTTCTTCATTCAGCTGCGCGCGCATCTGGTCGAAATAGGCGACCTGCAATTTGGTACCCTGTCTGATGGCGCCGGAATCCGGTTGCTCTTCGCCCAGAATCAGTTTAAGCAGCGTCGTCTTGCCGGCGCCATTCAAACCGATCAAGCCGACCTTGTCGCCGCGCAGAATGGTTGCGCTGAAGTCGCGCACGATCACTTTGCTGCCATAAGACTTGTTGACCTCGGTCAGCTCGGCCACGATCTTGCCGGAGCGGTCTCCTGCGGACACATCGAGCCTGACCTGCCCTTGCTGTTCGCGCCGCGCGCTGCGGGTAAGGCGCAGCGCTTCGAGCCGCCTGACCCGCCCTTCGTCACGGGTGCGTCTTGCCTGTACGCCTTTGCGGATCCAGATTTCTTCCTGTGCAAGAAATTTATCGAACTTGGCATTTTCAACTTCTTCGATTTCCAGCTGTTCCGCCTTGCGGATTTGATAGCCGCTGAAATTGCCCGGGAAAGACAACATGCGCCCGCGATCCAGCTCAATGATGCGGGTCGCGACATTATCCAGAAAGCTCCGGTCATGGGTGATGAACAGCACGCTGCCCTTGTAATCGCGCAGCAAATCTTCAAGCCACAGGATCGATGTAAAGTCGAGATGGTTGGTTGGTTCATCGAGCAGCAACACGTCCGGCGCGCTGACCAATGCGCATGCCAGTGCAACCCGCTTTTGCATCCCGCCGGACAAGGTGCCCATCAATGCGCTTTTATCGAGATTCAGCCGGTCCAGCGTCGTTTCGACGCGATTGTTCAGATTCCATGCATCTGCGGCATCCAGCTTGGTCTGGATGACATGCATGCGCTCCATGATGGCATCGTCATCGTCGCCGCCGAATTGACCGGTCAGCGCATCATATTCCGCGAGCAGCGATTGCATCTCGCCCATGCCGGCTGCAACCGCGTCGAATACGGACATGTCGGGAGAAAAATGCGGCTCCTGTTCGACATAGGCGATCTTGATTCCCTGCTGCATTACAAGCAAGCCGTCATCCAGTCTGGACATGCCGGCGATGACTTTCAACAGCGATGATTTGCCGGTGCCGTTACGACCGATCAAGCCGACCCGCTCGGTCGATTCGAGAGAAAATTCCGCGTGATCGAGCAACGCGACATGTCCAAACGCGAGCTGCGCATTGGAGAGAGAAATGACTGCCATAAATACCTGATGTTGTATTGCCTGCGGACTTCAAGGCCGATCGTCGATTCGATCGCCATGCATGCATAACCGATTATGAGTGAAGCCCGCATTGTACCGACAGTGCATCACGATCACTGTCCTTCGTGAAGGTGTCGGCTATAATCTCGGGCGTGATTGAAATAATATGCGTTCAGTTACCAGCGTCTCGCCGTAGTTCAATGGATAGAACAAGTGCCTCCTAAGCGCTAGATACAGGTCCGATTCCTGTCGGCGGGACCAAGATCG
The DNA here is from genome assembly GCA_027310305.1 of Herminiimonas sp. Lineage (GTDB taxonomy): Bacteria > Pseudomonadota > Gammaproteobacteria > Burkholderiales > Burkholderiaceae_D > DAIDBD01. The sequence continues at coordinate 16,371 of DAIDBD010000099.1, forward strand.
AATTTTAGCATCTTCAGTAAATCGGAACCCGCGCAATCACACAGCATTGCCGCAGATTTTGATTTTAAAAAATGTAACTTCCCCCCTCTCGGCAACCGGTGAATCTCCGGCTTGCAACTTCAAACTGAAAACTTCTGATTTTTCCTGAAACCGTTCTGTTCTTGAAATGTAATGTTGTGTAACAGTTCATGGAATCAGCAACTTTTCGCAGTTGCCAAACTCTATTAATTGTAGCCATACCAACGTCTTGCACATTCCAAATTTCAGATTGATGACAAGCATTTCCGCAGTTCAAAAAATATTTTGGCGCCAAAAGCAAGAGGCGTTAAATGCTTTTTGCTTTTTTATTTCAACATGGACGACATAACGCAGTGACCATCATATGAATACGTTAAATTGCTTTTCAGTGCGTTACCGTACTGACAGCCGCGGACTTAACGAATACGCTTGTAATATCACTTTATCAGGAGATACCATGAAGACAAATTACGCAACGACCGTTGCAGCAATGATTGCAGCAACTGTATTGTTCAGCGGATGTTCAACCCCTATGCAACAGCCCGTCTCGTCACAGCCCTATCCGTCAACCACTTATCCGTCTACCGGACCGTCCTATTCAAGCAGTTACGGCGTTGTTGATTCGATTCAAATGACTAACGCGAATGCAAGCAATGGCGGAATAGGCGCGGGTACGGTGGTCGGCGGCATTGTCGGCGGCCTGCTTGGCAATCAGGTAGGCGGCGGCAATGGCAGAACGGCAGCGACTGTTGCCGGTACGGTCGGTGGTGCAATAGTCGGCAACCAGATCGAGCAGCGCAATAGAGCGCCGTCTACGATGTACCAGATCGGAGTACGACTGGATAACGGCAGCTATCAGACCGTCATGCAGGACACTGTGGCCGATTTGCGAGTCGGCAATCGCGTTCGCATCGAGAGCGGCCGCGCGTACCGGTATTGATCGATCACCGCTTTGCTCATTTTGCATCGTGCGAAGTAGATGGTCATTCCGCTGGCTTTCGATAAAGACCCGCTTGCAAGAAATTGCTGCGGGTCTTTTGGTCAGCCTGACGTGGCAGCAAACGCTGCCTCCCAAGAGACAATCGAAACAACATGGCCGGTTTGCTGAATTGGTACGCGGTAAACCCGATACTCCTGTTACGAAAAATACGTAAGAAACTGTATGCAACCGGTTCGGTATGGCCGCATCGGCAAGGAAATGCCTGGGCTGATTGACAGCGAAGGTCGATGGGCACTTTGCCTGCTATTGTTGCCGATGGGGGTTTCAACTCGAACGAGGGTCGCGGACCAGGGAACAATGATTTTTCAGTTGCGAAAATCGCCAGTTATGTAAGCCGGTTCATGATGCTGATGCCCGACGACATCATTACAACAGGCCCGCCGCCGGGCGTGAGCAATCATCGCGTTTGTGATTCACTCGGCATCCACTTGCCTGGCCGGCGCAGCTTGTTTGAACGCCTCCAGCGTCAGGCAGGTTTCATTGATGCGCATGATGGTCGGCATGGCCGAAAGGTTGCAATTGACGCGTTGCGCATTGGCGATTTGCGGAATCAGACAGCAGTCTGCCAGCGTCGGCGCATCGCCGTAGCAGAAATCCCCTGCACGGCTGTCTTTGGCCAGCGTCGCCTCGACCGCCGCCAGGCCCTGTTCGCACCAATGGCGATACCATGCATTCTTGTCGTCTTCACTGATTTTCAGATTCCTGACCAAATAGCGCAACACGCGCAAGTTGTTCAGCGGATGAATGTCACAAGCGATCGATAAGGCGATGCCGCGCACATAAGCCCGATCAACGGCATCCGACGGCAGCAATGGCGGCTCGGAATGCATCTCTTCCAGATATTCGATGATGGCGAGCGATTGGGTCAGAACGACAGCATTTTGCGTCGAGTCATCGATCAATGCCGGCACCAGCGCATCCGGATTGAGCTGTCGATAATCGGCCGTAAATTGCTCGCCGCCGTTTTTCAGCAGATGAACCGGCACCACATCGTAAGAAAGTCCTTTCAGGTTCAGCGCGATGCGGACCCGATACGACGCCGAGCTGCGGAAATAGCTATAAAGTTTCATGCTGTGTTTTCTTTGATTTCTTGGCCATATCTTGATGCTTTCTTTACCAAATCCAGAGAAATGCCGGCCGATCGATAACAATCAAATGATCTTCAGCCGCAACTCGCCCAAACCGTCAATCGCGCCTTCCAGCAAATCGCCCTGCTTGACCGACGCGACGCCTTCCGGCGTGCCGGTAAAAATCAAATCGCCCGGTTCCAGCGCGTAGTATCTGGACAGATGCTCGATGGTTTCAGAGACACTCCAGATCAACTTTCCGATATCGCTTTTCTGACGCGGCGCTCCGTTGACATTCAAGTGAATTGCACCATCCGCAATCCATCCGGTTTTCGTAACAGGATAAATCGGCGCGATTGGCGCCGAATGGTCGAAGCCCTTGCCGGTACACCATGGACGGCCTAGCTTTTTCGCTTCGCCCTGCAAATCGCGGCGCGTCATGTCCAGACCTACCGCATATCCCCACACATGCCGCAGCGCATCGGCTGCCGCAATATTCTTTCCGCCTTTGCCGATCGCGACCACCAGCTCGATCTCATGGTGCAGATCGCTGGTCATTGCGGGGTAAGGCATTTTGCCAATCGCACCTTCAGCCACCGGCAACACCGCATCGGCCGGCTTCATGAAAAAAAACGGCGCCTCGCGGCCGGTGCCGCCCATCTCTTTCGCATGCTCTGCATAATTGCGCCCGACGCAATAAATGCGATGGACCGGGAATAACTGATCGGTGCCCGCAACCGGGACGGCGGCAGGGGGAGAAGGCGGAAAAGAAAATTGCATAAGGATCCCTTGGTTTTTTTATTGATTATGCCATCGCTCGGCTGCAACGGCTGGCAATACAACGAAGCACGGCAATCAAATTTCAATCTTGAGTAGTTTCTCCATGAAAAACGAATGCCATTGAACCTTGCCTATAAATGACACTCTTAATCGCATCAGAGATTTAAAACATCAATTACATCTTTCAAACGCCATCAACGTCCCCATTTCAATGTCGGACATTGCCGATATACAGGGTGACAGGAGATTCACATGCTCGCTCGCTTACGCCGCTTATTCAAAGCAACCGGCCGCGAAATTGCCGTGTTGTGGTATGCCTGCCGTAATCCCGGGACGCCGTTGCCGGTCAAACTGGCGGCGGGACTGTTGGCAGTGTATGTCATCAGCCCGATTGATTTTATTCCGGACGCATTGCCGATACTGGGCTGGATAGATGACGTCACGCTGCTTGCCTTCGGCATTCCCGCCTTGTTGAAACTCATTCCCGAACCGGCGTTGAACGAAGCGCGCGCTGCTAGCGAGCAATTGCTGTCCAGATGGGCATTCTGGCGCATCAAATCCTGACGCTTCCCAAAATAAAACCGCCTTGCCGGTGACCCATGCAAGGCGGTTTTATTTTTCTGATTCATGAAGCAGAATCAGCGCATCATCCTTCTCCCAAATACGCTTCCTTGACCCGCGGATCGTCCAGCATTGCATTTGCATTGCCGCTCATCGTGATCAAGCCGGAATCCATCACATAACCGCGGTGCGCGGCTTGCAGCGCCAGCTTCGCATTTTGCTCGACCAGAAGAATGGTGACGCCTTGCGCAGAAACATTGCGCACGACTTCAAAAATTTTCTCGACCATGATCGGCGACAAACCCATCGACGGCTCATCCAGCAGCAGCAATTTGGGATGGCTCATCAATGCGCGCGCCATGGCCAGCATTTGCTGCTCGCCGCCGGACAGGGTGCCTGCCATTTGCGCCGCCCGCTCTTTCAATCGGGGAAAGACGGTGAACCATCTTTCGATATCGGCATTGATGCCATCCTTGTCATCGCGGACGTAGGCGCCCATCAGCAGGTTTTCGTGGATCGACATCCGGGTAAAGACGCCGCGGCCTTCCGGCACCATCGCCAGATTTCTTTTGACCAGTTCGAAAGAACCAAGCCCTTTGATCGGTTGCCCGGCATACTCGATATGTCCCTCCACCCTGCACTGCGGCAGCGTACCGGTAATCGCTTTGAGAGCAGTCGTTTTACCCGCGCCATTTGCACCGATCAATGTAATCAGTTCGCCTTTATTGACTTCGAGATCGATGCCTTTAACGGCTTGAATGCCACCGTATGCAACCTTCAGGCCGCTTATTCTCAATACGTTCTCGGTCGCCATTGCGTCCCTTCCATTTTCAGCCGTTTCAGCCATTAATGAGACCCTCCCAGATACGCCTCGATCACGGCAGGATTCTTTTGCACATCGGCCGGCAAGCCTTCCGCGATCGGCTTGCCATAATCCAGAACGGTCAACCGGTCACACAGCCCCATCACCAGCTTGACGTCATGTTCGATCAACAGGATCGTCTTGCCTTCCGCCTTGATCTTGACCAGCAACTCGCGCAACCCAATTTTTTCAGTGGCATTCATGCCGGCCGCTGGCTCATCCAGCGCCAGCAATTGCGGTTCGGTTGCCAGCGCACGGGCGATTTCCAGCCGGCGCTGGTCGCCGTAGGACAGATGCCTGGACGTGCGGTCGGCAAATTTCGCAATGCCTACGAAATCCAGCAGTTCCATCGCGCGCTTGCGAATGCCGGCTTCTTCCGCACGCGCCGCCTTGTGATGCAATACCGCGCCCAGTACGCCCTGATGCGTACGCACATGGCGTCCGACCATCACGTTTTCCAGCGCCGTCATTTCGCCGAACAAACGGATGTTCTGAAAAGTGCGTGCAATGCCCGCTTTGGCCACTTCATGCGGCGCGGAAGGCGAATACGGCTTGCCTGCGAGTTCGAAGGATCCGGTATCGGGTTGGTACAAGCCTGTAATCACGTTGAAGAATGTCGTCTTGCCTGCGCCGTTGGGCCCGATCAAGCCGTAGATCTGCCCCTTGGTAATCTTGACGTTGACGCCGGACAGCGCTTGCAGGCCGCCGAAGCGCTTGCTTACGTCGGCGATATTGAGAATGATCTGTTCGCTCATGATGGTTCCTTATGCCGCAACGACGCCGGTTGCCTTGGCCGGCTCATCGATGTCCGCATCCGGCCTGTCTTCATGCTTGGGGGATGGCCATAGTCCGGCAGGACGCGCCAGCATGATCCCGACCATCGCAAGGCCGTACAGCAATTGGCGCAGCACTTCGGCTTCGATCAGTATCTTGCCGAAGATTGCCAGTTGAATCGGCTCGACCGTGTGACGCAATACTTCCGGCAAGGCTGCCAGTATCACGCCGCCCAGCACCACGCCCGGAATGTGCCCCATACCGCCCAGCACCACCATTGCAAGCACCGCGATCGACTCGGTCAGCGAGAATGATTCCGGCGACACGAATCCCTGGAATGAAGCGAACATCGCGCCGGCGACACCGCCGAACGATGCGCCCATTGCGAACGCGAGCAGCTTGATATTGCGCGTATTGATACCCATCGCCTTGGCGGCGATTTCATCCTCGCGAATCGCAACCCAGGCGCGGCCCAGGCGCGAGTTTTGCAGGCGAACCGAAATGAAGATGATGGCGATGCATAGCGCCAGAAACAGAAAGTAATATGCATTGACCGATGGCATCGAAAAACCGCCAAACTGGACCGTGGCGTGCGATCCCGGTTCGCCCCCGAGCGACACGCCGAAGATCCGAATCGGATCGATCAGGTTGACGCCTTGCGGTCCGTTGGTGATATTGACCGGGCCGTTCAGGTTATTCATGAAGATACGAATGATTTCGCCGAAACCGAGCGTCACGATCGCCAGATAATCGCCGCGCAATTTCAATGTCGGCGCGCCCAGCAGAGCGCCGAAGATGCCGGCGAATGCGGCACTGAGCGGCACAATCATCCATACCGACAAATGAATGCCGTTTTGCCTGATCTCCGGTCCGAACATCGCCACCAGACTGTTGCCGATCGCCGGATATTGATTGACGAACGATTCCAGCACGACCGCAAACTGCGGCGATGCCAGCAAGGCGGTCAGGTACGCGCCGAGCGCATAGAAAGCGATATATCCCAGATCGAGCAGTCCGGCGAAACCGACCACGATATTCAGCCCCAGCGCCAGCATGATGTACAGCAGCGCCAGATCCATGATCCGCACCCACGAGTTGCCGAAATTGGCTGCGATGAATGGAAACAGGATCGCAACGATCCCGATCAGGATCATGCCGGTATAGGCTTTGCGCGGAGTGTCTTTGATATTGAAATAATTAGCCATGAATATCCCCTTCGCGCTCAGGCTCGATCAGCCACGCGTTCGCCCATGATGCCGGACGGCCGCAATGTCAGCACGATGATCAGCACGACGAATGCAAAAATATCCTGGTAATGGCTGCCGAGGAAGCCGCCTGTCAATTCACCGATATAACCTGCGCCAAGACTCTCGATCAAGCCGAGCAGAATGCCGCCCAGCATTGCGCCGTAAATATTGCCGATGCCGCCCAGCACCGCAGCGGAAAAGGCCTTGAGTCCGGGAACAAACCCCATTGCGAATTGGGCCGACGAATAGTTGGCCGCCCACATCACGCCGGCCACTGCTGCCAGCGCCGCGCCGATCGCGAAGGTAAGAACGATGACCCGATTTGAATCGACGCCCATCAATCCGGCCACGCGCGGATTCTCTGCGGTTGCGCGCATTGCGCGTCCCATTTTCGTTTTCTCGACCAGCAGTACCAGACCTGCCATCGACGCTGCAGCCAACACCAGCAGCATCACCTGGGTCGGCGATATGAGCGCACCCAGTATTTGAATTGGCTCATCCGGCATGACTTGCGGAAAAGGCAGCGGGTTGCGGCCCCAGATCATCATGGCAAATGTCTGCAACAGGATCGATACGCCGATTGCGGTAATCAGCGGCGCCAGACGCGGCGCATTGCGCAGCCGCCGGTAGGCTACCCGTTCGATCAGCACATTGACCGCGATGCAAACAGGAATAGCGCCCAGTATCGCGATGATGAGCTTGACGATGCCGGGCAAAGTCGGCGCTAGCGTATTCACCATTTTGAGGATGGTCAGCCCCGCCATGGCACCCACCATCAACACATCGCCATGCGCAAAATTGATGAGATTAAGAACGCCGTACACCATGGTGTATCCGAGCGCGATCAGTGCATACATGCTGCCTAGCACCAATCCGTTAATGATTTGTTGGATGAATGTATCCATGGTCTGCCTGCTCTCTATGAAAATCGTATCAAATTGTATGTGGCATCGCGTCGCCGCTTGATGAGCGGCAACAGCAATAATCATTCCCGATAATATAAAACGGCGCCGGATTGATCTGATGGGCGCCGTTGATAGCCGGATTTTTATTGTTTGATAAAACTTGCCGCTATTATTTGAATAGCGAAGAGGGAACGAATGTTCATGTGGATGTCTCCTTGTTTATAACGACCAAATTGATCAAAAATTGGTTTTGTAATTTGCCAGAGCCGGCCTTCTGCGCTGATGCAGTCATGTCGCGCTGTACCGTGTGTATGGATGTTTTCATCATGTGAGTGCAAGTGCCGCGCCGGCAAACGCTTTTGACAAGTGCGGCGCGCCGCCATCATAACGAGGAAAACAAAAAACTATCGATGGAAAATGATCCCGGATTCTGAATTTAATTCCGTGCAACAGGCAAACCGCTTAATCCGCCACCTAATCCTTTAGGCAGCGGAAACGTCACATGCTCTTCGACGCCATCCAGTATGCGCACTGTTTTTGCGCCGTATTCCTTTAACCGGTCGATCACCGCCTGCACCAATACTTCCGGTGCGGAAGCGCCTGCCGTCACGCCGATGCGCTTTTTGCCTTCGAGCCAGTCCGGATTGATCTGCGATGCATTATCCACCATGTAAGCGCTGCTGCCTTTTTTTTCAGCAACTTCGCGCAAGCGATTGGAATTGGAGCTATTCGGGCTACCGACCACGATCACGACTTCCACTTGCGGCGCCATGAACTTGACGGCTTCCTGCCGGTTCGTCGTCGCATAACAAATATCGGCTTTTTTCGGTTCGGCGATATGAGGAAATTTATTTTTAAGCGCGGCGATCACCTCGGCGGTGTCATCGATTGACAGGGTGGTTTGCGATACATATGCGAGCATGTCCGGATTCCTTACCGACAGCTTGCTGACATCTTCCACCGTTTCCACCAGATGCATGCCTTCCTCAGCCTGCCCCATGGTGCCTTCCACTTCCGGGTGACCATCGTGCCCGATCATGACGATTTCGCGTCCCTCTCGACGCATCTTGGCAACTTCCATATGTACCTTGGTCACCAATGGACAGGTGGCGTCAAATACGGTCAGGCCGCGCGCCGCCGCTTCCGCCTGCACTGCCTTGGATACGCCATGCGCCGAAAAAACCACGGTATTGCCGGCCGGGACATCCACCAGCTCTTCGATGAAAATCGCGCCCTTGCTGCGCAGATCCTTGACCACATAAGCGTTGTGGACGATTTCGTGACGCACATAGATCGGCGCACCAAACTGGATAAGCGCCCGTTCGACTATTTCAATTGCGCGATCGACTCCGGCGCAAAATCCGCGCGGTTGCGCCAATAAAATCTCTTTGTCCATTTTTCATCCTTGGGACCAGTTGCCCGAACTTATCCGGCAAAATTTCATGCTCACAATATGCCGATGATCTTCACTTCAAACTTTACAGGCCGGCCGGCCAGCGGATGATTGAAGTCGAACAATGCGTCATCCGCATTCATTTCGCGCAATACGCCGGCAAAGCGGCCGCCGCCAGGCGCGGCAAACTCGACCAGGGCGCCGATTGCGTAGTCTTCCCCCATCTGCGAATTCTGCGCCAGCGTCGCGCGCGATACGCGCTGAATCAATTCGGGATTGCGCAGACCGAATGCCTTCTCGGGCGGCAATTCGAACGTCTGGTGAGCGCCTTCCGGCAAACCCATCAGACACGCTTCCAGAAACGGTGCAAGCTGACCCATGCCGAGTTGCAGCGTTGCCGGATTTTCCTGAAAAGTGGTAACGATATCGTGATCGTCCAGCGATGCAAGACGATAGTGCAACGTCAGATAAGCAGCTTCGGTAACCACCGAGTGTGGTAAATTTGACATCGAATTGAAAGAAGACAGAATAAACCCGTATTTTAAGCCACGTTATGGCCAAAGACAGTGCGGTCAAGCCGATTTGCGCAAAGTAAAGCCAAAGCGTGTCGACCCGCTCCATTTTCCCGCTCTTATTCACAAGAATTTCCGATATGGCAATTACCGACTGGCCCGAAGAGCAGCGACCACGCGAACGACTCATCAGGCATGGCCCGCAAGTTCTTTCCGATGCAGAACTGCTCGCCGTTTTTTTGCGAGTAGGCGTCACCGGCAAAAGCGCGGTTGATCTGGGACGCGATATGGTGGGACATTTCGGTTCGCTGAACCGATTGTTTTCCGCAACCTTGACCGACTTTTCTTCCATCAATGGCCTCGGACCGGCAAAATTCGCGCAACTGCAAGCGGTGCTGGAGTTGGCTCGCCGCGCCCTCGGCGAGGAATTGCAGGCAGGGGTGACATTAAGCTCACCGCAGGCGGTCAGGCAATATTTGCAGTTATTATTGGGCGGCAAGCCGTACGAATCGTTTGCCGTCTTGTTCCTCGACGTCAAGAATCGCCTGATCGCCGCTGAAGAACTTTTCCGCGGCACGTTAACGCATACCAGCGTCTATCCGCGCGAAGTGGTCAAAGCCGCGCTTTCGCACAATGCGGCGGGCATTATTCTTGCCCATAATCATCCTTCCGGCTCATCCGAGCCCAGCGCAGCCGATCAGACACTGACGCAGGCGCTCAAGCAGGCGCTGGCCATGGTCGATGTCCAAGTGCTGGACCATTTCGTGGTGGCAGGCCGGCATGTTTATTCTTTTGCGGAACACGGACGATTGTGACAAATCAGATCGATTAACCTTGTTCTTAATTTGTTAAATGTATTAAATATTTTAAGACACAATTGTTTTTCGCAAGTCATTGAATAATTTCATTTTTTTCGCTATACTCTCGTTTTTTCCAATTTCGGAAATCTTTAAGGAGTAAAACATGGCGCGTGTCTGCCAAGTCACCGGGAAGAAGCCGATGGTCGGCAACAATGTTTCCCATGCAAACAACAAAACAAAGCGTCGCTTTTTGCCGAATCTGCAAAATCGCCGTATTTTCGTCGAGTCTGAAAACCGCTGGGTTTCCCTGCGCCTGTCCAATGCCGGCCTGCGCGTGATCGACAAGATCGGCATCGATGCCGTACTGGCCGATATGCGTGCCCGCGGCGAAAAAGTCTAACAATTTAGAATTTGCTGGACAGAGCCAAGCGAAGCGGTACTTTGTCCCCAACTAGCATAAGGAATAATCATGGCTAAATCAGGCCGCGACAAAATCAAGCTGGAATCGACCGCAGGCACGGGTCACTTCTACACGACCACCAAAAACAAGCGCACCACGCCGGAAAAAATGTCGATCATGAAATTCGATCCGAAGGCGCGCAAGCACGTTGAATACAAAGAGACCAAGATCAAGTAAGCCGGGTCTTCAAATTTTTTGCAACATCAAAGCCGTTTCCGTTTGCAGAAGGCTTTTTTGTATCTGCGCCGTGCTTGCATTAACGTGAAAAGACCGCTTTAAAAAACAGAAACCCCGCGTTGCCTTGCTGCACGCGGGGTTTTTGATTGCGCTGGTGGACGGTTTAAAAAAACCGTCGGATTGATTACAAGATCTCAAGCATAACTGCGCAAACGCAGTGAAAACTCTTGCAGCGCTCTGATGCCGGAAGCCTCGGCGCGTGCGCACCAATCTTGCAGTTGATGCAGCAACTGATCGGGACTGAAATGCGAGCGTTCCCAGATCGCTGCCAGTTCGACACGCATTTCATGCATGGTTTGCAATGCTTTGCTATGCATGAACAATTCACTCAACTGCTGCTTTTGCGGCGCCTCCAGTTTGGCCGGTTCATGCTGCAACAATTTTTTCGACGTTTTCAGAAATCTCGATTCCAGTTTGGCCTTGTCTTTCAAATGCGTCAACTCGTCGTGCCAGGCATGCTTGAGCGATTTCGCATATTTGGCCATCACGTCATACCGGTTCGCAATCACCGACTGCAGCGTCTCGGAATCGGCAACTATTTTTTCGCGATCGAATTTGGGTACGGACGCCACCTTCTTCACCGTCGCCAAACCGAATGTTTCGAGAATGCGGATATACAACCAGCCAATGTCGAACTCATACCATTTGGATGACAGCTTTGCCGATGTGCCGAAGGTGTGATGATTATTGTGCAATTCTTCGCCGCCGATCAGAATGCCGAATGGAATGATGTTGGTGGCAGCATCATTGCAGTTGTAATTGCGGTAACCCCAGTAGTGGCCTATCCCGTTGATGATGCCGGCCGCAGTAATCGGGATCCATATCATCTGTACCGCCCATACCGTCACGCCGATCACGCCGAACAGCATCACATTGATGATCAGCATCGCAGCGATGCCCAGTGCGCTGTATTTTGTATAAAGATTGCGCTCGATCCAGTCGTTCGGTGTGCCATGCCCGTATTTCTCGAGCGTCTCAAGATTTTTCGCTTCGGCACGATAGAGCTCGGATCCCTCGAGCAATACTTTTTTGATGCCGCGAGTGACTGGGCTATGCGGATCTTCTTCGGTATCGCATTTGGCATGATGCTTGCGATGAATCGCAGCCCATTCCTTGGTGACCATGCCGCTTGTCAGCCACAGCCAGAAGCGGAAAAAATGGCTTGGCATCGCGTGCAGATCCAGCGCGCGATGCGCCTGGCAGCGATGCAGGTAAATCGTCACGGCCGCAATCGTAATATGCGTTACGGCCAGCGTATATGCCAGGATCTGCCATCCCGTTGCACGGGACAAGCCGTTTGATAAAAAATCAATAATCGTATCGAAAACTGCGCTTACTATCATTACTGCTCCGGAGTTAATTGCATCCCTGCTGCTTCGCTTTGAAAAACAAACACTTATCCAAATTTTGTCCCAGATTGTACGCTTTTTATCGCTTGTCGACTGCGGGAATTCCGATGGGCCTCATCGCTTTTTCCGTATCTTCATTTTTGACGCGCTCATCAATAAATCTTAATTCGCGCTGCGGATAAGGCACATTGATTTGATGTGCCTGCAGCACTCGCCAGATTGTCTTGTTTACTTCCGACAAGACACCCAACCGGCCGTTTTCCGGATCGGAAATCCAAAACCCGATTTCAAGTTCCAGGCCGTCCGCGCCGAACCTGGCCAGGAATGCCTGCGGCGCCGGATCGCTGGATACGCGTGCGACATCCGCAGTGGCTTGCTCCAATAATCGCAATACGGAATCGACATCGGTTTGATAGCCTACCGTCACATTGGTTGCCAACCTCAGCAAACGATCGGTCAACGAGAAATTCTGTACGGGTTGCGATACCAGCATTTCATTCGGCACGACCGTCTCGACGCCATCCAGCGCCCTCAATATTGTGTAACGCGTATTGATCTGCGTGACTCTGCCGGAATATTTGTCGACTGCAACCATGTCGCCGATTGCCAGGCTGCGTTCCAGCAGAATCACAAAGCCGGACACATAGCTGCTGACGATTTTTTGCAGGCCCAATCCGAGTCCGACCCCCAATGCACCGCCGAATACCGACAATACGGTCAGGTCGATGCCGACCAGCGACAAGCTGACCAGTACTGCGACCAGAATCAGGCTCGCCCGGCCCATGCGTGCTATGACAGCACGCAGCGACGAGTGCATCGTATCCAGTTTCATCAAGCGCTCTTCGAGCATTGCGCCGGCCCACAGCGCCAGAATCAATGTGACGCCGACCGATCCCGCAGCCTGAAGAATCGTCAACAAGGAAGTTTTGTAACGGCCGATCGGAATCACCGTATCTTCCAGATACTGGAGTAGGTCCGGCCATAAACCGGTGATGTAAAGCGCCACGCCAAGCCAGACCAGGATTGCGAACAACTTTTCAAATAGCAGTACGAAACTGCCCGCTTTGCCGCCTCGCGCAAACACCCGCCGCAATACATAAAACATCAGCCGGATCAATGCAAACGATGCTGTCAGCGGGATCGCCACACGCAGCAGATTGACGTGGTGCCATTGCGCCAGAATCGGCTTGGCAATCGCGATCAGCGTCAATGCAAGCAATGGGAACAGGACACGGGAAAAACTCTGTACGCCCAGGCGCATCCGGCGCAGTCGGGCTTCATGCGTAGTCAGCGTTCCGCGCAGCATCCGTGCCAGCGCCCAGCCCGATGCGATACAGATGGCAAGCGTGCCGATTTGCCATAGCAGACCCGGGTCGTGAAAATCAGCCCAAAGATCGGCCCAGAGACTGGGAAAGGGTGTCGATGTCATTTTTTATAAGGTGTGGCGTCCTGCCGGTGACGCTCCCAGTTCAAAGCATAACGGGAAGCGAGTATCGGATTGTTACGTGCCACAAGAATATTTTCCGCATTCTTGTGTTGCGCCGTCCATGTGAAATTGAAACTGCCGGTAATGACAATCGCATCCGCCGTGGCCGCGTCGATCACGATGATCTTGTTATGCGCATTCTGATATTTCGTCTCCAGCCAGACGGCAATGCCGGCGGCAGCCAGATCGGGTATCCTGGATGATTCCGTTTTGGCGAGTTGCCCCGCATCGGCCAGCACGCGCACATCGACGCCGCGCCGATGGGCTGCAATCAGCGTAGCGGCGATCTTCCTGCTGCTCAACAGATAGGCTTGCACCAGAACCTGTTTCTCGGCGCGGTCGATCGCATCCGTGATCACGCCTTCAACGTTATCCCACGGCGCAAACGCCGCTTGCAGCGCGCCCTGCGCAGCCACAGGAGGAGAAGCGGCATCGAATGCATGTAAAGCCGGCGCAACAGTCAACAGGCCGGCCCACGCGATTGCGCGGCGGATCGATCGCCTCATTTTTTGCGTTCAAGCACCGCGGCAAAAAAACCGTCGGTCTGATGCCGATGCGGGAAAAGCTTTAGATAGTCCTGCATCTCCAGCGCGATCTTTTGCTCGGCAAATACGTCTTTCATCGGCACCAGGTCGAAGTCGTCATGGGTCGACATGAATTGCGCGACGATCGCTTCATTCTCCTCGTCCAGAATGCTGCACGTCGCATAGACCAGGCGGCCGCCCGGTTTTACCAGACGAGCGGCGCCGGACAGAATCGCATTTTGCTTTACATTCAACTCGGTAATCGATTGTTCCGTCTGCCGCCATTTCACATCGGGATTGCGGCGCAACGTGCCCAGTCCGCTGCACGGCGCATCGACCAGTACGCGGTCGATCTTGCCTGCTAGGCGTTTGATCTTGGCGTCGTTTTCATGGGCGATCTGGACCGGATGCACATTCGACAAACCGCTTCTGGCAAGACGCGGCTTCAATTTTCCAAGACGCTTTTCCGACACATCGAATGCATACAGGCGCCCGGTATTACGCATCATCGCACCCAGCGCCAGCGTCTTGCCGCCTGCGCCGGCACAGAAATCGACGACCATCTCGCCGCGCCTGGCGCCGACGATTTGCGACAGCAACTGGCTGCCTTCATCCTGCACTTCGATCGAACCGTTCTTGAACAGCGGCAGGTTTTGCAGCGCGGGTTTCTTCACGACGCGTATACCCAGCGCCGCATACGGAGTCGGCTCGCACAGGATCGGCGCGGTCGCCAGCGAGGCGATGACGTCGTCGCGCGTCGCCTTGATCGCATTGACGCGTAAATCGAGCGGTGCCGGCCGGTTCAACGCTTCGGCCAGTTCCAGTGTTGCGGCTTCGCCGTCGCGCGCGACCAGTTTGTCGAACAGCCACTGCGGCAAGTTTGCACGCAACGCAACCGGCAATGTATTGCGGTCGATTTGCATCACGCGCGTCAGCCATTGCGTTTCTTCTTCCGACAGCCCGCCGAGCGCATCGACGCCGACGGCATCGGCCAAGCCGAGCAAGGTCATGCGCCGCATGGTCGGGCCGTTGCCGGATTCGGCAAAATTGGTGTACACCGCTTTGTTGCGCAACAAGCCGTAGACGCCTTCGGCAATTACGCCGCGTTCGCGCGAGCCGAGCTTCGGATGGTCGCGAAAATAGCGCGACAATGTGCCATCGGCGGGACCGGTAAAGCGCAGGATTTCGCGCAAAACCTCTTCCGTATAAGTAATGATCGCAGGAGGCAATCGCATGAAAATCTTTCTGAAATAATTATACTGACGGCCGGCATGGAAACTATTGTGTTGCAGTTGCTATATGCACCCGGCCATTGTCGACTGATAGTTTACCTTCGACAAACCAGCGTATCGCGGATGGATAAATGAGATGTTCCTGCGCCAGCACGCGGGCCGACAATATCTCTTCAGTATCATCGGCCAGGACCGGAACCGCCGCTTGCGCGACAATCGGACCGTGGTCGAGATCGGCGGTTACGAAATGTACCGTCGCGCCATGCACTTTGACGCCCGCGGCCAATGCCTGCCGATGCGTCGCCAAACCCGGGAAGCTTGGCAGCAGCGATGGATGGATATTGATTATCCGGCCGGCATAGTATTCGACGAACGATCCGGTCAGAATCCGCAGAAAACCGGCCAATACCACCAGATCGGGCGAAAACCGGTCAATCACGGCCTGCAGCGCGTCATCGAATGCTTCACGCGTTGGGTACTCTTTATTGGAAACTACCGCAGTTGGAATGCCATGTGCGGAGGCAAACGCCAAACCGGAGGCGTCCGGACGATTGCTGATGATTGCCGCAATGTCGGCAGGCCATCGCTCTTGCCGTGCAGCGCGGACGATCGCTTCCATATTGCTGCCCCGTCCGGAAATCAGGATAACGATGCGTTTCATGGCGCGCATTGTACCGTACCCCAACAGACTGCTTACAGTAAAAAAGCCGACTGTCGGTCGGCTTTTTGCGGATTGCAACATAGGGCCGCACTATTGAGCGCTACTGAAATGAATAGAACACCCGGAATGCGACTTTCTTGTCGGCCCAGAAATCGGCGGCATCGCGAAATACATCCAGCAGGGTTTCGCGCGCTTCCTTGTCGAATTTCGCCGTGTTCGGCAATTGTTCCAAAACCACCAGAAAGCCCGATTGCTGGCCGGATTTATACACTAGGCTGGTCAGGCAATCAGACAGCGCATCGAAATTTTTGCCGAAATGCCTGGGAAAATGGAATGCCTCGGCAATGATTGCAAGCACTTGCTGCTTGGTCGTCGCATGTGCGCAATGCGCATACAGAAAATGCTGTCCAAGGCGAGCCGCCTCGGCCTGCAAATCGGTAACGCGAAATGCACGGATCGACTGCACCACATTGGGCGGCACGGTTTTAAACAAATTCACTTCTTTTGTCGGATCGTGCATCACCACATCCTGGCGGTTATTTTGAGTTGTAAGGTTATATATGTTCACTTACTCTTTGACACGCTTGAAAGTCGCATAGTGGTTGTCCGTGTAATAATATTCTTGTGGCGTTCCGGGTTCGCCGCCGACAATAATGCGCCGTGCGCCACGGTTTCGCGATCTTGGGGTTTTCACGGTAAATTCATGATAATACCCGCGCTTCCGTTTCGGTAAAATCCTTTCATAATTGCCGAATACGGCGCCATCTTTTGCGTAGGGAAACGGACCGTCCTGTTTGATAAGCGCCAACGTCTCGCGTGCTTCTTTTGGCAAATCGGCAACGGTAATTACGCCGTATAAGCTTGGTTCTTTTGCAAATACATTGAAAACCAGCAACATTGCTGCCAGCAAAAATGTCCAGTTTTTCAATGATTTGCCCGCCACATTCATTCCTTGTTATGTATTGCGATTTAAACAAGCATCACTAATGGCAATACCATAGGGTAACGTGTTGTCCATAACGAATCAACCCTATTCCGGATGGGTTCTACATCTCCAAAATAGAGTCGTGCATAGAACAGGTATCAATTTCATTGCATGACTATCATGTTTTTAGGAGTATGACTGTTGATCAGCGATACAAATTGTTTCAATAATTACCCGCTTTGGATTAATTGATGCTGGCTAGCTTCAAAGGTTTTGGCGTTAAATGTAATAGCGCATCCAACACTCTAGAAAGCCGGTCATGTTGAACAAATCCCTTATCTTGACCGCCGTCGGACTGACAGCAAGCGCCTGCTTGATGTTAGCTGCCCCATTGGCTCTCGCAAATGACCAGTCGCGAGTGAATTGGTCGATCAGTATCGGCGCGCCATACCCGCCCCCGGTGGTATATGTGCAGCCTCAACCAATCTATATGGAACCCGCACCGGTTTATGTAAGGCCTCGTCCCGTGTATGTCGCGCCGGCGCCGGTAGTGGAATACCGCTACGATTATTATGACCGGCCTTATCATGGGGATGAATATAGAAGGCATGAACGCCGGGGACACCATGATGATGACGATTAAGGCAGCCGCCGAAACAGGCAAGCGGAATGATTTTCGATGATTGATTTTGCAGATTGCCGGCAGCATTGCGCCCCCGTTTGATATGGGGCGCAGTTCATTTACGGATACGAATACCGGGTAAATTCACGACATCAGTTACACCAAAATGCAGGGGTTACCCATTATTCCGCAGCGCATACTCAAGGGTTTGGCCGGCATTCTGCTGTTTTCCAAAAAAAGCCAGGACATCGGCGCGGCGTGCGAACGTATCGTCCCGCCCCAAACGAATCAGCTCGCAGGTGTAACTCGCCTCAAACAACAGATAGGATGCCAGTGCCGCTCCGCGCACTTCCGTCGCGCCGATTCCGCCCAGCAGAGCCCTGATCGGGCGAGGCAAATTACCGACGTGACGGCTTGCGATTTCATCGAGACGCTGGGAGGGCGAAATAATGAGCATTTCGATTGGCCGCAACGCAGTCCTGGCTTTCTGCTCTTCCGTCAAAACCGACAAGGTCAGATTGACGCGATTGAGCCGTTCGATATCGACCGCCAGACTGTCCAGAAAAATGCTGGACATCGCATGACCCGCAATCTGCGCCACCGTCGGATAGCGGGCAAATTCGGTCTGATCAGGCGGCGGTTCCGCCAGCCGCCCGGCACCGACCACCAGTACCTTGCTTGCCCCCAGGTGAATAGCGGGTGAAATCGGCGCAAGCTGGCGCATCGAGCCATCGCCGAAATACTCGCGCCGTCCTTCGCAATAAATAGGCGTGGCGGGAAAGATCAGCGGAATGGCCGACGATGCAAGCAGATGCTCGATTCCGATCTGCGTCTGCAAGGAAAACCTTTGCATTCGCCGCCAGGGTGCAATGTCAGCCGCTGTTTGATAAAAGGTGATGTGGTACCCGGCTGTATAAGAAGACGCCGTCACCGCCAACGCATGCAAGTCGCCATTGGCCAGTGCCGTATCCAGCCGCGGGAAATCCAGCAATCGGTGCAATAAAGTCACTAGCGGCGTATTGTCGAGCAGCGCATTCGGCGGATGGGCGCGCCACTTGCGCAACAGCCAGCCGAACGACAGCAGCGATAACCACTTGGCACCGGAGCGCAGCACGCCGAGCGAATCGGCGCGATACACTTGCTCTGCCCCGACATGCTCCCAGACCTGCAGCAGTTTTTGCACGCCTTCGCTGAAATTGTCTGCGCGGCAGGCCAGCGCGGTCGCGTTGATCGCTCCGGCCGATGTGCCGCAAATGATGTCGAATGGATTATGTTCCGGCGCCCAGCCGGCTTCGGTCAGGATGGAAGAAACGGCCGCCAGCACACCGACCTGGTACGCCGCTCGCGCGCCGCCGCCGGTCAAAATCAATCCCGTTTTATTTCGCTCTCCCATATCGAGAGATTAGCAGGCTGCTTGTTGTTTGGGGAAGTGCTACGTGCTTGCGATTCGCAAAAAAAAAGACGCCGGGCAAACCCGGCGCCGGTATTCCGGTTGTCAAGGCAAAATCTCAATCGCCTTTTACAATTCCTTCACGACGCGGATCGGCGCCGCCGAACCACATTTGCTCGCCGTGGATATTGATCCGCATGATGCCTTGCAAACCGGAAGTCTGCTCCATCACGCGCACGTTGTGGCCTTTCGCTTTCAGTTGTTCAACCAGTGCGTCCGACACGCGGCCCTGCTCCAGTTCGGTCGGGCCGTTGCGGCTGCCGAAGTTGGGCAGGCTGATCGCCTGCTGCACATTCAACCCCCAATCCATCATGCCGACCAGCACCTTGGCGACATAATTGATGATGGCGGAACCGCCCGGCGAGCCGGTCGACAGGATCAGGTTTTTGGTGCCTTTTTCAAAGACGAAGGTCGGCGCCATCGAACTGCGCGGGCGCTTGCCGCCTTGCACCCGGTTCGCGATCGGACCGTTGGCATCGGCCGAATCGAACGAGAAATCGGTCAGTTCATTATTGAGCAAAAACCCGCGCACCATTTGACGGGAGCCGAATGCATCCTCAATCGTGGTGGTCATCGAGATCGCATTGCCGTTGCCGTCGACGATCGAAATATGGGAAGTCGACGGCAGTTCCGGCGACGTGTCCTGGCCCCATGCGACATTTATTCCCGGCGGCGTGCCCGGCTTGGCTATCCCCATTGATTTATCGGTGATCAGTGCGGCGCGCCCGGCCAGATATTTTTTATCCAGCAGCGGCTTCGGGCTGTTACCCGGCAGCGGCACGAAATCGGTATCGGCGACATAACGGCTGCGGTCAGCATAAGCCAGGCGTCCGGCTTCCGAAAACAGATGCACTGCTGCGGCGTTAAGCGCGCCATCGTTGGGTGCGAACGCACCGATATCGCGGTTTTCCAGTATGCCCAGCATCTGCGCAATGGCAATGCCGCCGGACGACGGCGGCGGCATGCCGCATACGGTCCATGCCTTGTAATCCGAACAGATCGGCTCGCGCACTTTCGCCTGATAACCGGCGATGTCGGCTGCGGTCAGACCGCCCGGATTGATGGGATGCCCTTTCACCTTTGCTTCGATGTCGCGTGCAATCCGGCCTTTATAAAATGCATCCGCACCGCCATTGGCAATCTCGCGCAGCACGTTCGCCAGTTCGGGATTTTTCAATATATGTCCCGCCTGCCAGGAGTTGCCGTTCCTGTCGTAAAAATAAGCGGCGGCCGTGGCATCTTGCTTCAAATGCTGCTCAGCCTTGAGCAAGGCGGCAAGACGCGGACTGACTGCGAAACCTTCGTCGGCAAGCTTGATCGCAGGAGTAAACAACGTTGCCCACGGCAGCTTGCCGTACTGCTTGTGCGCCAGTTCCAGCATGCGCAGCACGCCAGGGACGCCGACCGAGCGGCCGCCGACCACGCCGTCGTAAAAACCCATCGCCTTGCCATCGGCGGTCTGGAACAGTTTATCGGTCGCGGCGGCCGGCGCGGTTTCGCGGCCGTCGAATGCCTTGACCGTGGTGCCGTCGAAATGCATCAGGAATGCACCGCCGCCGATTCCGGACGACTGCGGCTCAACCAGCATCAATACCATCTGCGTCGCAATCGCGGCATCGATTGCGGAACCGCCCGCTTTCAATACCTGATAGCCGGCATCGGTAGCAAGCGGATTGGCGGCGGCAACCATGAAGCGCTTTGCAACCCAGCCGGGCTTCTCCGTGTAGCCGCTGGCCGCTTCCGGCGCTTTCAATGCGAGATCGGGAATCTGATACTGGAAAGCCGGCGCAGTGGCGCAACCGGCCAGCCATGTCACGACAAATAAGACAGCGGCCATTCTGATCATTAAAACTCTCCATGAAAAAAGCAAGTGCAAGGCGTAGCAATCTCTTTATTTCGGCTGCATGCGAATCGCGCCATCCAGACGAATTGTTTCACCGTTAAGCATCACGTTTTCGATGATGGTTTTTGCCAGATGCGCGAACTCCGACGGCTTGCCCAGACGCGGCGGGAACGGCACCATGCGGCCGAGCGCATCCTGTATTTCCTGCGGCATGCCGAGCAGCATCGGCGTCTCGAAAATACCCGGCGCAATCGTCATCACGCGAATGCCGCTGCGCGACAGGTCGCGCGCCATCGGCAATGTCAAACCGACTACCGCCGCCTTGGATGACGCATACGCCGCCTGGCCGATCTGGCCGTCATATGCGGCAACCGATGCGGTGTTGATGATCACGCCGCGTTCGCCTTGCTCACTGGCATCGGCTTTCGACATCGCCTCTGCCGCCAGGCGTGCCATGTTGAACGTGCCGACCAGGTTGATATTGACCGTTCTCTGGAACACATCCAGCGGATGCGGACCATCCTTGCCGACTGTCTTGATGGCCGGTGCCACGCCGGCGCAATTGATCAGACCGCGCAGCGTACCCAGTGCAAGCGCTGCATCGACCACAGCCTTGCCATCGGCTTCGGAGGTCACATCGCATTTGATGAACTTGCCATGCAGTTCGGCCGCCAGTTTTTCACCCGCCTCGACCTGCACATCGGCCAGCACCACTTTGCCGCCGTTCTCGACAATCATGCGCGCCGTCGCCGCACCCAGACCGGAAGCGCCGCCGGTGACGATGAATACGCTGTTTTGAATCTGCATCTTTTCCTCTTGGATAATTGAAACTATTCATGACGTTTACGTCAACGTCAACCGTTGCCAATTGTAGCGAACTTTTGACTGAGAGCGCCTGAAAATGAAAAGGCAGCCGAAGCTGCCTTTTCATGAGCGATGGCTTTTGCTACGGTTTGGCTGCCATTACCGGTGTCGGTGTCAGCGCCAAAGTTGCCGGCATCGCCGCCGACGCAGCTTCCGCAACGGCAGCGGGTGCAGTCATTGCGGTCGGCGTCGCGACATCATGCGCGTTGCCGACTTGCATGCCGACCGCAGGCAGCAACGGCACGATCAGCAACGCGACGATATTGATGATCTTGATCAGCGGATTGACCGCCGGGCCGGCGGTGTCCTTGTACGGATCGCCGACGGTATCGCCGGTCACCGCTGCCTTGTGCGCTTCGGAACCCTTGCCGCCGTGATTGCCGTCTTCGATGTATTTCTTCGCGTTATCCCAGGCGCCGCCGCCGGTGGTCATCGAAATCGCGACGAAGATCCCGGTCACGATCGCGCCCATCAGCACGCCGCCCAGCGCGGCCGGTCCGAGAATCAGGCCGACCAGGATCGGCACGACGACCGGCAACAGCGACGGCACGACCATTTCCTTGATCGCGGCCGTGGTCAGCATATCGACCGCCTTGTCGTATTCCGGCTTGCCCGAGCCATCCATGATGCCTTTGATGTCGCGGAACTGGCGCCGCACTTCGACCACCACCGCGCCGGCTGCGCGACCTACCGCTTCCATCGCCATCGCGCCGAACAGGTAAGGAATCAAACCGCCGATGAACAGGCCGACGATCACCATCGGGTTCGACAAGTCGAACGACGTGCTGTTGCCGACCGCATCGAGCGCATGGGTGTAATCGGCGAACAGCACCAGCGCGGCCAGACCGGCCGAACCGATTGCGTAACCCTTGGTCACCGCCTTGGTCGTATTGCCGACCGCATCGAGCGGATCGGTAATGGCACGCACCGAATCGGGCATGTGGGACATTTCGGCGATGCCGCCGGCGTTATCGGTGATAGGGCCGTAGGCATCGAGCGCGACAATGATGCCGGCCATCGATAGCATCGATGTGGCGGCGACCGCAATGCCGTACAACCCGCCGAGCCAGTACGACGCGAGGATGGCTACGCACACCGACAACACCGGGTAAGCGGTGGATTTCATCGATACGCCGAGACCGGCGATGATGTTGGTACCGTGGCCGGTGGTCGATGCCTGGGCGATATGCTGCACCGGCTTGAAATCGGTGCCGGTGTAATACTCGGTGATGTAGACCATCAGCCCGGTCAATACGATGCCGACCACCGCGCAGCTCATCATCGGCACCCGTGCCTCGGGCGGCATGATCAGCCAGGTGACGACCGCAAAGCCGATCAACGACAGGCCGGCTGCCCACCACAGGCCGGTGTACAGCGCCGACATGATTTTCTTGCCCGGCCTGGCCTTGACCATCGAGCAGCCGATGATCGATGCAATGATCGAGACGCCGCCCAGCAGCAGCGGATAAAGCGCCGCCTGCATTTCAAATCCCTGGATCATCAGCGTGCCGAGCAGCATCGTCGCGATCAGCGTTACGACGTAGGTCTCGAACAGGTCGGCGGCCATGCCTGCGCAGTCGCCGACGTTGTCGCCGACGTTGTCCGCGATCACCGCCGGGTTGCGCGGATCGTCTTCCGGAATGCCGGCTTCGACCTTGCCCACCAGATCGGCGCCGACATCGGCGCCCTTGGTGAAAATGCCGCCGCCCAGCCGCGCGAAAATCGAGATCAGCGACGCGCCGAAAGCGAGGCCGATCAATGGCTTGATGACGTCGTGCTGCGACACCGTGTAGCCGGCCCCGTGCGGAGCGGTAGCGATCAGTATCCAGTAGAAAATCGCGACGCCGAGCAGGCCCAGGCCAACCACCAGCATGCCGGTGATCGCGCCGCCCTTGAAGGCGACATCGAGCGCCTCGTTCATGCCTTTGGTTGCCGCCTGCGCGGTGCGGACGTTGGCACGGACCGACACGTTCATGCCGATGAAACCGCAGGCGCCGGACAGCACTGCGCCGATCAGAAAGCCCATGGCCGTGGTGAGTCCCAGACCGGGAACGAAAGCGATCACGAGAAACAGCACCACGCCGACGAAGGCGATCGTGCGGTATTGCCTGGCGAGGTAAGCCGCCGCGCCCTGTTGAATGGCGGCGGCGATTTCCTGCATCCGGGCGTTGCCGGGGTCCTGTTTCAAGATCCAGCTACGCGACATCAATCCGTAGATGACGGCGATGATGCCGCACGCTACGACAAACCATAAGCTTGCTGTTGCCATATTGACTCCTCCCGATGATCACGACAAAGTTATAACCACTACGACGTTCCGCAGGACGGCGACGGCAGGCATCGTTCATGCCAAAGATATCTGCTGTCGTCGTCCTGCGATTACTGCGTACTGCAAAACTTTCCGCTGCCCTTTTTATTTTTTATGCGCCTGAACTGGCTAAAGGATCATTAAAAAAGCGGACACATGGTCCGCTTTTCATTCAGTCTGACAGTGCCGCAAACGCACTGTCGCGGATTGCATCGACCGGGCCGACGCCTGCGATCTTGCTGTACTTCGGCGCACCCGGCTGACCGGACCTGGCCCACTGAGTATAGTAACCGACCAGCACTTCGGTTTGATCATGGTAGACCGCCAAGCGCTTTCTGACGGTTTCTTCCTTGTCGTCGTCGCGCTGGATCAAGTCTTCGCCGGTTGCATCGTCCTTGCCCGCAATCTTCGGCGGATTGAATTTGACGTGATAGGTGCGGCCCGATCCCGGATGAACCCGGCGTCCGCTCATGCGTTCGATGATCGCTTCATCCGGCACATCGATTTCCAGCACATGATCGACCACGACGCCGGCTTCCTTCATCGCATCAGCTTGCGGAATGGTGCGCGGAAATCCGTCGAACAGGTAACCGTTGGCGCAGTCCGGCTGCTTCAGGCGATCCTTGACCAGGCCGATGATGATGTCGTCCGATACCAACCCGCCGGCATCCATCACCTTTTTGGCAGCCATGCCGAGCGGCGTGCCGGCCTTGACCGCGGCGCGCAGCATGTCGCCGGTGGAAATTTGCGGGATGTTGAATTTTTCTTTGATAAAAGTAGCTTGCGTGCCCTTACCGGCACCGGGCGCTCCTAACAGGATGAGGCGCATGTTGTTTCCTAGACGAGTTTTGAATTCCATTGCGGCGGCTGTCTATGCAATCGCCGTGTGAGGGTTGTGTTTTATCACACTAACTTTGCACGAAACTTACCACAGAATTTCACCAAACCAGTGCTTTGGCTTTGATTTCCAATAATTCACCGGCTGAAATGCCGCCGCACCCGCGCCAGATCGCCGGGCGTATCGACGCCGGCTGCCGGCGCCGTCCGTGTTACGTGTACAGCGATCGGGAATCCGTGCCACAGCACGCGCAACTGCTCCAGCGCCTCGACCTGCTCCAACGGCGACGCCGCAAGTGCCGGGTACGCTTGCAAAAACGCATTGGTGTACGCATACAGGCCGATATGGCGCAGCGGAAGGTAGCCAATTGGAAGCGCCTGCCTCGATTGCGCAAAGCCGTCGCGATGCCACGGAATCGCCGCTCTCGAGAAATACAGCGCCCGGCCCGCGTTGTCCAGCACCACCTTCACCACGTTCGGATTGAAAATATCTTCGATGTCGTCGATCGCATGCGCGGCGGTCGCCATCGGCACATCCTGCGCGATCCGCGCCGCGGTCGCCGCAATCAGTGCCGGGTCGATCAGCGGTTCATCGCCCTGCACGTTGACGACCACCGCGTCCGGCGCCAGGCCGATGGCGGCAGCCACTTCGGCAATCCGGTCGGTGCCGGACGGATGGTCGGCGCGCGTCATGTGCACTGCCACGCCATGCTGCCGGCATGCGTTGGAAATATCGGCGTGATCGGTTGCAACAATGATCTGCAATGCGCCGGATCGGGCAGCGCGCTCGGCGACCCGCACCACCATCGGCTTGCCGCCCAGATCGGCCAGCGGCTTGTTGGGGAGGCGGGTCGATGCGAGACGGGCCGGAATAATGACGGTGAAGGACATCGCGCTTTTTATGGAAACGACTGAACGGATGGCGGGATGGATGGCGCTCTATCCATCCTGGCGCAGAATCCGGCGGCAGCGATCAATTGCCGGCAGGCGGAGCATCGGATGCGACTACCGTTGCCGCATTCAAATCGCGCGCGTCTTCCGCCCACATGATCGGAATGCCGTCGCGGATCGGGTACGCGAGCTTGTCCGGATTGCAGATCAGCTCCTGCGCTTTTTTATCGTATTGCAGCGGACCTTTGCAGATCGGACAAACCAGGATGTCAAGCAGTCGGGTATCCATTTAATTTCTCCACGATTTTTTCAGCCAGCGCGCCATCGATGCGCGCCGTCACCGGCACGACCCACAATCGCGGGTCATTCTTGAGCGCAGCGATCCGGCTACATTTTACTGCATCCTTCTCGGTGATCAGAATGATATCGGCCGATACGGCGGCAAACGGATTGCCCGCAAAATCGTAATGATCCGGCAGCGGCATTTCATCGAACACCAATCCGGCGTTGCGCAGCATCGTGAAAAACCGCGCCGGATTGCCGATGCCTGCGGCGGCGGCGATGCGCGGCGCGGCGATGCCTTGCGCGGATGCCGGCAGCGAACGCAACGCCACGCGCTGCGACCGGTCCGCCAGGCGCTCGGCGACATCGCCCGACAGATGCATGCGGATGGCATCGTTCGGAATATTCGAAACAGCCTGTTCCGCGTTCACCACCATAAAATCGCCGCGCCGCGACGCCGGCTCGCGCAACGGACCGGCCGGCAGCATCCAGCCATTGCCGCTGCCGCGCGCATCGGACAGGATGATCTCGATATCGCGCCCGAGCGCATGGTGCTGCAAGCCATCGTCCGACAGGATGACATTCACCTGCGGATGCGCAGCCAGCAACGCGCGCGCAGCGGCGGCACGGTTGCGGCCGACCATCACCGGACATTGCGCGCGGCGCGCAATCAGCACCGGCTCATCGCCGACATTTTGCGGCACGGAATCGCACGTCACCGAACGCGGCGCCGTATTTTGCGCGCCATGGCCGCGCGAAATGACGCCGGGCACATAGCCGGCCTGCCGCAACGCTTGCGCCAGCCAGATCGTGAACGGCGTCTTGCCGGTGCCGCCGACGAACACATTGCCGACAATGATGACCGGCACCGGCAGGCGATCCGTTTTCAGCCAGCCGGCCCGATACAGGCATCGTCTCGTTGCGACCAGCGTGCGGAACAGCAAGGAAGCCGGCCATAGCATCCTGGCCAGGAACCCGCGCCGCATCCAGGCGCGCGTCAGGATCGATTCAAGTGTGGAATATCGGGATGACAATTATTTCTTGCCGCTGGTCTGCGCCGCGAACGTTACCTGCGACAAGCCGGCCAGGCGTGCCGCTTCCAGCACATTGATCACGGTCTGATGCGCCGCCATCGCATCGGCGTTGATGATGACGACCGGATCCTTTTTCGATTCATCCCTGCCGGGCATCGCATTTTTCAGATCGTCGGCCAGCCCGCCGACATCGCGAAAAGACACTTGCACGTTATTGATCGCATAGCGGCCCTGCGCATCGATCACGACATTGATTTCGGACGGACGCTCGATTGCCTTTTCGGCATCGGCGGTCGGCAATGTGATTTGCAGCGCGGTGAATTTGCTGTAGGTCGTCGTGACCATCAGAAAAATCAGGATCACCAGCAATACGTCGATGAACGGAATCAGGTTGATTTCCGGATCTTCGCGGCCTTTGCCTTTGCGGAAGTTCATGTTCGATCACTCACTTTTCAGACCGTCTATCGGCGCACGTCGTGCACGGTATCGACGAATTTCACCGCCTGCTGCTCCATGTCGACGATGAAGCTGTCGACCAGTGCGCGGAAGTGGCGGTAAAAAACCAGTGCCGGCATCGCAATCGCCAGCCCGAAGCCGGTGTTGTAGAGCGCGACCGAAATGCCGTGCGCGAGTTGCGCCGGATTGGTGCCGGCCGCATTTTGCGCGCCGAAAATCTCGATCATGCCGACCACGGTGCCGAACAGCCCCATCAGCGGCGCCAGCGTGGCGATGGTGCCGAGCGTCGTCAGGAAACGCTCCAGATTGTGCGCCGTGCCGCGCCCGGCTTCTTCGATCGATTCTTTCATCACGTCGCGCGGCGCATCGACATTGCGCAGTCCCGCGGCCAGCACGCGGCCCAACGGCGAATTCTGCTCGAGATTATCGATGACGTCGGCGTTGATTTTGCCGTTGTGATAAACCCGGATGACTTCCTGCAACAAGTTCGGCGGCAAAATCCGATTGCGGCGCAGGTACAATATTCGTTCGATGATTAAGGTCAGTGCAACGACAGAGGCGATCAGCAGGAACCAGATCGGCCAACCTGCGGCTTGAATAATGGCGAGCAAAAAAAACTCCTTGATGGGATTCGAATGTCTGGATGCAGAATGTAACGTGTTGGGCCCGCGCGAGCAAGCGGCAACCGGCGGTAAATGCCATCCGCGGCCGATTGCATAATCGTTTGCCAATTTCGCCGGCGTGGCAGGTCAACTTTGTATTGCCGGAAGTGCGCTTTTTTTGTTTGCCGCTAACCCATGCGTTAAAAAGTTCTGCACAATATCTGTGGATAACTTTGTGAACAAGGTCGAAATCTTTTAGCAAAGTATTTGATTCAAAAGGATTTTTTTCAAATTGCACATGAATAGGGCAAATTGGTTTCCCTTTAAAATCATATACTTACAGGAAAGGATTATTACTTTTCTTTTTATGACTTTACGATGACGTATTGATGCGATCTGTGGACAGGTTTACCGATGAAGGCCCGCATGAATCCTGGCGATAACCTTGAAAATGCAATAACCGCGCCGCCTGTATTGACGGTATCGGCCCTGAACCAAGCGGTGGCGCGGCTGCTGGAACGCAGCTTCCCGTTGGCGTGGGTTTCCGGCGAGGTTTCCAACTTTACCCGCGCCGCATCCGGCCATTGGTATTTCACGCTCAAGGACGATGCCGCGCAGGTGCGCGCGGTCATGTTCCGCGGCCGCGCGCAGTACGCGGATTTCACGCCGCGCGAAGGCGACAAGGTCGAAGTGCGCGCGCTGGTCACGCTGTACGCGCCGCGCGGCGATTATCAGCTCAATGTCGAAGCGATCCGGCGCGCCGGCGTCGGTAACCTGTACGAAGCGTTCCTGCAACTGAAAGACAAGCTGACCGCGGAAGGCTTGTTCGACGCCGCCCGCAAGCGGCCGCTGCCCCGGTTCGCCAGAACCATCGGCATCGTCACCAGCCTGCAGGCGGCGGCGCTGCGCGATATCCTGACCACGCTGCGCCGCCGTGCGCCGCATGTGCGCGTGATCCTGTATCCGGCGCCGGTGCAGGGCGATGGCGCGGCGCAGAAAATCGCGCAGGCGATCATTGCTGCATCGACGCGGGCCGAATGCGATGTATTGCTGGTATGCCGCGGCGGCGGCAGCATTGAAGACTTGTGGTCGTTCAACCATGAAGACGTGGCCAGAGCCATTGCTGCCTGCGCGATGCCGGTCGTTTCCGGCGTCGGCCATGAAACCGATTTCACGATTGCCGACTTCGCCGCCGATCTGCGCGCGCCGACCCCGACCGCCGCTGCGGAACTGGCCGCCACGCCCCGCGCCGACTGGCTCGCGACGCTGGAAATGCAGGCCGGCGATTTGAACCGCGCGTTCCGGCGCCGGCTGGCCGACTCTGCGCAAAATCTCGATTGGCTGTCGCGCCGGCTGGTTAGCCCCTCCGCCATGATTGCGCACGAGCGGCTGAAACTGCGCGGCATGCAGGTTCGTCTGGCGCATGCGACGCGCACGCCGCTGACCCAGGCGCGATTTTCATTGCTGCATTTGCGCACCAGGCTGGATGCGCAACTGCCGCAGACAACCGCGCACCGGATTCAGCTTGCCGATCGCCGGCGGCGCATTGTAGCGTGGATGATTGCGCAGGCAACGCAACGCCGGCAACTGCTTGCTTCACTGGCATCGCAACTGGAATTGCTGAATCCGCAGCGAACGCTGGAGCGCGGCTACGCAATCATCACCGACGCGAAAGGCAGGATCGTGCGCGGCCCCAAGGATCTGCACGCGCGCGCCATCGTTACGATGCGGCTGGCCGATGGAACGGCGGAAGTCGGCATAGCCAGCGTGCAGCCGTCGCTGGAATGATCCGATGGCCTTTCGGCGTTATCTTGTTCCGCATCAGTTCGCTGACCGGTGCAACCAAACCGTATCCGACTTACAATTAACGTTTTGTCAAAAAAGACTCCCCCGAACAAACTGAAAGGATTCGACATGGAACATACCCTTCCTCCGCTGCCATACCCGATGGATGCACTGGCACCGCATATTTCCAAGGAAACACTGGAATATCACTACGGCAAGCATCATCAGGCTTACGTTACCAATCTGAACAATCTGATCAAAGGCACCGACTTTGAAAATGCCTCGCTGGAAGACATCATCAAGAAATCGTCCGGCGGCGTATTCAACAATGCGGCGCAAGTCTGGAATCACACTTTCTACTGGAACGGCATGAAGCCGAACGGCGGCGGCGCGCCAGCCGGCGCAGTGGCCGATGCGATTAACGCCAAGTGGGGTTCGTTCGACAAGTTCAAGGAAGAATTCACCAAATCCTGCGTTACCAACTTCGGCTCCGGCTGGACCTGGCTCGTCAGGAAAACCGACGGTTCGGTCGATATCGTCAACACCTCCAATGCCGGCACGCCACTGACCGGCGCCGACAAGCCGCTGCTGACCTGCGATGTGTGGGAACATGCTTATTACGTCGATTACCGCAATGCCCGTCCGAAATATGTCGAGACATTCTGGAATCTGGTGAACTGGGATTTCGTAGCGAAGAATCTGGCGTAATGCATTCTTTTGTCGCTTCAAAATAGAATCTGACAAATTTGCCGCCGGTCACATCAGTACATAAGGAAGTCACCGCTTTGCAGCGGCGACTTCCTTTTTTCATGGCTGATGCGATCCGCCATGCATGCCGCAGCGCAAAATGGATACCTCGCGCCTCAAGAACGGTTTATGTAATGCGCCGAAATCATGAAGCGGTCGACGTTTTAAATGCGCCTTGAATTAATTACTATACGATCGTATAGTAATGTATGGCACGTCCTTCGCAAAACATCGATCAGCGTCTTTTGGACGCCGGATTGGAATTACTGCCCGTCACCGGATGCCGCGGCCTTTCTGCGCGGCGGCTGACCGAACATGCCGACGTCAATCTCGGCATGTTTCATTATCACTTTCGCAGCAAGGACAACTTCATCCGCACGCTGCTTGCGCAAATATATGACCGTATGTTCGCGATGCTGGTCATCAAGGCGGGTGAAGCAAAGACACCGATCGAGAATTTGCGCAATGCGCTGCAAGTGCTGGCGCAATTCGGGCATGACAACCGGCAGCTTTTATTGCGCATCGTCGCCGATGCGATTGCCGGCGAAACCGTGGCTGCGGAATTTTTACGTTCGAACGTTCCGCGTCATCTCGGCGTCCTGGCAACGCTGATCGTCGAGGCGCAACGCAGCAAGCGCATCGCGCAGGTGCCGCTGCCGCAGATTTTTGCGTTCCTCGGCGGGTCCATCATTGCGCCGGTGCTGCTCGGTTCGGCATTGCTGGAATACGCTGCCTTTCCCGCTGACATCAGCAACGCGCTGGAGAACGACGTCATGTCGGAACAAGCGCTCGCGCAGCGTATCGACTTCGCGTTGCGTGGCTTGACCCCTGTGAAATGAGAACAAGATGAAGACCCTTCGCGCATTGCTGTGTGCCAGCACCGTTGCGATGCTTGCCAGTTGTGGCGAACAGCGGCCCGAATTCTTTTCCGGCTATGCGGAAGCCGATTATGTCCGTCTGGCCAGCCCGATCGGCGGTACGCTTGCCAGGATTTATCTGAAGCGCGGCGACCAGGTTGCGCGTAATGCGCCTGCCTTTGTCCTCGAACAGGAAAGCGAGCGGGCGGCACGTGAAGAGGCGCTGGCGCGTGTCGAACGTGCGCAAGCCGTGCTGGCGAACCTGAATAAGGGAAAGCGCCCGGAAGAAATCGCTGCGGCGCGCGCGCAACTGTCGCAAGCGCAAGCGGCGTTGCGACTGTCTAGCGCGGATCTGACGCGCCAGCAGCAACTGGCGAATGCGAAATTCATCGCACCGGCACGCGTCGATGAGGCGCGTGCCGCCACCGCACGCGACCAGGCGCACGTCCGGGAATTGCAGGCGCAATTGCAAGTTGCGCAACTAGCCGCACGCAGCGATGAAATCAAGGCGGCGCAAGAAGACCTGAACGCCGCGCAGGCGCAACTTGCGCAAGCCGACTGGAAGCTGGAACAAAAAACCCTGCGCGCACCAATCGCGGCGGATGTCGCCGACGTGCTGTACCGTGAAGGCGAACTGGTGCCGGCCGGAAGTCCGGTGGTAAGTCTGTTGCCGCCGCAAAATATCAAGGCGCGTTTCTTCGTGCCCGAAACCGCACTCGGCACGCTGCGTGTGGGACAGGATGTGGTATTGAACTGCGACGGCTGCGGCGCTGCAATTGCGGCGAAGATCAGCTTTATCGCGCACGACGCCGAATACACGTCGCCGCTGATTTACAGCAAAGAGAATCGCTCAACGCTGGTATTCATGGTCGAGGCACGGCCGGCGCCTGCAGATGCAGCGCGGCTGCATCCCGGCCAGCCGCTTGAAATCAGAATGGCCGGTGCGCTGCCGGCGAAAGTACCGTAATGGATGCGGCGACCAGGCCAGTCATTGACGTGCGCGGGCTCACCAAGCGTTACGGCGATCGCATCGTGGTCGACCACTTCGACATGCAGGTCCCGCGAGGACGCATTTACGGCTTCCTCGGACCGAACGGCAGCGGCAAGACCACCACGATCCGCATGTTATGCGGGCTGCTGACACCGGACGAAGGCGAAGGCACCTGTCTGGGTTACGACATTCGGCGCGAGTCGCAACTGATCAAGCGTCAGGTCGGTTACATGACGCAAAAATTCGGCCTCTATGAAGATTTGAGCATCGAAGAAAATCTCGCGTTCATCGCACGTATTTACGAAATACCGAACCGGAACGTGAAAGTCGGCGAGACATTGGAACGTCTGGGATTGGCCAGCCGGCGCACGCAGCTCGCCGGCTCCTTGTCAGGCGGCTGGAAACAACGATTGGCGCTGGCCGGCTGCCTGCTGCACGAACCGCAATTGCTGCTGCTGGACGAACCGACCGCCGGCGTCGATCCCAAGGCGCGCCGTGAATTCTGGGATCAATTGCATGAACTTGCAGCAGCAGGATTGACGGTTCTGGTATCCACCCATTACATGGATGAAGCCGAGCGCTGCCATGAACTGACGTATATCTCTTACGGAAAATTGCTGGCACAGGGCAGCGCAGCCGAATTGATTGCCGGCGCCGGCCTGGTGACATGCGAAATTGCCGGATCGGGACTGGTCGAATTGTCACATGCCTTGCGCAACGATCCGAAGATACGGACAGTCGCGTCGTTCGGCGCGACCTTGCATGTCAGCGCATCGTCTCAAGCGGATCTGGATGCGGCACTTGCGCCATACAAGGACAGCGGCATCAGAGTCATCACCGTCGATGCCAGACTGGAAGATGTATTCATCGCGTTGATGCAAGACGCAACAGACAATTTCGCATGACGCAGCGATGAACTGGTCCCGCTTTCTCGCCATCCTGATCAAGGAATTCCGCCAAATCCGGCGCGACCGCCTGACCTTCGCGATGATGGTCGCCGTGCCCATCATGCAACTGATCCTGTTCGGTTTTGCGATCAATACCGATCCAAAACACTTGCCCATTGCTGCGGTAATTGCGGACGAAAGCGAATTTTCGCGCAGCCTGATTGCCGGGCTGGAGAACTCCGGATATTTCCGTATTTTGCATCGTCCGCGCAGCGAGGCGGAAGCGAACAGCTTGCTGGACGCAGGGAAGGTGCAGTTTGTATTGGTGATACCGACCGACTTTTCCCGGCGGTTGATTCGCGGCGAGCATCCCGCCGTATTACTGGCCGCCGACGGCACCGATCCGGCGGCGAGCGGCAATGCCATCGCCGCACTGGACAATATCAGCCGGCAGGCGCTGTCGCGCAATGCCACCGGCACGCTGTCCGGTTTGCGGCCAACCGAGATGCCATTCGAGATACGGGTGCAACGTCGCTACAACCCGGAAGGGCTGTCGCGCTACAACATCGTGCCGGGGCTGCTGGGCGTGATTTTAACGATGACGATGATCATGATGACCGCGCTGGCGATGACACGGGAACGCGAGCGCGGCACGATGGAAAATCTGCTGGCCACGCCGGCCCGGCCGTTCGAAGTGATGATCGGAAAAATCGCACCGTATATCCTGATCGGCTATGTGCAGGTGGCAGTCATCCTGGCTGCCGGACGCCTGTTGCTCGACGTACCGATGCTCGGCAGTCTTGCACTGCTGTCGGCAGCTTTGGTGGTTTTCATGGCGGCCAATCTGGCGGTTGGATTTACCTTCTCCACGATCGCGAAGAATCAATTGCAGGCGATGCAGCTTACCTTTTTCTTTTTCCTGCCGTCGATGCTGTTGTCGGGATTCATGTTCCCGTTTCGCGGCATGCCGGTGTGGGCCCAGGCAATCGGCGAAGTGCTGCCGCTCACGCACTTTCTGCGCATCGTGCGCGGTATACTGTTGAAGGGGAATGGTTTTACCGAAATCGCGCCGAATCTGTGGCCGATCGGCGCTTTCATGCTGATTGCCGGCATGATCGCGCTGGCGCGCTATCATCAGACACTGGACTAGACTTTATCAGACACTGGACTAGACTTTCCAAGTCGGGAAATGTACAAAATGAACGAACTCAATATGCCAGCGGCCCGGATCGACGACATGCTCACCACATTCGATCTGCGCAATCTGCCCGCCAATTTTTACGACTATCCTTTCCCGTACTATCACGCGTTGCGCACGCATCAACCGGTCAGGCCCATGCCGGACGGCTCCTTCCTGCTGACGCGCTATGCAGACATTCAGGCGGTCTATAAGGACACCAAAACATTCAGCTCCGACAAGACAGTCGAGTTCAAGCCGAAGTATGGCGACTCGCTGCTGTATGAGCATCACACCACCAGCCTGGTGTTCAATGATCCGCCGTTGCATACGCGGGTCCGGCGCCTGATTGCGGCGGGTCTCACGCCGGCCGCGATGGCGGAAACGGAACCGGGACTGATCAAGCTGGTGGATGCGCTGCTCGAGCGCATGGCAGACAAGGGAACCGTCGATCTGATTGAAGATTTCGCCGCCGCGATTCCGATCGAAATCATCGGCAACCTGCTGGCGGTGCCGCACGATCAACGCGAACCGCTGCGCGCCTGGTCGCTCGCGATACTCGGCGCGCTCGAACCGAATATTTCGACGGAATTTTTTGATCACGCCAATCGCTGCGTGCGGGATTTCCTGTCTTATCTGCAGCAACTGGTGGCCGAACGGCGCAGCCATCCCGGCGATCCGAAAACCGACATGCTGACCCGGCTCATCAATGGCGAAGCGGATGGCGAGAAGCTGACCGAAAAGGAATTGCTGCAGAACTGTATTTTCCTGTTGAATGCCGGCCATGAGACCACCACCAACCTGATCGGCAATGCGCTGGTGGCGCTGCAAGAGTGGCCGCAGGAAAAGCAGAAACTGATCGAACAGCCGGCGCTGATCCGGACTGCAATCGAAGAATTCCTGCGCTTTGAAAGTTCGAACCAGCTGGGCAACCGGATCACGACAGTGGATACCGACATCGCGGGCGTTGCGTTGCCGGCGGGAAGCCGGATCACGGTATGCATCGGCGCGGCGAACCGCGATCCCGCGCAGTTTCCCGATCCGGACCGGCTCGACATCACACGCTCGCCCAATCGTCATCTGGCGTTTGCATCGGGAATCCATCAGTGCGCCGGCATGAACCTGGCGCGGCTGGAAGGCAGAATTGCGATCGGACGTTTTCTGGCGCGCTTTCCGCACTATGCATTGTCCGGCCCGACGGTGCGCGGCGGACGGGCGCGGTTTCGCGGGTTTCTGGCAATACCGGCGAACGTGAATCCGTGACGCCTGCCACGGCATTGATCTGCATGGATAACCGGTTTTCGACTTCGGCGTATATTGTTCATCGGCTCTGATAAATAATTTCAACTTCAACGAGGAGACGGCTTGAAAAATCCCATGAATACCACTCTGAACCGGCTGCTGCTGGCGGCATCGCTGGCAGCAATGACCTTGCCGTCCTTTGCGCAAATCAAGGTCGGCGTCACCATTTCATCGACCGGCCCGGCCGCGTCGCTGGGCATTCCGGAAAAGAATGCGATCAACCTGCTGCCGAAGGAAATCGCCGGCAATAAAATCGACTACATCGTGCTCGACGACGCATCCGACACCACGCAAACGGTCACGAATACGCGCAAGCTGATTTCCGAAGAAAAGGTCGATGTCATCATCGGTTCGACCACCACGCCGAATTCGCTGGCGATGCTGAATGTCATTGGCGAAGGCAAGACCGCCGCCATCAGCCTGGCGTCTTCCAATCGCATTATCGAGCCGATGGATGCCAATCGCGCCTGGATGTTCAAAACGCCGCAGACCGATACGATGATGGCGATTGCGATCGCCGAACACATGAGCCGCGGCGGCGTCAAGACGATGGCATACATTGGCTTTTCGGATGCGCTCGGCGAGGCGTTCCGCAACGAGGTGGTCAAATACGCCGAGTTGAAAAACATCAAGGTGGTGGCAACCGAGCGGTTTACTCGCAGTGACAATAGCGTGGTGGGACAGGTGCTGAAAATCATCAGCGCCGCGCCGGACGCGGTGGTCGTCGGCGCTTCAGGCACGCCGGCCGCGCTGCCGCCGAAGACGCTGGCGGAACGCGGCTACAAGGGACGCATTTATCATAACCACGGCGTGGCGAGCAGCGATTTCCTGCGCGTGTGCGGCAAGGATTGCAACGGAACATTTTTGCCGACCGGCCCGGTGATGGTTGCCAAGCAGTTGTCCGACTCGAATCCGATCAAGAAAGCGGCGCTGGATTTTTCAAGAAAATATGAAGCGGCCAACGGTGCGGGCAGCGTGGCGGCGTTTGCTTCGTACGCGTGGGATGCGGGTTTGCTGCTGCAACGCGCGATTCCGGAGGCATTGAAGAAGGCCAAGCCGGGCACGCCTGAGTTCCGTGCGGCGTTGCGCGATGCGCTGGAAAACGTCAGGAATCTACCAACCACCAACGGCATCGTCAACATGAGCAAAACCGACCATCTCGGCCTTGATCAGCGGGCGCGCGTGATGGTGCAGA
The DNA here is from genome assembly GCA_027310305.1 of Herminiimonas sp. Lineage (GTDB taxonomy): Bacteria > Pseudomonadota > Gammaproteobacteria > Burkholderiales > Burkholderiaceae_D > DAIDBD01. The sequence goes on from DAIDBD010000099.1 coordinate 53,294, forward strand.
TTCAGAATGGGGATTGGAAGTACATACCGGAGTGAATCGGATCGAATCCCAACGTTTGCGTTCCAGCGT
>DAIDBD010000101.1 GCA_027310305.1 Herminiimonas sp.
AGCAGTGCTCGCACTGCGTCGCGCCGTACGGTGGAGCGGGGAAATTCAGGCGACATGTCGCCTGCCCGCGTAACGGTGTTCCCTTGCAAGGGAACACTCCCTCCTTGCCGTGCATCCCGCTACGACCGCCAAATCACCTAACTTATTGCTGCGCGGCCCCTAAGCTGCGCATATTCCGGCATGCATCGACTTCAACAAAACAAATTTCAGCTTCCCTTGCCTGAAACATTTGATTCGGAAATTGGTTGGCCTCGCCGCATGACGTATTTGTAATCTCCATGTCACGTTCGTGATCACATCGGATGCGTAGACTTGTATTCATGGATCGGCGCAATGCCGATCCGGACGCAGCGACTCCACTATATATCGGAAAGGATATTGATCATGAAATCAACTAAATTGTATGCGGCTATCTCTATCGGCGCCTTGTTTGCAGTTCTCAGTTCCGGCGCATTTGCCGACGACAAGTACAACGGTGAACTGGACTTTAATTCGCAAGACCCTATCGTATCCACCAAAACGCGCGCTCAGGTCATTGAAGAACTCAAGCAAGCTCAGGCGCAAGGGCAATATCAGCAACCCGAGTATGTCGAGTTCAAACATGTGATGCCGCACAGCGCACTTTCACGCGCTGAAGTCCGCGCCGAAGCCATTCAGCAATCTGCGGAAAACCACCAGCGTCAACCAGACGATGTTGACTACGGCGGATAATGAAATTGCCAGCAAGTTGCGCTTCCTTGCCAAGGATCGGCCTGATAAATGCATCGGCAGCATTCAAATCCCTCCCCGGCCTTTTGCTTGACAAGGTCGGGGCGCGCCTATTCATGCATTTTTGAAAGGCTGACAGGTTGGCGACTCATTAAAATGATCATATGAGTTCGCGGCTTGAAACAGCAACGTGATTTACCCGCCTTCATGCCCTTTGCGACTCAACGATTCCAGCCGCATCACTTCGTCGCCATGCATCATGATTTTCTGGCCGTCCTTGGTTTCCATCACCATGCCTTTTTTCATGCGGGTCGATCGTCCCAGCTTATCTTCCATGGCCATCTTCCCGTCCTTGAAGATGTATACCGTCGAACCGTCTTTCATTTCGATTGTCTGCTTGGCCGCCGCCTTTGCGGCGTCGTCGGCGAATGCCGAGAGACCAACGGTGCTGATTACCGCAACCATCAATAGATTTTTCAACATTCCATTTCTCCTTTTAGAAGTGCGACATGTATTGTTTGCCTACAGATTTTAATGGGCGGTTGCGCCGGATGCCTGTCCTTTGCCCATCGCTTGCGCGCCAGACGCCATCCGCCGACATTCGGCTGCACATCGACGGCAGGCTTCTGCGCAACGCTGGCAGTGTTCCATCTGGTGCTGCGCACATTCTTCTGCACAAGCGTCACACACTTCGGCGCACGCATTACAGATTACGCCTGCGAATTCGCTGTCACGCGCCATGTAGCTTGCCGCCAAACGGCAAAGTTGCGCGCAATCCATATCCAGCTTGACGCAGCGTGCCATTTTTTGAACATCCTGTTCAATTAAACAGGAAGCTGCGCAGTGATCGCAAGCGGTAGCGCAGGCATAGCACTCGTCGATACAGGATTGATATTGTTCATGAGCCATGATTTCTCCATTTTGATTGCTGAAAACACTGATGAATTGGACATCGGTAACAATGAAAATTGTTTCACTGATTGGCCGTAATTACAGCGGCATTGCCATTTAACTGTGCTTTCCCGCAGTGTTCATGGTCGGCTGATAATCGCAGACATTGAATTTTTTACACAACTGCATGCGCATATCGTTAATCTGCCGGGTCTGGTTGCCGACGATGCCTTCGCAATAATGTTTCAACGGATCATGCTGGACATCGGCTTTGACCCGGCAGTTCTGGCTCGGCATTAACGCCCGATAATGATGACTGCTGAATACCTCTAAAAACTCTCGGTTGAACTGCGCGCCGGCGCTCGTCTGTTCCAGCAACTGGATTGCCCGCTGATTTTCCGGCAACACCTGCGGCGTGTGATCGACGCCGTACCAGTCCTTCAAAAACCGCTGCGCAGTAACGATTTCTTCACGTTGCACCCTGTTTTCCTGTCTTGCCATCGACTTGATTTCATCGTCGCTTGCCTTGGCCGGGGTGGCAGAGGTATCCGGTGTAGGGGATGTTCCTTCCTGCGGATTTTTCACCATCGCATCCCGCTGCAAATCCGTTCCCGCAGCCAATTCGGTCATGCGCAAGGCCGAATAATGATGATTGATGATGAACGTCAGATAGTCCTTTTCAAATTGCGCAGTCAAGCCGCGACCGGCGCTGTCCGCATGTGCAGGGGTTGCAAAAATTGCACCTATCGATAGGGCGGCTATCGCATGCAAAGTTTTGGAAAAGCACCTCGTGCTTTTGGTCATATGAATACTCCTTTAACAAATAATCGATCCGGCGCCTTTCATAAAAAGAGCGGCCCTATGCTTGTTGAGCATGCCTTGAAACGACCTGTTGATAAAAACGTAGATTGATTAAGCAAAAAACATACCGCATAAAAGAGGGCGCCAAAAATTGTGGTGTTGCCGAGAGAAATAAAATAGGACGCTAATGCATGCCGGGCTATAAAGCCAGGGAGATCGATATCAAGGAAGCGTTACGCAACGGGCAATCCGCTACTTCCAAGTTACAGTTGAAATACCATGTTCCCACGCAAGGCAGCATTGACGGCAATACCGTAGAAATGGACGTGGAGCGGGCAAAATTTACCGAGAATGCCCTGTGTACGAATTTGAAGTCGACAGGGTGAGAGGGCATTACAAGGATATGGAGGATTTGTTAAAAAATACGCCGTATTAATGTTTGGCAATTGCGATCTGATCGGACAGTCACCTGATTTGACTTGTGCAGATGTCGGATCAAATCAGATCCATTACAGATAACGATCGGCTTACTGCGGTCTCTGTTCCATTGCATCCCAATTCACTTGAATAGGTTCGTTGTGACACGCGCTTGCGCCGTATTTCGCAACGAAAAATCTGACAGGCTCGTCATTGACATGGGTGTCCTTTGCATTGCACCGAATTTCACCTTCCATTTCTACACCATGGTTGGAAAAGCCGAAGGAAGCTGGATCTTTTCGCGTTTCCTCCCTCCCGTCATACACAACTTCCGGGCATAACTCACGAATTTTCTCTCTCAGTAGAGGCGTCTCCGACCGTCGGCAGCATGCGGTCTTTCATTCTGTCGGAAGTAAAAATCGCGGCCATCAAAAGACCTACCAGAGCACCGGCTATCACTGCAGTCACCGTGTGGTCGTTCAGTGCGACACGCGCATACATGGTCAGCAAAAGAATAGGTACGAGGTAGAGCAAGTGCTTAAATCCGTATCGCCTGCTCACAAAATATACAGCGCTGGAAGCCAGCGAGGAGTGACCGGAAGGCATGTTGTGCTTACTGCCAGGCCTACTCGGTCTTTCGCCCAGTCGTGTACCCCAAATCTCCCATTTGTCTACGAGTCTCTTAAGGCCATGCGTTGCCACTGTACCGGAAATGCCCACATAAACTAGTTGTATCATGCCGATCTTGTCCTTTAGCAGGATGGGGAGAGCCACCTGAGCAATTGTGTTGGTAAATCGGAGATAGTTTTCGGTGACGCGAACCAATGACGAATTGCCGTCCGTGCGAGGAGTGCGATAGCTTTGCAGGTCTGTGGGGTACGGCAGGGAAAGCATGATTCCAATCAAGCAAGCGAAGATGAACCACCTGGGTCTTTGAACCCGAGTGTAAGCCTGTTTCATTAAATTCCACATATTTGTCCTATTTGGTTTCGCCACTGAATATATCGAGCTGGCGGTTGTAAATCTCACTTCGCATGTCGAAGGCTCCCATGACGCTATGGAATACGTTTTCATGGGAGTGACTTGTTTGCTGAACCAACTGGGCCATGGGAACTCCCTTTTTATGCTTGAATGTGTCGGACATCCAAACCAGGAAAGGAATGTCCTTCTGGACGTCGGGAGCAATGGAATATGGTGTTCCATGCAAGTACAGACCATATTCGCCCAAAGACTCGCCGTGGTCGGAGACGTACATCAGCATGGTGGCAGCCTTTGGAAATGCCTTTAACAACCCAATCGCCCGATGCAGGAAATGGTCGGTGTACAGGATTGCATTGTCATAAGCGTTCACCAACTCCTCGTTTGTGCACTGATGCAATTCAACCGACTTGCACACCGGCTGGAATACCTCGAACTGTTTCGGATATTTAGTGTAATAGGAGGGTCCGTGGCTGCCGCTTTGATGGAGAACGACAAAGATTTTTTCCCGTGTAGAGGATCGAATGCGTTGATCGAGCGCATGCAGCAACACTTCATCGTAGCCGCAGGTATCTCCTTGACACTCTCGCCGAAGGTCTTCCGCGCGTTGGTAGGTTTGAACCTTAAGCGGGGGCTCGCCCCAATTGTTGGTTCGCCAGATTACATCGATGCCATGCCTTTGAAGATAGCTCGGCAGCGGTTCATATGACTGGGAAAACTGCCGGCTGGGATCGATATGGGACAGTATGCAAAGCAATGATGCCGTGGTGTAGGTGGCGCAAGCGCGTGAACGCGGCAATGCAACGACACCGGATTCAGCCAACAAAGGATTGGTCGGGCGCCGATATCCGTAAAGTGAAAAGTTCTGCGCCCTGGCGGATTCGCCTATCACAAGAAAAACGATAGTCTTTTCGTTGGCAACAAAGCTCGCCGCCGGAAGTAATGTCTGTTCGCGCGACGTCGAGAGATGATCAGCATAATGTCTCGATGCATTGACGACGTAGGACCAAGGCATGATCATCCCACCCAGTCTACGGGCATTTTTGTCAATCCACAGCCATGTTTTCGAGCTGGCATAAAGCCAGCCCACGCCGATCAGCAAAACGAGGAACAAAAATATCGCTCGCCGGAGCAAGCCGGTTCTCTGGATCTGAACCTTGGACAGGAACCAGCAGGGCAACACACCGAGCACCAGCAGATACACCAGCAGCTTGGGATGAAAAAAGCTGCTTGCCTCTGCAAAGTTGGTGTTGAACACATTGCCCATCATGGATTTATCCAGCACCACTCGATAGGTTTCGACAAAGTAGAGTGCAAACGCATTGCACAGCGCGAAAAGCATGCAAGCGGGCTTGAGCAAACGCTGCGAGACCAGGGATAACAGGGAAAGAATCAAGGTTGTGACGAAAGCCACCAGAAAGAACAACGTGGCTAATGTCAAAGCGCCATTGAACGAGGAATAGTCGAGGTTGGCGACTGCAAACGAGTAAAGCGGCCCATGGTAGAGTGCTGCGTTGGCCAGTGCAATCGCAACGATGAATCCGGTCACGCGCGGGTTCCCGTGCAAGGTTCGGTCGACGGCCTTGAGCCGACTGAAGAGCCCGGACAAGGTCCGGTTCGAATAATGAAGCCGCTGTGCACAGCGGGAGATAGCCGAATCTTGCAGATCATTCATCATTAATCAAATTCCTTTGAAAAAACCTGCGCATGCAAACTCCTTGTGAACCGAGAATAGACCCGACCGACGATCAATGGCCCGATAAAAATGAAACACGATTCGTCAGTCAGATAACGATCGGCTTACTGCAGTCCCTGTTCCATTGCATCCCAATTCACTTGAATAGGTTCGTTGTGACACGCGCTTGCGCCGCATTTCGCAACGAACCCGTGAATAAAGTCAAGATGCATGCGTAGCTTCAGTATGCAAAATCAGGTTCTCCTTGGATTCGTTGACGGGCTCGTCCCGGTCTTTTCGGTGCGCAAATTGGTATAACAGCGGTAGCACCAATAACGTTAAAAGCGTCGACGATAAAATTCCGCCAATGACCACCGTCGCGAGCGGACGTTGCACTTCTGCACCTGTGCCCGTGGCAATCGCCATCGGTATGAATCCGAGCGACGCCACCAATGCTGTCATCAATACCGGTCGCAAGCGGGTCAAGGCGCCTTCGCTGATCGCTGCATCGAGCGACCTGCCTTCTTCGCGCAACGTACGGATGAATGAAATCATCACCAATCCGTTCAACACCGCCACGCCCGACAAGGCGATGAAGCCCACTGCGGCAGAAATTGAAATGGGAATATCACGCAGCCACAGTGCGACGAATCCCCCTGTCAACGCAAACGGAATCCCGGTAAACACCAACAAGCCATCCTTGACGCTGCCAAACATCACGAACAACAGGATGAATACCATGAATAACGCGACCGGTATTACGATTTGCAGGCGCCGGGTAGCCGATTGCAACTGCTCGAATTGCCCGCCCCAAGTGGTCCAGTAACCGGCTGGAATCTTCACCGCCTGTTGAATCCGTTGCTCGGCCTCGGTGACAAACGAGCCAATATCGCGGCCGCGTACATTGGCGCTGACCACGATACGCCGCTTGCCATCTTCCCGGCTAATCTGGTTGGGTCCCGGAGCAAGTTCCAAACTGGCGACTTCCGCCAGCGGTACATAAGTCGTTTGTCCTTCCTTGCCTTTGCTTCGCGGCAGGGGAATAGGCAATCGCTTGATGGCTTCAATATCGCTGCGCAGATTTTCAGGGAGGCGAACGATGATGCTGAAGCGCCGATCTCCTTGAAACAAGGTTCCCGATTCGCGTCCGCTGATGGCAATGGCCACGGCATCTTGCACATCGCCCACATTCAAGCCATAACGCGACGTTTTCTCGCGATCGGTATTGACTGTCAGCATCGGCAAACCGGTGGTTTGCTCCACTTTCACATCGGCGGCGCCGGCCATTTTTTCAAGGGTGGCGGCAATGGTTGCGGCTGTCGCGTTCAACACTTCCATGTCGTCGCCAAACACTTTAACGGCCACATCGCTGCGGACACCGGAAATCATTTCATTGAATCGGCTTTGAATCGGCTGAGAAATTTCATATTTATTACCCGGCAGCGTCTCGAGGGTAGTTTGAATGGCTGCAATCAATTCATCGCGCGATTTTTTAGGCTTGGGCCATTGATCTTCCGGCTTGAGCATGACATAGCCGTCCGTCAAGTTCGGCGGCAACGGGTCGGATGCGATTTCCGCCGATCCCGTTCGGCTAAACGCGCGCTCGACTTCGGGAAATTTCGCAACAAGCGTCCGCTCGATTTGCTGCTGCATCGCTGTGGATTGCGTAAGACTCGTGCCCGGGATGCGAGTAGATGTGACTAGAAAATCGCCCTCGCTCAAACTTGGCACAAATTCCCTGCCCAACTGCGTTGCAAGCAACCCCGACAGGACGAGCATCACCAGCGCAAAGGCAAGCACCACGGGACGATTCAGCATCACCCAATTCAATGTGGGCGTATATAGCTGTTTGGCCCAACGTATCAGGAATCCTTCCTTCTCCGCCACCTTGCTGCCGATGAACAGCGCGACGGCAGCCGGAATGAACGTGACCGACAAGATCATCGCTCCCAGCAAGGCGGTGACCACCGTAAATGCCATCGGGTGGAACATTTTTCCTTCCACGCCGGTCAGTGTAAAGATCGGTATATAGACAATCATGATGATGGCCTGGCCGAACAGCAATGGCCGGCGCGCTTCTTTTGCCGCGGCGAATACTTCGTGAAACCGCTCGCTTTGCGTAAGCGGTCGCCCATGATGCGCCTGAGCATGGGCCAGGCGCCGAACGCAGTTTTCAACAATGACGACGGCGCCATCAATGATGATGCCGAAGTCCAGCGCGCCCAGGCTCATCAGATTGGCGCTGACCTTGAACTGCACCATGCCGATGAAAGTGAATAGCATGGCCAATGGAATGACCGTCGCGGTAATCAGTGCAGCGCGAATATTGCCGAGAAACAAAAACAAGATCACGATGACAAGAACCGCTCCTTCAAACAGATTTTCCTTGACGGTAGTGATCGCCTTGTTGACCAGCACGGTACGGTCATAGACGGTGACAGCTTGCACCCCTGGCGGCAGCGAGCGATTGATTTCTTTCATCTTCGCATCGACTGCCTGGGATACGGTTCTGCTGTTCTGACCGATCAGCATGAAGACCGTGCCAAGCACCACTTCCTTGCCGTTTTCGGTCGCTGAGCCTGAACGCAATTCGCGACCGATATCGACGTCGCCCACATCGCGAATACGGATAGGCACCCCATCCACATTGCCGAGAATGACATTCTTGATGTCTTCAATCGAGCTGACTTGGCCCGGGGCGCGAATCAGGTATTGTTCGCCGCGCTTTTCGATATAGCCGGCGCCGACATTGCTGTTATTGCGATCGAGGGCCGTGACGACATCCTGAAGGGTCATTCCGTAGGAAGACAGTTTTGCGGGAACCGGCGCGACCTGGAACTCCTTGGCATAGCCGCCGATCGAATTGATTTCAGTCACGCCCACCACGTTGCGCAGTTGGGGTTTGATGATCCAGTCCTGAATTTCACGCAGGTCGGTCGGCGTGTAAGGCGTGCCGTCCGGTTTCTTTGCGCCATCCCTGGCATTGACGGTCCATAGGTATATTTCGCCCAATCCGGTCGAGATCGGTCCCATGGCCGGAGCAATACCCGGCGGCAGCTTTTCTTTCGCCTCCTGAATACGCTGATTGACCAGCTGCCGGGCGAAATAGATGTCGGTACCGTCTTTGAAGATCACGGTCACTTGAGACAGGCCGTAACGCGATAGCGATCGGGTCTGTTGCAGATTGGGCAGGCCGGACATGGCGGTCTCAATCGGATAAGTGATGCGCTGCTCCGATTCCAGCGGAGAATAGCCGGGAGCGGCGGTATTGATCTGCACCTGGATATTGCTGATGTCCGGCACTGCGTCAATGGGCAATATCTGATAGCTGAAGATGCCTGCTGCGGCCATGCCGAGCACGGCAAGCAGGATCAGCCATCGTTGCTCGATGGCAAAGCGAATGATGCGTTCAAACATGATCTGTGGCCTTTTTATACATCAGTCGTTTTCCAAACCGGCTTTGCCGAGTTCCGCTTTCAAAACAAAGCTGCCTGCGCTTGCATACGGCGCGCCCGGCTTCATGCCCTTGACGATCTCAACCATCTTGCCGTCTGCCAGACCAGTCGTCACCGGTTGTGCGACAAAGCCGCCCGCGACCTTCGTGAAAACGGTCGGTTTGTCATTGACGGTCTGGATCGCATCCGAAGACACGGCCACGGCCGCATCGATTGTTCCGGTGACAATATCCACATTGACGAACATGCCAGGGCGCCATGCCAGTTGCGGATTGGTAAGAGTGATGCGGGCCTTGGCGGTACGTGTCTGTTCGCCTAACAAAGAGCCGACGTAGGAGACGGTGCCGGCGGCTTTCGAGTCGAATGCGGCAGCCAGGACCGCGGCGGCAGCGCCTATCCGAACTGCGTTCAGGTCCTTTGCCGAAACAACGATTTCAGCCCATACGGAGGATAAATCCGAGACAGTGAAAATATTGGCGTCTTCCTTGACCGCTTCGCCGAGCGCCATATGTTTTTCTGTGACCATGCCGTCGAAGGGAGCGCGAATGTCGAACCGACTGAGCGCTCCCGCGCCGACCGGCGTGGCGCCAAGCGCCAGCAGCTTTTGCTGCCCATTTTGCACGGCAATTTCAGTTTCGCGCATTACCTGCTGGGCTTGCAGGTAGTCCTGCTGGGCCGAAATTTTTTCTTCCCATAGTTTTTTCTCGCGCAGGAACGTGACCTTGGCAAGCGCGTTGCGCCGTTGCGATGCGAGCAATTCGCTGCGCAAGTCAGACAAGGTCGAGCTGGACATCGTCGCCAGCAACTGGCCTTTTTTCACTTGCTGCCCCAAGTCGGCATACACCGCCGTCACCACGCCCGCGACCCGCGGCACGATCTGTGCTGTCTTATCCTGGTTGAAGCGAATTTCACCCGGCAGGCGCAACACATTCTGAATGCGCGCACCATCGGCAATTTGAACGGTTACCCCGGAATCCTTGATTTGGGCATCGGACAACTTGATCTTGCCTTCCTCTTTTGAAAAAGTGAATGCCAGAGATTCTTTCCCGATTTGCGCATTGACGGCCGCATCGAAGACATGCGGTTCAGCGACAGAATTGATGCTTTTCAAAGAATCCTTTTCAGCCGTGAAGCCGAATTCCTGTTTTTCGCCATCGGGACGCGTGAGCGTGATCGCGACTTTTGCCGCATCCGGGGCGAGCGGCTTGTTTTTATTGGTCAGGTAGACCCGAAAACGAGGCGCGCCCCCGTCTTCCGCGAGCACCACTTCGATGCCGACATCGTCCTTGACGAACAGTTTGCCGCCGTGCGGCGTCTTGGCAGACTCTTCCTTTTTACCTTCTTTAGGCTTGGGTTGTTTTTCATCCGTTTGCTCGGCTTTGGGTTGGTCTTTCCCTTTTTCCTTTGACTTGGTTTTACCGGCGCCGATAATCAAGGCGCCAAGCAACAGCCCGACGCCAACGATTCCGGCAGTGGCAACGATGTGCTTTTTACTTATATTGATTTTCATATTGTTCTCTTACGGCTTGATGGCGGATGGGGTTGTCAGCGGCTCACCGAGTACGCGATCGATATCGGCAGCAGCCCGATGCGCGTCGGACAATGCACGCAGGTATTGGGATTTGGCTAGGAATAGTGTGCGTTGCGCATCAAGGACGTCGAGAAAGCTGAATTTGCCTGCTTCAAACCCCTTGGTGGCTGCATCGAAAGCGCTCGATGCGCCAGGCAGTATGTCTTTTTGCAACAGCCCGAGTTCCTGCAGCGCGGCGCCGAGCCGTTCATGCGCTTGCGCGAGATCCCCGTTCAGACGCGATTCGACGGCGACCAATTCGTCACGCGCCTTGTCGGTACGCCGCAATGCCTCGAGCAGGTTGCCTTGATTGCGATCAAATAACGGCAGTGGAATCGACAGTCCCAGGACAGCCTGATTGCGGCCCTGCTGCTGGTCGCGCTTTGCCCCCAGGATCACGGTAACGTTCGGCGTTTGGCGACTTTTTTCAACACCTGCCAACGCCTGTCGACGCTTGATTTCCAGGCGGGCGCGCGTCACGCCCGGCGCGTTGTCGAAGCGCATGGAGAGCTCGGCAAGCGAGGGCAGCGCCGGCAAGGTTTCTACCGCTCCGTCAGCACGCTCGAATCGTGGCGATGGATTGCCCCAGGTCGCTGTCAGGCGCTTGCGTGCGCTGGCAAGTTCGCTCAAGGCTTGCACCTGCTCGACGCGCACATTGGCTTCGGCCACCCGGGCTTTGGTTTCCTCAACCGGTGATATTTTTCCGGCGGTCACCCGGTTGGATGCCGCTTTGGTCGCACGCTGCGCCAGGCCAGCCGATGCCTCGGCAAGACGCACACGTTCTTGCGCTACCACTACATCGAAATAAGCTGTAATGACCGCCGCCCGAATGTCGGCGCGTTTTGCAAGCAGGTCAACCGCTGCGGCATCCCGCCCGCGTGTTGCTGCCTCTATGCGCGCCGCGCGTTTGCCGCCCAGCTCAATGGGTTGATTTAGCTGTAGCGTGGTGATCCGCGTCGACTGGCGCGTATCTTCAACCAGAGCCGCCACTCCCGGATTGGGTCGAGTGCGGGCTTGTTGGATCGTCGCATCGACCGCTTCCAATTCATGACGAGCCGCAGACAACTCAGCGTTGAACTGGAACGCAAACCCGATAGCAGCATCTAGCGTCAGTGGCGCAGCAGGTTCCAGGAAGCCGGACGCATACCTGGTCGCGGCATCCTTATAGGATTGACCGGCCGCGTTCATCGTTTGAGAAAAAACAGGGGAAACGACCAGTACCGCAAACCAAGCCGGTATAAAAAACCTGCGCATGCAAACTCCTTGTGAACCGAGAATAGACCCGACCGACGATCAATGGCCCGATAAAAATGAAACACGATTCGTCAGTCAGGAAGTAACTGACTTGAATGACTCCGAGAGTCGCCTGTACTATGTGGCGCGCCTCGAATCCAGAACGAGAATCGCATTTGTATAAATTGGTTTGGACGAGCATCACAGTGCCGAGCTCGCGACGCTCCAGGTTTTCCAAATGACTTCCCCATGGCATCGCGTCCCGACTAGGGTGCGACATCCAAAATCATGATCAAACCGCCGCCGCCTTTTTCTTCCGTATTGTTATTCGTCGTGTGATGCGCGATATGACAATGCACCAACCATTTGCCGGGACGAAGCGCCTTCCAGATAACATCGTAGCGTTGACCCGGGCCGACGTTGACGGTATCTGCCTTGAACCGCGCTTGCTCGGCCAGCACTTCACCGTCGCGCGCGACCACCGTGAAGGGGCCGCCATGGACATGCATCGGATGAATAAAATTGCTGTTGCTGCCGATAAATCGCAGTTTTATCGTTTGGCCCACCTTCAATTTGACCGTATCGGTAGCGGGATAAGCCTTGCCGTTGATCGTGAAGTAGTTCGGCATTCCGCCTTCCATCGGCATGCTGGGATAGGTCAGCCCTTCACGCTGCAACCATTCCTGCAACTGAATCGTGTATTCCGTGTCGGCCGCCGGTTCCTTCGCTTTTTCCTTCGGATCAATAATCAACGCACCGTACAGGCCGAGCCCTTGTTGGCGGTCGCTATGATCATGCGAATGATAAAAGTAGGTGCCGGACTGCTCAGTCGTGAATTCGTAGGTGAATGTGCCGCCCGGTTGAATTGGCGCCTGCGTGATTTGCGCCGGTCCGTCCATCTCGTTAGGAAGAATCAGGCCGTGCCAATGGACGGTCGTCGATTCGGGTAGCCTGTTTTTGACGTTGATCCTGACGCGGTCGCCCTCGGTTACCCGAATGCGCGGCCCTGGAATTTGCTGGTTGAAGGTGTACGCGTCAACCTGCACGCCAGGCAGTATCGACCAACGAATGACCGATGTTTCGAGATCGAAGATCTTCACACCGTTTTCGATACGGGGCTGGAGCAATGCATCGCCTTTGGCATCGGGCGGAGCCGTATAAGCGATGTCCCGAGGCTTGACCGCCGCCATATCGCGCATCGCCGCCCCGGGCGTATCGTAAGTCATGATCATGCCGGGCGGCATGATGGAGCCGCCGACATCGCGCAGGCTCAACGACATGTTGACGCCGAACGACGGCAACACCATGCCGGCGGCGAGCATCAAGAAGGTAATCAGCGCTACGGTGGCGAGCTGCGGCCTGGTAACGTTGCTACGCATGTCACCATGACCACCTTCCTTGGCGTCTCCGTTGCCGTCTTTCATCGCGGCGTGATCCATCGACTCGGTCGTTTTCGAGCCTTCTTGCATGGCTGCGTGGTCCATTTTCATCGGAGCGGCTGTTCGCGCAGAAGCGTGCTTCGTTGCAGCGGGCGCCTCAGATGGCTGCTTTTCGCTTTTTCCGGCGTGCGCATCATTGTCCTGGCCCGCCGAGTTCACGTTGCGCGACTCCACGCCAACGCCGTAGGTATAAACAAGCTCGCCGCCGAGCCAACCTTGAAAAGCCGCCAACCCGAGCACCAGAAAGGCGGCAACAAGATAGAGCCAGTCCAGCGCGAATCCCTCTTCCATATGGATCAGCCATCGCCAGACAGCCAGCAAGGCGATTGCCGCCACCAACGCAAAACCGATCTTCATGTGCTTGTGCACGCGTTGATGCGTGGCGTGCGCAAGTTGCGCGCGGTTCATGTCATAAATGCCTGCAAGTATCGTCAGGACGCCGCCTGCCGCCGCACCCGGCAGCGCCCACGCGGCCACGACCTGCAAGCCATTGCCGGCGCCAAGAAATGCAAAGAAATCGGCGCCAACGGAAAGAACCAGCAGCGCGATTGGAAAATGCACGAAAACGGGATGGATCGGTTTCATGGGCTTGTCGCCAGCCATGCTCTTCGACGATTCATGATCCATCGGCTTGCCGCCATCGCCGCCATGTTGCATCGCCGCGTGATCCATCGTCATTGGCGCGCCCTGCGGCGACGGTTTCGCGTTTTCTCTTGCTTGAACGGCGCTTCTGTCTGCATCTGCCGGAGCGTTTTTGCCTGCGGGGGCCATACGGCTGCCTCCCTTGCGCTCGGTCATCAGCCCATGCTTCATTTTCTTGGCGACCATCCACAGATTCACCGGATAAGCAACGAGAAATCCGATCGAAACACCCAGCGACATCACACCCCAGAACACCAGCTCGGTCGGATCCATGGCCCGCATGTCGCGGCCCATCATCAGCAAAATCATGATCGGCGCCATGCCGGCCATCATCGTATTCATGCTGATGAATTCAGGCATGAACGATTTACGCACGTTTTCGAAATAGGAACCGCCCATCATGCTTTTCATGAAGAGCGACTGGAAGATCAGCAGGCCAAAGAGAAAGCCGGCCAGATATTCAATGATGACATCCAGCCACATCGGCAGGCCCAGCAACGCAGTGACGGTGGCCGCGAAAATAATGCCGGTTGCGTCGCCCGCTACACAATGGATCGTCGATCCTATTCCCTGTTTCCAGAGCGGCTTGATGAATTCTTCGTGCGCGCCTTCAGAGGGCTCCTTGTCCGCCATGACATACATTAAAAGTCCGAGCGGTCCCATATACAGCGTTATCAAAACAAAGCCCCATTTCATCACCAGCGGCTCGGGATTGTTTTTGAATTGGTCGTATGCGACGTAGGCGGTGGAAAGAGCCGCAAGGGCGAACCAGACGACCAGGAAATAATCAATGGGGCGAATCAGCATGCGACTTCCTTTGAGGGTTTGCTGGACGCAAGACCTGTTGACACATGTTTATATGGAAAAAAACCGTACCGGCTCCATTGAACTCAAAATGCAATGCCTCGATGATGAAATAAAACACATCCGGGCTGCGCTGCACAACCGCCTGTTATCGGTTCACGCCATGATCCTTGCCGCTTCGTTCGATCCAGGTAAATCTACAACCGGTTATGGATGGCTGTCGCGGCAATGGCGGCGTGCCCGTTCGCAACGCTGATTTGATTCAATCCTTCAACGATATCGCCGGCAGCGTACAAGCCTTCCACCGATGTTTGCAGATGGGCGTCAACAACGATCTGGCCGTCATCGTCACAATCTGCTCCCAGGCTTTGCGCCAAGCGGGAATTGACATCGATGCCCAACGCGGAATACAGCACGTCGAACCGATGGATACTGCCGTCATGCAGGTGCGCAGCGATACCTTGATTATCTTCGCACACCAGAGCCGACGTCTTGCCGTCGATAACGCGGATCTGCCGCTCCTTTAACTGATGATGCTGTTGCTGGGTGAGATTCCTTTGCGCGTCAGGCGTCAACAGCGTCAAATCCGTCGCAAAATGTTTGATAAACAATGCTTCATTGACGCCATGCTTGCCTGTTCCTAAAACGGCCACTTTCTTTCCGATGGCTTCATAGCCGTCACAAACCGGACAATAGCGCAGACATCCGGACTGGAGCGCTTCCTTGATGCCGTCGATATCCGGCGCAACATCGGTGACGCCGGTTGCCAGCAGTACCGTTCTGGCACGAATCGATCCTTGTCCTGACATCGCCATAAAGGTGCCGTCCGGCAGTTTATCGAGCCGTTCGATCGTGCCGGCGACAATGCGTACGCCATACCGGGTTGCTTGCGCGCGCAGCCGCTCCAGCAATTCCTTGCCCGGCACGCCTTCCGGAAAACCGGAATAATTGTGCGAGATGGGAATCAGCGACAGACGGCTTTTACCGGCATCGACCAGCAGGATGTTGCGGCGAAAGCGTGACAGGTAGATTGCTCCGGTGAAACCGGCAGCACCGCCGCCGATGACCAAGCAGTCAAGCAATTCGGCATCAAGAGTCGTCATCGCATCTTTCAAAGGAGTGGGTGTTACCGGTTCAATTTCGATAGTTCGGCGTGGCGCCAGCCGGGATAGTATTTCCAATCGGTTTTATAATCTCTGCGCGCCGAACCGCAGGTAAAACGTCGTGCTCTCGCCGATAACGCTGCGCACAGTCACTTCGCCGCCATGCAAATGCATGATCGCGCGCACGATGGCCAGTCCCAATCCGGCGGACCGGGATGACGCCGAACGCGCGGCATCGGCCCGGTAGTAACGATCGAAAATATGCGGCACATGCTCTGGAGGAATCTGCGGTCCGGAGTTTTCCACCGTGATCTCCAGGCTTTGCGGATACGCGTTTGCGGACAGGCGGACCAAGCCTCCGCGCGGCGTGTGCTGGATTGCGTTCGACACCAGATTGCTGACCGCGCGCTGAAAAAGAATCGGATCGGCGCTGACCGATGTATCATGGGCTTCGACGGCCAGCGTCACGCCTGCTTCCTCCGCCAACCCTTCAAAATAATCGCGAATGCGTTCGAGCTCTGTTTTTACGCTCAGCGTTTCCCGGGACACCGCCAACTGCGCATTGTCGGCGCGCGCCAGAAACAGCGTGTTTTCGATCATCCGCGCCAGCCGTTCGTATTCTTCGATGTTGGATACCAGCAGCGTCTGGTATTCATCGTTTTCTCTCGGGCGAGACAACGCGACTTGCGTTTCCACCATCAACGTGTTGATCGGCGTACGCAGATCATGGGCAAGATCGGCGGCAAACCGCGATAGACGTTGCACGCCGTCTTCGAGACGGTCCAGCATCGCATTGAATGCGGCTCCCAGTTCGCGCAATTCGGTAGGCGTGTCATGGACGGAGAGCCGGGTGTTGAGGCGATGCGTGGAGATATCGTTGGCCTTTCCGATGACGGATCGCAATGGCCGCATTGCCAGGCGAACGATCAGAAAACCGAGCGCTGCCGCCAGCACCGCGCCGATGCAGACCGCCAGAAACAAATTCCTGCCGTATTCCTGCAATAACGCCGACCGATCCGAGCTTTCGCGGGCGACGATAATCCGGACCGGCACTTGCACCGATCCGCCGATCGAGCCGATTGCGCCCACCAGGCGGCCGGTGCCGGTGACGGGATGCCAATATCGGACATCCGCTTCGGCAGGATCGCGTCCCGCCGGCACCATATCGACCGGTGGCAACGGGCGCGACGACTCGGCACTTTGCACGAGGATTTGCCCGCCCGGTCCAACCAGTCGCAGCACGAGTCCCTCATGTCCGAACACCGCATCCAGAAAGGGATGGGGAGACCGCTCAATGGCGTCGATCGATTGCACTTCCAGCAGAAGATGGCGAACCAACGTGATCTTGCCGATCAGTTCCTCATCGTCGCGGCGTTCCAGTTGCTGGGCCAGCGCCTGATACAGATACGCGCCGACCGCCGCGAAGGTGAGCAGGGCGACGCCCGCGAACAGCAGCGCGAGCCGTACCGTGATCGACAGTGATTTGCCTGGCATCAGTTGCGCTCTTCCACCAGATAACCCATGCCGCGTACCGTGTGCACCAGCTTGTTAGGGAACGGATCGTCGACTTTCGCGCGCAAACGACGAATCGCGACATCCACCACATTGGTATCGGAATCGAAATTCATGTCCCAGACTTGCGAGGCGATCAGCGACCGGGATAACACCTCGCCTTGCCGCTTTACAAGGAGGTGCAGCAGCGCAAATTCCTTCGCGGTCAGATCGAGGCGAGCACCGTCTCGCGTCACCCGCCGCTTGAGCACGTCGATTTCCAGATCGGCGAGGTGAATCGTTTCCGCTTCCCGTACCGGGCCGCGCCGCAGCAGCGTCCTGATGCGCGCCAGCAATTCCGCGAACGCAAACGGTTTGACCAGATAATCGTCGGCGCCGAGTTCCAATCCCTTGACCCGATCCGCCACGTCATCGCGCGCCGTGAGAAACAGCACCGGCGTCTCTTTTTTCTCGCGCAGTTTCTGCAATATGCTCCAACCATCCATTTTCGGCAGCATGACATCCAGCACGATCAGGTCATAGTCCTGCTCGACGGCCAGATTCAATCCATCCGGGCCGGTGCGGGCCAGGTCGGCAACGAAGCCGGACTCGGCCAATCCTTTGCATAAGTAATCGCCGGTTTTGGGCTCGTCTTCAACAATCAGTATGCGCATGATTTTCTTTCCACTTTGATTGATTGTCGCTGGTCCTGGCCGCTTCGTGGATTACAAAATTGTAATGTGGCGGTTAGGTGGCTGTCACGCAACTCTGGTTAGAATGCTGCATGTGATCGCTACAACGGCGCGTCACATTGCTTATTCCATGAAAGGAATTACCATATGAAACTATCACAACTGTTATTGATTGGCGTCCTGATCACTGCGTTGCCCATGGCAAGCCAGGCGGCAGAGATTGCTGTTGCGCCTGCTGCAGAGGCGGCCGCTGCTACGCCAGCCGATGCCGTACTAACCAATGGCATTATCAAGCGGATCGATGCCGAACAAGGCAAGCTCACCATCAGTCATGAAGCATTGCAAAATCTGGGTATGCCGGCAATGACCATGATATTTCGCGTCGCCGATCCTGCGATGATTACCAAAGTCAAAACGGGCGATCCGGTCAAATTCCGTGCTGAAAAGGCCAATGGCGCACTGACGGTTGTACGGATCGAGCCGGCGGTGTAGCCGAACGGCTGTGCAATAAACCGGCGGCATAAAAAACCGGTCGTTGCACGCGGTTCATCTCCCGCAGTTTTTGCTTTTTTCATTCGCCACTCGGAGACCACATGCTTTCTTACCGATATTTACCACATGCGTTGTTCGCCGCCATTGTTCTGGTTCCGCTGGCTGTTGCGGCACAAACGGCCGAGCGCGATCCCTCCAATGCGCAGGCAGCGGCGTCAAGTGCGGCCTATCAGTCGGCATTTACGGATTACAAAAACGATCAGGATACACAAATGGTGCCATGGCGAACCGCCAACGACGAGGTTGGCCAGACGGGCGGCATGGCTGGCCACAATATGGGTGACATGAAGGGAATGAGCGGCCAGGGCAAAATGGGGAACATGCCCGGACACGACATGAGCAACATGAAAGGCGCGGATAACGCGGAAAAGATGAAGTCCATGCCAAGCCACGACATGAAGGGCATGAAGGGCATGAAGGGCATGAAGGGCATGGATGGCATGACGGGCATGAAAGGCAAGGAAACTGCGACCGGCATGTCTGGGCACGATATGGGCAACATGCAAGAAAAAAGCGCGCCGCGTCCGGCGACAAAGCCGGCGCCTTCCAGTGGCAAACCGGCCGAGCGCGCATCACAGACAATGCCAGGCCATAACGGCATGCAAAAACAATAAGGAGCGACGATGCAAACATTTTCCTTACCGGTACGCCCCCTTGCGCTGGCCATCTCGGTGCTGTTCCTGGGCGGCTGCGCGTCGTTTTCAGCGGACGGCGGCTTCTCGTCGGTACAGTCGTTGACGAAGGAGCGTATCGGCAAAGACGTGACGCAGGTAAAATCCGATGCCGATGCGGCGACCGTCGACAAGACGATCCGGCCGCTGCTGGCAAAACCGCTCACGGCGGACGATGCGGTCACGATCGCGCTGCTCAACAACCGCGGCTTGCAAGCCGACTATGCCGAACTCGGGATCGCCGAGGCGAATCTGGTGCAGGCGGGACGCCTGTCCAATCCGATCTTTTCGTTCGGACGCTTGACGCGCGGCGACCAGATCCAGATCGATCGCGGACTGATGCTGCCGGTGATGAGCCTGCTGACGATGCCGATCGCGACCAGAATCGAACGGCGCTTCTTCGAACAGGCGCAGTTGCGCGCCGCCGGCGATGCGCTGCGTGTGGCAGACGAGACGCGGCGCGCGTATTTCTCCGCCGTCGCGGCGCAAGAGACGGTCAAGTACATGGAACAGGTCAAGCTGTCGGCCGAAGCAGGCGCCGAACTGGCCCGCAAAATGGCGCAGGTCGGCAACTGGAGCAAGCTGGAGCAGATCCGCGAGCAGTCGTTCTATGCCGATGTCGTCACGCAGCTTGCGCGTGCGATGCAGACGCAGGTGGCGGAACGGGAAAAACTGACGC
The DNA here is from genome assembly GCA_027310305.1 of Herminiimonas sp. Classification (GTDB taxonomy): domain Bacteria; phylum Pseudomonadota; class Gammaproteobacteria; order Burkholderiales; family Burkholderiaceae_D; genus DAIDBD01. The sequence continues at coordinate 19,802 of DAIDBD010000101.1, forward strand.
GGTTGATGGGGTTATGGGGTGCCCGAACCGCGTTCCAGCTTCCCGATCGCCTGCCCGATCTGCCGAAAGCGGCGCGCGAGATGACCGATATCGAAGCGCAGGCAATGCAGAACCGGCTCGACATCATGATGGCCCGGCGCGAGCTGGCGGGGCTGGCCGATTCGCTCGGACTTACTCGAGCCACGCGCTTCGTCAATATCCTCGACGCCGGTTATTTGCGCAACTCCTACAACCAGAGTCCCGCGCGCGAGAACGGCTATTTGATCGCGCTGCAGATCCCGTTGTTCGACTGGGGCGGCGCCCGCGTGGCCAGGTCCGAAGCGATCTACATGCAGGCGGTCAACCGCGCGGCGGAGATCGCGGTCAACGCGCGCTCCGAAGTGCGCGAAGCGTATTCCGGCTATCGCAGCGCGTATGACATTGCCAGACATTATCGCGACGAAGTGGTGCCGCTCAAGAAGCGCATCTCCGACGAACAGATGTTGCGCTACAACGGCATGCTGGTCAGCGTCTTCACGCTGCTGGCCGATGCGCGTTCGCAGGTACTGAGCGTGAACGCATCGATCGAGGCGTCGCGCGATTACTGGATGGCCGAGTCGGCGTTGCAGATGGCGCAAACCGGGCGTTCCGTGCCAGGCGCAATGAACAGCGGCAACACAGGCAGAGCCGCATTCGACCTGGCTGTCCAATAATTAACCGTAAAAGGATATTCAACATGGTTTCACGCAGAGATTTTTTTTACGGTGCAGGCGCGGGCGCTGTCGCCCTCGGCGCCGGATTGGTCACGCGGGCCGGCGCGGCATCGCTGCCGGAAGCGCCGATGATGGACAAGGCGGCAACCCAGCCGCCGCTGGCGCCGCCCAACGGCCGTCCCTATAACCCGGTCGTCACGCTCAACGGCTGGACGCTGCCGTGGCGCATGAAGAACGGCGTCAAGGAATTCCATCTGGTCGCGGAGCCGGTGGTGCGCGAAATGGCGCCGGGCATGAAAGCGAATCTGTGGGGTTACAACGGACAGTCGCCGGGACCGACCATCGAAGTGGTGGAAGGCGACCGCGTGCGGCTGTTCGTCACCAACAAGCTGCCCGAACATACCAGCATCCACTGGCACGGCCAGCGGCTGCCGAACGGCATGGACGGCGTGGCCGGCCTGAACCAGCCGGCCATACAGCCCGGCAAAACCTTCGTCTATGAATTCATTGCCAAGCGCCCCGGCACGTTCATGTATCACCCGCATGCGGATGAAATGACGCAGATGGCGATGGGCATGATGGGTTTCTGGGTCACGCATCCGAAAGACCCTAGCCTGCATCGCGTCGATCGCGATTTCTGCTTCCTGCTCAATGCCTACGACATCGATCCCGGCAGCTTCACGCCGAACACGTCCACGATGCTCAACTTCAACCTGTGGACCTTCAACAGCCGGGTGTTTCCCGGCATCGATTCGATCGTCTGCGGACTGAACGACCGCGTGCGCATCCGGATCGGCAACCTGACGATGACGAACCATCCGATTCATTTGCACGGGCATGAGTTTGTCGTCGCCGGCACCGACGGCGGCTGGACGCCGCCCGGTTCGCGCTGGCCGGAAGTCACCGCCGATATCGCGATCGGACAGATGCGCGCGATCGAATTCGACGCGACCGATCTGGGGGACTGGGCCTTTCACTGCCACAAATCGCACCATACGATGAATGCGATGGGCCATGGCTTGCCGACCATGATCGGCGTCGATCAGCGCGGCGTGCTAGGCAAAATCAACAAGCTGGTCCCCGATTACATGGTGATGGGCGCCAACGGCGGATCAATGGGCGAAATGGAAATGCCGCTGCCGGACAACACGCTGCCGATGATGACCGGCCAAGGTCCGTTCGGCGGAGTCGAGATGGGCGGCATGTTTACAACGGTCAAGATACGCAAGGGGCTGGCCCGCAACGATTACAAGGATCCGGGCTGGTACAAGCATCCGGCCGGCACGGTTGCCTACGAATGGAAAGGCGGCGACAGCGCGATGCCGGACGCGACGCCCGCACCGGATGCAAAATCATCCGCCGCAAAACCGGGCGAGACGGTGTTAAAGGTCAGAAAGGGGAACGGACACGGCGGACATTAATGCAATTCAGTGAAATCCGGTAATCGCTTCATGCAAAAATTTGCTTCACTTCCATCTGTTTTTAAACGAAAAGGAATCATCATGAAATCAATTTTAATCGCCTCCGTATTATCTCTTGCCACCCTGTCGCTGAGTTCGGTTGCATATGCCGATGCAGGACACGGCCATGGCGCCTCCAAGGAAAAACAGCAAGACCATGCATCGGTGGCCGGCAAGCCCGGCGATGCTGCCAAGGTGTCGCGTACTGTGGAAGTCGACATGAACGATACGATGCGCTTCACGCCGGCAAACATTGCAGTCAAGAAGGGCGAAACCATCAAGTTCGTCGTGAAGAATTCCGGCAAGATCACGCATGAAATGGTGCTCGGTTCGATGAAAGAGCTGCAGGAGCATGCGGCGATGATGAAGAAAATGCCGGGAATGGTGCACGCCGACGACAACATGGTCGTGGTCGAGCCGGGCAAAACCGGTGAAATAATCTGGCAATTCACCAACGCAGGAAAATTCGATTTCGCCTGCCTGCAGCCGGGCCACTTCGAGGCAGGCATGAAGGGCAACGTGGCGGTGAAATAACCGCGTCCGTCTCCTGATGCGGTTCCCTGCCATGCATGGATCGGAACCGCATCGGGTTTGTTTTTTGTTGAACCATTTTGAAAGGCCTCGTATGAAACGTACTTCCGCTTTATTGGCGGCATTCGCGCTCGCCGCCGCCATTCCGTTCGGCGCGCTCGCCGCAAGCCACACGAACCAGGCCGGCGCGATGGGAGACATGAAGATGAACGGAGACATGAAATCTTCCGACGCCGCGGCATTGTCCAGCGGCGAAGTGAAAAAGGTCGACAAGGATGCCGGCAAGATCACGATCAAGCACGGGCCGCTGGCCAACCTCGACATGCCCGGCATGACCATGGTATTCCGCGTCAAGGATCCGGCGATGCTGGAACAGGTCAAATCCGGCGACAAGATCAAGTTTGTCGCCGACAAGGTGAATGGTGCGCTGACGGTAACGACGCTCCAGGCGGACAAGTAGTACAGGCGCTGCGTGCGCCTTGTCAGCGGCGCGGTTCGCCCGGCGCAAACGCCGGATCGCCGAGCATTCCCGTCAGGTGCTCGCGCAGCCATTTAAGCGCCGGGTTGCGCGCATCGCGTTCATGCCACAGCATGTCGATGTGAATGTCCGGCAATGAAAACGGCAAATCCTTGGCGATCAGCGCGCCGGTCATGCCGGTCGATGCAATCAGATGGCGCGGTATGACGGTGATCAGGTTGGAATTGGCAACCACCCGGCCGCCGGTAAAAAACTGGTTCACCGTCAGCAGGATCCGGCGTTCGCGGCCTAGCTGCGTCAATGCTTCGTCCACCAGACCGCGCGCCCGGCCCGAAAAACTCACCAGCAGATGATTCGCCTTGCAATAGGCATCGAGCGTCAGTTCGCCTTTCGCCAGCGGATGATCCTTGCGCATCACGCACACATATTTTCCCGAATACAACTGCTCATGCCGGATCGGCGTGTCCGGTCCGCCCGACAATTGCGCGATGACGCCGGGAAAGAATCCGATCGCCAGATCGATATCGCCGCGCAGCAGCATCGGCCGCGGCTCGCGTGTCGTCAGCGGCACCATGCGGACGTTGACGCCGGGCGCTTCGTTCTCGATCGAACGCACCAGCCGCGGCAGCCACAGCGCCGCCGTCGCATCCGCCATCGCCATGCGGAACGTGGCATGCGCCTTGGCGACATCGAAGCTGTTCGGCGCCACCGCTTCTTCCAGTTCCAGCAGCGCCCGCCGCACCGACGGCCACAGCGTTTCCGCGCGCGGCGTCGGCTTCACGCCGTGAGCGGTGCGGATCAGCAACTCGTCGCCGAGCGCGTCGCGCAAGCGCTTCAGCGCATTCGACACCGCCGGCTGCGTCATCGCAAGACGGCTGGCCGCCCGCGTCAGGTTCTGTTCGGTCATCACCGCATCGAAGACGCGCAACAGGTTCAAATCAAGCGTAAGGAAACTCATCGTTCAAACATCCGCAAAAAGGAAAAACAAAAACGCAATGGTATTCACATATCGTATAGACGGTATCTGAAATTGAAATTGGATTTATATCTGTGTGCTCTCTATACTTCATCGTAACAAAAGAGATCTGATTCAGTATTGATGTGTTGATTAGGAGTACATGATGTCCATTCTAGCTATTGCTTTCCCTGCCGAAGCCGCCATCCCGGTCGCACAGGCTTTTGCCGGCGCCGCCCGCCCATTGATCGGCCTGGGTATTTTCGCCACGCTGCTGATGCTGTTCAAGCCGTTGATCGCCGGCATGCTGCGTGCCGCATTATTGCTTATTACACCACGCAAATCGCTGCAAGAGCGCAAAGCCGGCAACAATATGCAGGGCGCGTTGATGCTCAACCGCATGGCGCGCGAACTCGACTCGTCGCAACCGAGCCTGGCTGCCGAATTGCGCATGCTGGCTGCACGCGATTAACCGGATCGGCCCGCGCGGATCGACCGCAACAGTGTAAAGATTTCAAGGTCCGGCGCGACTGACCGGTAATTCGCACCAATACGCCAGCGCCGGCGCTTCTTCGTACAGAGTCTCCTCCTCCCTCCCAAGGAAGGATTTATGCCCCGCAGGCTTCGGCTTCGCGGGGCTTTTTTTATGCAGCGACGTTGCGGCATATTCATGTTGCCGCAAACCGGCAAAACCAAACCGCATCGGCCCTGTCCAACTTGCCAACTAAAACCAAAAAGGCATCGATCGTGGACAACAAATCGCACAGGCGCGACGCGCCGGGTTCATCCCGCGGCATCGAACCGAAATACGCCGGCGGCCGAAAGCGCTGGAAAACGCTGCTGCGGCTGATGGCATTCGGCACGCTGTCGTTTGTCGCGCTGTCGATTACCGGTGCCGTGCTGGCGTCGATGTATGTGATGAGCCTGATTCCCGCCACGCCCGGCGCCGAAGCGTTGCTCGGCGCGCGCGCTGCGCAGCCGAGCGTCCTGCTTTCCGCCGACGGCAAGCAGCTTGCCGTTTTCAGCCGGGCGCAGCAGGAGCGGATCGATCTTTCCCAAATGTCGCCGTACGTCATCAAGGCGTTGATCGCCACCGAAGACCATCGCTTTTATGAACATCGGGGCATCGACATCAAGCGCACGCTGGCGGCGATTTTCCACACGGCCGGCGGCGATGCGCAGGGCGGTTCGACGATCACGCAGCAACTGGCGCGCAATTTGTTTCCCGAAGAAATCGGCCGCTCGCGCACGCTGGACCGCAAGCTGAAGGAAATGATCACCGCGCTCAACATCGAGAAAAACTATACCAAGCGGCAAATTCTCGAAACCTATCTGAACACGGTGCCTTTTCTTTACAACATCGTCGGCATCGAAATGGCGGCGCGCAGCTATTTCGACAAACCGGCATCCGGCCTCGATGCACTGGAAAGCGCGACTCTGATCGGCATGCTCAAAGGCACCAGTTACTACAACCCGGTCATCCATCCGGAACGTGCGCAAAAACGGCGCAATGTAGTCCTGGCGCAGATGGCCAAGCGCGGCATGCTGGCCGAGAGCGACTATCAGGCGCTGCGCGACCGGCCGCTGCATGTCGAATTGACCCGGTCGCCGGAAACGCCGGGCAACGCGCCGCACTTCACCGCGCATCTGCGCAAATGGTTGATCAACTGGGCCGATGAAAACGACTACAACCTCTATACCGATGGATTGATCATTCACAGCACGATCGACGATGCGCTGCAGCAAGCGGCAACCCGGGCGGTCGAGCGCCAGGCCGACGCGCTGCAACATGTCGCCGATGTGGAGTGGGGCAGAAAATCGGCGGGCCTGCTGTCGCATACGCCCGGCGCTTACGCGCGCAAGCGCCCGCAAGTTGAGCCGTTCCGCTATTTCTGGAGCGAATATCCGGCGCTGGAACAGGCATTCATCCGCGAGACGCCGGAATACAAAAAGGCGCTAGCCGCCGGCCGTTCCGACGCCGCCGCGCTTGCCGGCCTGCAAGCGAACGCCGAATTCATGGCGCGACTGCACGGCAATAAAACCCGGCTCGAAGCCGGCTTCGTGGCGATGGATCCGGCCACCGGCGAAGTCAAGGCCTGGGTCGGCAGCCGCGATTTCGAGCGCGATCAGTTCGATCACGTATCGCTGGCCGAACGCCAGCCGGGATCGACCTTCAAGCCGATCGTGTATGGCGCGGCGCTGGAACAAGGGCTGCGCCCGAATCGGACCTATCTGGATAGTCCGGTGGAAATTCTCTCGGTCGACGGCAGCATCTGGCGGCCGACCGACATGGCGGGCGCCAGCGGCAGACCGATGAGCATGCGCGAAGGGTTGATCTTTTCGAAAAACACGATCACCGCGCAAGTGATGCAGGATGCGGGGCTACCCAACATCATCAGCCTGGCGCAGGCGGTCGGCATCAATCAGAGCCGGCTCGATCCGGTGCCGTCACTGGCGCTTGGCACCAGTCCGGTCACGTTGCTCGAAATGGTGTCGGCCTATTCCACCATCGCGCAGGCCGGCGAATATCGCGAACCGGTTTTCGTCAAGCGCATCACCGACCGCGGCGGCAAGGTGCTGGCCGAATTCGGCACCAAAAGCCGGCGCGCGATGTCGCAGGATACGGCGGTGGAGCTGATCGACATGATGCGCGGCGTGGTCAACCGCGGCACCGGGCAGATGGTCAAGACGCAGTTCGGCATCGTCGCCGACATTGCCGGAAAAACCGGCACCACGCAAAACAATACCGACGGCTGGTTCATCCTGATGCATCCGGACCTGGTGGCCGGCGCCTGGGTCGGGTTCAACGACGCGCGCGTGACGATGCGCAGCGATTACTGGGGGCAAGGAGGGCACAACGCGGTCCTGCTGGTCGGCGATTTTTTCCGCGACACGCTGAAGGCGAAGCGGATCGATGCGAAGGCGAAATTTCCGAAGCCCCGGCGCGCGGAACCGTTGATGGTGCAGGCGCCAGCCGACAACTGGCTCGATCGGATCAATAACGGCAATCTCAATAACAACGATACGCCGCCGCCGGGATACGGCGTGATCACGCGCAGCGATTCGAGCCAAGTCGTGGTAATCGGCCCGCAGGGCGTGGAAACAATCGACCGGACTGCGGCGGGCAGCGCATCCGTCAACGCCGATCCGCCGGGGCGAATCCTGGCCGGCGTCGAGCGCGATCCTGAAACCGGCGCTCGCATCGGGGTCAGCAGCGGCGGTTCGGGACTGCGCGGCACCGAGGGCACGTCCGCGCCGCAGGCGCAGCCGCAATTTCAGCCGCCACCGCAATTTCAGCCACCGCCGCAACAGGCCGCGCCGCGCAATCGGAATCCGGTGCAATTGAATACGGATAAGGTATTTCCGGAATCGTTGCGCTGGTAGCGCAGGTGGATTATTTCTGAACCGGATCGGCCTTGCGCATCAGCAAACCGGTGGTCGATACGCGCACCTCGAATTCGGCCGGACCGTCGACCGGCACGAATGTCGCGGATCCGTATTCCGCATCGACCACCGGCGCCAGAAATGCATGGCGCCGGCGCAGCCCGAACAGATCGATCGGCTTGTCCTGCGCGAGCGAATGCACGGTGCGCGGCGCCGAACGCTCCTGCTCGATCGCGTGATAGCGCCCGGCCAGCCGATCGAGTTCATACGACGTGTGCAAGCCGAGCAGGTTCGCAAACGGCCGCCACTTGAGGATATGCGCATCGACATACACCTCGTCGCCGGCCACTTCATAGACCGCTACACGGCCATCGGCAAAGCGGACGGTAGCCGAAAAGCGCTGCGGCCCGAGCGGGCGCAGCGTCAGGCGCGCGGCCACGTCTTCGCGGGTAAATGCCTGGTAACCCTGCAGGCCGATCGCGAGCATGCCTGCCATGGCCGCGCAGGACAGCATCAGCAGTCCGGCCAGCGTGCGCAGCGCAAACCGCAGCGGTCGCGCCCGCAGCAATGCGGCGATGCCGCCGAACAGCAGGATGGCGCCGGCGATGCCGAACGCGATGGCGGCGAACACCAGCGGCGAGTTGATCAGTTCCGATGACATGGTCTTGTTCGTTTGTATCAGGTTGCTTCGGATTACGGCAATCCCGCCGCCGGAATGGTGACGCGAACCGTTTCGATCCGGCCGAGCTTTTGCGCCAGCGCCTTTTCCTTGCGCACCAGCGGCGCGGTCAGAATGAACAGCGTGCGCCCGTCATCGCCGCCGAGCATGCAGGCAATGCCTTGCGTCGCGACCGGAATCCGGTCGGTGACGGCACCGCCCTCGCGCACGCGCAGCACTTCCGCGCTGACCGGCGACGCAACCCAGACCGCGCCTTCCGCGTCGAGGCAAATGCCGTCGGCGGTCGCGCCGTCGAGCTGCGCCCACAGCCGCCGGCCGCTCAACGAACCGTCGGCCGCGATCGCGAACGCGGTCAGCCGCCGGCCGTAGCTTTCCGCAACGATCAGCGTTGCGCCGTCCGGCGTGATCACCATCCCGTTGGGAAAGCGCAAGCCATCGGCCACGATGCGTTTTTCACCGTCCGGCGTGACCATGATCAGCACCGTTGGCTGCTCGGTTTGCTTCGCCAGGAAATCGAAACCGAAATTGCCGATGTAGGCGCGGCCGTGCCGGTCCACCACCATGTCGTTGCAGTGGCTGGGTGCGAGTTCGGCCAGTTCGGCCGCCACCCTGACGCCGTCCGGATCGATGCGCAACAGCCGACGATCATGCATCGACACGACCAGCAGTCGCCCATCCGGCAGCCAGCCGAGGCCGGACGGCTGCTGCGGCACGTCGAGGATCGTTTCGGCTTTTCCATCCAGCGCGACGGTCATCACCCGGTGCGTGTACATATCCGAAAACCACAATTTTCCGGCATGCCAGCGCGGCGATTCGGGAAAGGCAAGGCCGTCAAGCAGCACGGTTGTTTTGCGTTCAGAAGGCATTCGGCTCTCGCAATCGGAAAGGGATGCTGCATGCAGCGTATCGATCTTGATCGAAAGCATACACGCAATATGCCGATGCACCCGGGTGCCGGTAATGCATCTGCAAGCTGCCGGATACGGTCAGCCGCAAGACCGCGAGCAATCAACGGCGGCCGGATTCAATCATTATTTCAGCCGGCCGATACCGCACGGCTGCGCGCCCTGTCTGCAAAAATCGGCTGCGTCAAGGCAACGCTACGCTTTTCAGCGGGAAACGGAGCGGCGGTTGCGATGCAGCCATTGCCTGAACCTGCCTATACCGACCGACCCGATTGCGCCGATCAGTATCAGCAGCATGAATATGCCGGCGAGCGCGGCGAAGAACACCAAGGCCGCACCCGCGATGGCAGCGGCGCCCGCGACCTTCCATTTCCACCATGGCCCAAGCATGCCATGCATCAATTGACGAATCGTCTGCCGCGCATCGGGAGCCGTTGCACCGGATGCCGGCGCATCGACGACTTCCCATTCTGTTGTTTCATTCATCTTTCATTCCTCATCAAAGGCTTTGACGGATTCCGCAAACATCCATGATAGAGGATCCGGGCTTTATTAAAAGCAAAAATAACAGCGCGGTTTCTTCGTAAAAGCCGGACCATGCCGAGCGTGATGCGCGCGCCGAAACGCGTGCGTATGCTTGCCATGGATGGATCCGTGCGAACCTCCTTTGCCGGCTTCAAGCGAGCGCATGATGAATCGAATCGCCCGCCGCGGAATTATTTTACGCTCGCGCCGCGCTTGCCTGAACTTTATGGGTAAACGGTTGCCTTATTATTAATCAATTGGAATTTGACATTGCGGCAAGCAGATACACCGGCAGATTTTTCCCGCTTTCAGCTGCTGCGGCATGGATAGGATTTCAACTTTGCCGGTTGATAAGGATAAATGATGCACTCTCCGGAAGAGAGGAAGCTGCGCGTTCAACTTGCACTGGATGCCGCATATTTGGCGGTATGGGAATCCACTATTCATGACGGGCAGGTAGACCGGGGAGAAGTCATCTGGGACGGCCAAGGCGCCAACCTGTTAGGGCTCACGTCGAACGGCTTCCGGCAATCCTATTGTTCCTTTCTTGAATTCCTGCATCCCGACGATCGCAGCCATGTGCGTGACATCATGCAAAACGCGGTGGAAAGATTTTCCGACTACCTGATCGAATACCGGGTAGTGTGGGCGGATGCGACGGTGCACTGGATCGCGGCGAAAGGCCGGGTATACGCCGGTCCTGACGGCAACCCCGAGCGTACGCTCGGAATACTGTCGGATGTCACGGAGCGCAAGGAAGCGCAGATTGCGCTAGCTGAACAAAAGGAACTGGCTGAAATCACGCTCGGCTCGATTGGCGATGGCGTCATTACAACGAACGTTGCCGGCGAAACTCAATACCTGAACCGTATGGCAGAGAAACTGACCGGATGGTCATGCGAGGCGGCAAAAGGCGTGCCGATCGACAAAGTGTTCCGGGTGCTTGATGAAAGCACCGGCGAACTGTTCGAGAATGCGGCGCTCGCCTGTCTTGCTTCAGGCATGACGTCCGGTATTTCGGCCCATGCGCGGCTCATCGGACGCAATGAGCGGCAGATTCCGATCCAGGATTCCGTGGCGCCGATCCGATCGAAAGACGGCCGCCTGCACGGCGCGGTCGTGGTATTCCAGGATGTCAGCATCGAGCGCCAACTCAAGCATGAATTATCGTGGCAGGCGATGCACGATGAACTTACCGGATTGATCAACCGCCGCGAATTCGAACTCCAGTTGGATGAAGCGCTGGCAAGCACCAAAAAGCATGGCGAATCCCACGGGTTGCTGTTTCTGGATCTCGATCAGTTCAAGATCGTCAATGACACCTGCGGCCATATTGCGGGAGACGAGCTGCTGCGGCAACTGACCGCGATGCTGCAGTCCCACATGCGCGACAGGGATATACTGGCGCGGCTCGGCGGCGACGAAATGGCTGTTCTTCTTCTCAATTGCCCGATCGAGCAGGCGCAGCATTTTGCCGAAGGCTTGCGTCAGGCGGTTAACAGCTTCCGGTTCGTCTGGAAAGAAAATATTTTCGAGATCGGCGCCAGCATCGGGCTGGTGGCAATCGACGCCACCACCATCTCCGCGCTGGAGGCGATGAGCGCCGCCGACCGGGCGTGTTATGTCGCCAAGGAACAGGGCCGCAACCGGGTTCACCTGTTTCAGGAAAGCGATGCCGCATTGGTGCACAGGCATGGCGAAATGCTGTGGGTTACGCGGCTGAATCATGCTTTTGAATACAAGCGTTTCCGGTTGTATGCACAGCCGATCGCCACCCTCAACGGTACGCAAACGCAACATATGGAAGTGCTGTTGCGGATGAACGGCGAGCACGGCGAACTCGTATCGCCGGGCACGTTCATTCCTGCCGCCGAACGCTATAACAAAATGCCGGCGATTGACCGATGGGTGATCGAAACCTGCTTTGATTTCCTGCATCGGCAGCATGCATGGCATGACGAAAGACAGACATCGCCGAATGCGAATCCGGCCGATGCGGTGTACTCGATCAACCTTTCCGGAAATTCACTGGACGACGATCTTTTGCTGCAATTTATTTCGGATCAGTTTCAGCGGCACGTGATCGCACCCGGCCAGATCTGTTTTGAAATTACCGAAACGGCCGCCATCGGCAATCTGCTCAAGGCGAAGCGCTTCGTGGCAGAGCTGAAGAAAATGGGCTGCCAGTTCTCGCTCGACGACTTCGGCAGCGGTCTTTCGTCATTTTCCTATCTTAAAAATTTCCCGGTCGATTTTCTGAAAATAGACGGCAGTTTTGTGAAGGACGTTGTCCGCGATCCGATCAGCCGCGCGATGGTTGCTTCGATCAATCACGTGGGCCATGTAATGGGCATCAAGACGATTGCCGAATTTGTGGAGACCGATGAAATTCTGGCCGAGGTCAGGGATATCGGCGTGGATTATGCGCAAGGCTTCGCCGTGGGCCATGCGCAACCCATGATGCTGCGGGAAAACGAGCATGCGTAACACGCAATAGTTGCGTCTTCCCGGCGATTTGTCGAGGACAGCGATTCGTTCCGCAACCAGGCGGGCGATGAAGTTGCTTATCAGCCGCCGTGGTACAGATTCAAATCTCCGTTTTGCGGATTGATCACACCCATGTTGTTCATTGAAGGATCGGAACCTATTCCGCTGGAAGAATAGGCTCCCGTCCCCCCGGTGGAATTCGATCGCATGCCCATGCCGGAACAACCGGCGACCAGGACTGCCAAGAGCGCCGCCGTAATTTTTCTCATGTCAATTCTCCTTGAGAGTTTTACAATGAAAAAGATAGACCCGCATCTGGCCGGGCAGTTCAAAAATGCGCGGTGCGCATGCCGGAGATGCAAGGGCGAGCCGGAAAATAGCTGCTTTGGTGCGAATGCGCCTTGATATTGTGCAAACCTTGCTTCATGTCAATATCTCGTCGGCTTGATGGCCTACACTTGAATCAGGCCCATGCTATCGAGCAGCCAACAAATAAGGAGCATTGAACATGACCCGACCAAAAACGCCTTACGAGGCAGCAAGTTACGACTTGAACAAGTTCAGGGAACGCCGGATGGCCGATCGCCGTTTCATCCCGCGCGATTCGCTGGACCGGCGTGCGCCCCCAACCGGAAATGACGTGTTGCAGGAAGCGGACGGACAAGCCGACGATTCTGAACCGAAAGCGGATTAATCAAGTGATGTCACGCATTTGTCCCTGAAAAACACGAAAGATTCGTAACACTCTTTAATTCATAGGGCTTACGCAAATTACAAGGTTGCATCTGGTTTTTCAGCATAAAACGAACCGTTCGTCGAGAGCGAAAAAATCAGACGTTGAGTTTTGCGTAAGCCCTAATTCATCTTTTTTCGGACCTTTCGTATTTTCCGTGGACCATGTTTTTCCATAATGAACGTACGCAACATCAATTGATCAGTCAGAGGGTATCCAATAACGCCGCCGTCTCGGCCGCGATTTCCGCGCCGAGCGCAACGCCCATCCCATTGCAGCCGAAACCGAGCACGATGCGCCCGGACAGCCGGCGCACGATCGGCTGCTTGTCGGCGGCAAATCCCATCACGCCGGACCAGCGATGTTCGATGCGCGCTTCGCGGCCGGGCAGAATCGTGTCGCGCAGCAGCCGTTCCAGCGCTGTCTGGATGGTATCGGTCAGCGCCATGTCGGCGGTGGCCTCCGCATCGAATGCGAGATTGCGTCCGCCGCCCAGCAGCACGCGTTCGCCGACGTTGCGAAAGTAGTAAAAGCCCTGATCGAGATGGTAGGTGCCGCGCCACGGCAGGCCGGCAACCGGTTCGGTCACCACCACCTGCCCGCGCGCCGGCACGATGCCGCTGTCATTCAGCAGCGCGCCGGTGAGGCCGTTGGTGCAGACCGCGACGCGCGGCGCGCGGAAAGCGAGCGCGCGTTCGCCGGCGACCCGCACCTGCACGCCGCCGCCGTTTTCTTCCAGCGCCGTAACCTGTGCGCCGGTATGAATTTCGATGCCGCGCGCGGCGGCAAGTTTGGCCAGCGCGCGCATCAGGCGGCCCGAATGCACCTGGCCTTCGAACGAATTCCTTACCAGCGCTTTTACCTGCGGCCCGAATCTGGCGGCGGCGAGTCCGGCAGCATCGATCGAGAACACGTCCTGCCCGAACAGCGGCCGCAGCTTGGAATTGACTTCATCGAGCCGTTGCACCGCCGCGAGACCGGAATCGGTCAGCAGCTCGAAGCCGCCGAAGTTTTCGTAACCGATTGCCGCGTCGCCCAGCCGCTGCCGCAACCGGTCGAGCCCGCGCCGGCGGCGCTCCACCATCGCCAGTGCGGCGGCCTCGCCCATGGTGTCGAAATCGGACAGGATTTCGGTCAGGCTGCCGAAGCACGCGAACCCGGCGTTGCGGCTCGATGCGCCGGCCGGCAACAGCCCGCGCTCCAGTACCATGATCCGGTCCTGCGGCCGGCATTCGCGCCATTCCAGCGCGGTCTGCAAGCCGATGATGCCGCCGCCGATGACGATGCAATCGGCATCGAGCATCGCATCGTGTTCCCAGAAGCTGAGTTGCATGAGTGGTTAGCGCCCTTTTGTTGTGTGGTCGAACCGTCGCCTGCCATGCATTTATTACGTCGATGCATCAAGCGTTCCGGCGCTCAGCGAGTCCATAAATTTTCTGACCGCAGCGCACTTGGAAAGCTGCGCCGGCAGCAGTGCGATTGCATCGCGCTTCTCTTTCAATGCTTTAAAATGTCAAGCTCAGCTGAAGCTGCGGTGAACAATTCAACTCGCGCCGCTGTCTATTGAAAACCAGATTTTTCTGCGCGTTCATTTTCCGTAAAAATTCGAGATCGTTCTCGGCAATTTTTGTTAACCAATATATTGGTCTCCATGGATAATTTTTTGTCGTCGAATCTGATTGCATTAAAAACGACAGTCGAGCGCGTCGTGGAAAACGATATTACCCCGTTTGCAGAACAAGTAGATCGTGAAGGTGCGTGGCCCGCGCATTCGATGAAAGCGCTTGCGGCGGCCGGCCTGCTGGGACTGCAGGTGCCGACGCAACTGGGCGGCCATGGCCAGGGCTTGTTCGCACTGAGCCTCGTCACGGAAGCCATCGGCAAAGCCTGCCCGTCGTCGGCGCTGTGTTTCGGCATGCATTGCGTCGGTACCGCAGTGATAGCCGCAAAAGCGACTACGGACCAGCAGGACAGATATTTGCGTGCGATCGCCGACGGCAAGCACATCACGACGCTGGCACTGTCGGAAAGCGGGACCGGCGCGCACTTCTATCTGCCGCAGACCAGACTGACGCTCGAAGGCCGCCATTATGTGGTGGAAGGCACCAAGCAGTTCGTTACCAATGGCGGCCATGCCGATTCGTATGTCGTGTCCACCGTCGCCAGTACCGATACGGCCGAGGCTGGCGATTTCAGTTGCCTGATTGTCGATCGCGATAGCGAAGGAATCGAATGGCTTGAGCCATGGAACGGCTTCGGCATGCGCGGCAATTCTTCCCGCGGCCTGCGTTTCAACCAGGCCAGAGTCCCTCAGGCGAATCTTCTTGGAAAAGAAGGCGATCAGGTCTGGTACGTATTCGAAGTCATTGCGCCTTTTTTTCTGATGGCGATGGCAGGCACCTATCTGGGCATTGCGCAAGCTGCCGTAGACGCCGCCGGCGAACATTTGAGGGCCAGAAGCTTCACGCATTCGGGGGAATCGCTGCGCGACATCGAAACCTTGCAGACCCGGTTTGCCGAGATGTGGATTTCGGTGGAAAAGACCAGAAGCCTGATTCACGAGGCGGCGCGCCGCGGCGACATGGGCCACCCTGATGCATTGCCTTTTATCCTGGCCTGCAAGGCGGACGCCGGCGACACGGCCGTGCATCTTGCCAATGATGCGATGACGATTTGCGGCGGAACGGCATACCGCGAGAACAGCCGCGTCAGTCAGTTGTTGCGCGACGCCCGGGCCAGTCATGTGATGTCGCCCACTACGGACATGCTGAAGATCTGGACCGGCAGATCGCTGCTCGGGTTGCCTTTGCTGTGAAAGCGGATATGAATCACCGAAGCGTCTTGATCGTAGCGTCCGATGATTCTGCAAACGGAGAAAGCGCCGGCTTGATCCGGCATGCCGAGTCGGCGGGGTTTCAGGCAACCGCGATCGCCGCCGCGCAAGCAGCCGCGTGGTTGGGGCAAGCCGCCATCAACGGCCAGGAACCGTCGGTGGTATTGATAGGGCCGGGCGTGGCGAGCGCAATATCGGTCGCGCACGCAATAAGAGCGGTGTGGCCTGCCGGCCATTTGATTTTCATCCGAACCGGCGAACAAGTTGAAAAACTGCAGCATGACCTTGGCCGCACGCCGATGCTCGGCAGCCACTGGTCGCTGGCCAGGCTTGACGACAAGGCGCTCCCGACATTGATAGGCGATGCGGCGCGCGCCACTCAGCGGCGCATGAAACTGCGCACCACGCTCGATCGCGCCAACGTCAAGCTCAGCGCGCTCAAGCCGGTCGACAGTATCGATTACCGGCGCTTGGCCTTGTCCGAGTATTACCTGATGAATTTTCTGGCGCAGACCAAAAACGCGATCGTGGCGCTGGATGCCGGCCTGCGCGTGCTGTACTGGAATGCCGGCGCCGAGCGCCTTTTCAGCATGCAAGGCAACGATGCGCTGGGTTTGCCCGTGTCCGGTTTGCCGTTCTGGTCGGCGGCAGTCGATATGTATCTCGACCGCATCCGGCAAGGAGAAAACAGCTTGACGGCGGAATTCGTTTATCCAATCGCTGCCGCAAAAGCCGCCATCGAAATCACTTTTTCCATGGTGCATGACAACGCTGGCGGGTTCATCGGCATCACGCTGGTGATGCGCGACGTCACCCGGCAAAAGCATGCGCGGGATGCATTGCTGCAACAGCAGGCACAACTGGAAAAGCTGGTGAGCGAACGCACCGAAGCGCTGAAGGAAACGGAAAGCGCGCTGCATCAATCGCAAAAGCTGGAAGCGCTCGGAAAATTGACCGGCGGCGTGGCGCACGACTTCAATAATATCTTGCAGGTCATTGCAGGCAATCTTGATCTGCTGCAGGCTGATTCCATCGGGAACGCCAGCATGCTGACCCGGCTGAAGATTGCGAGTACGGCAGTGGACCGCGGCGCAAAACTATCCTCGCAACTTCTTTCGTTTGCGCGGCGTCAGCCCTTGCAGCCGGTCGCCACGAATCTGGGCCGCATCCTGCGCGAAATGGATGATCTTTTGCGCCGCGCACTGGGAGAATCGATCGAAATCGAAACCATCGTCGGCGGCGGCCTGTGGACCGTGATGGTCGATCGCAATCAGCTTGAGAATGTGATTCTCAATCTTGCGATCAATGCCCGCGATGCGATGAAAGCCGAAGGCAAGCTGACGCTCGAACTCGGCAACGCAATGCTGGACGATCACTATGCGCGCGAGCATTCCGACGTCGCAGCCGGCCAGTACGTGATGCTGGCGATCTCCGATACCGGAACAGGCATGTCGCCGGAAGTGATGGCGCGCGCGTTCGAGCCGTTCTTCACCACCAAGCCGGAGGGCGAAGGCACCGGACTGGGCTTGAGCATGGTGTACGGATTCGTCAAGCAAAGCGGCGGACATATCAAGATCTATAGCGAGCCTGACTGCGGAATCACATTCAAGATCTATCTGCCGCGCGTCCATCAGGCTGAGGTGATACTCCCCGATATTCGAACCAGTCCGGTCATGGGCGGGACCGAGACGATTCTGGTCGTGGAAGATGATGCGGCGGTTCGCGCGACGGTGGTCGATATGCTGGCCGGCCTCGGCTATAAAGTATTGAAAGCCAGGGACGGGCAAAGTGCGCTCACCATTCTGCAAAGCGGCATGGCGATCGATCTGCTGTTTACCGATGTCGTCATGCCCGGCCCGGTACGCAGCCCTGATCTGGCCCGGCAGGCCAAGGAGATGCTCCCAGATATCGAGGTTTTGTTTACATCGGGGTACACGCAGAATGCGATTGTGCATGGCGGCCGGCTTGATCCGGGCGTCGAGCTGATCAGCAAACCTTACCGGCGCGAAGATGTGGCGCGAAAAATTCATTACATGCTCGCAAATCGGCGGCAGATTTCACGCGCCCAAACGTCGGCGTCCGAGAGCAGCGCCGGCGGCGGGATTGCAAAAACAGCGAATCCGCGCCGCATTCTGGTCGTGGAAGACAACCCGGATTCTCAACTGATGCTCTGTGAACTGCTCATTTTATTGGGCCACACGGCGCAAGGCGTTTCAAGCGCCGAAGAGGCGATACCCGCATTGCACACCGGCGACTTCGACGTGCTGTTGACCGATATAGGCTTGCCGGGCATATCGGGCCTGGAACTGGCGAAGCAAGCCGTACACGGCAATCCGGCGTTGACAGTGATTTTCGCATCAGGATACGGCACCCCTGAGGGCACGGACTTCAAATCGTTTTCGTTGCCCAAACCGTATGATTTGCTGCAATTGCAGAAGGTATTATCCGCGGCCGCATAACGGCTGTTCAAGGGTTTAAATTTTTCTGCCGCTCTCGAAATGCCGCTCTTGTCCGGTCAGCGGATCACGAAACGAAATCGCGCGTGCCAGCAGTTGCAGCGGATGCGAAACATCGTCGCCCTTGCACGGCAGAGCAGCCGGATAGAACGCGTCGTTGACGATCGGAATGCCCAGCGCCGCCAGATGCACGCGCAACTGGTGCTTCCTGCCGGTGACGGGACGCAACCGGTACAGCGCGACGTCGCCGCGCCGTTCGAGAATATCGATATGGGTTTCGGTGTTCGGCTCGCCGGGCGCTTCCCGCATCCGGAAAAACGGTGTTCCTTCCACCATCCGGCTGCGATAGGTGAACGGGAAAACGGCATTCGGCAGCATGCCGGCCAGCGCTTCATACACTTTTTCCACCGCGCGTTGTTGAAACAGCGATTGATAGGCGCCGCGTGTTGCCGGGTTGTGCGAAAAAATCACCACGCCGGCGGTTTCCCGGTCGAGCCGGTGAATCGGCGTCAGGTGCGCCAGCCCGGTTTTCTTTTTCAGGCGCACCAGCAGCGTTTCATGCAAAAACCGGCCGGATGGTATCACCGGCAAGAAATGCGGCTTGTCCGCGACCAGCAGATGGTCGTCCCGATACAGAATGTTTTCGTCGAAAGGAATCGGCGTTTCGCCTTCCAGCTCGCGGTAGTAAAAAATGCACGCGCCGCGGCGATAAGGGCTGTCCGGGCGCAGGCAAACGCCGTCGCCGTCGATCACTTCTCCGCGGTCCATCCGCGCAATCCATGTCGCGGGTTCGACATCCGGAAATCGCTCGCGCAGAAACGAGATCATGTCGCTCCAGTCGCCGGCAGGAAGCCAGAGATAGCTCGGCGCGACGCCATCACGGATCGGAAGCGGCGCTTTCAATTTGGTTTCATCGGTATGGTCATCGCATTAACCTTGATGCGCCGAATATCCGCGCATGCAGCGCTGGATAGGATGGATGCTGTTTCAACACGATGTTGGCCGGGTCGCGCACCAGAATCGGCAGCGTGCCGGAATGGGCGGTTGCGGCAGCCTGTACCAGCGCAAAGGCATCATCGATGCGGCCGAGCGCCAGTAGCGCCGCCGCATGCATCGCATTGGTGCTGGCATTGGCGGACGCACAGCGCATGCAGGCGTCGATGATCTCCAGCGCACCCTGCACATCGCCGGTGCGGGCCAATGCATACGACAGGATCGATGGTGCCAGTGTCAGCGCATGGCGCGACATTGTGAGCTTCCATGCAGCCGCCACGATGCCGGGGCCGGGCTGCAACCATGCCCGCAATGCAACGAGGTACAACTCCGCCATTTCGTCGCCGGGCGACAAGCGGCAAGCCGCCTCCATTTCCTGCAGCGCATCTTGCGGGCATCCCGCATGCGCATGCGCGCGCGCCAGCGTGACGCGCAACAGCATCGCATACGGATGCAGCCGGATTGCGGTGCGTAGCGCTTCCCGCGCGACATCGGGGCGGCCGATGGCCAGCAGGTGCCAGCCGTGGTGAAAATTGGTGTCGGCGTCGTCCGGGTTGTCGCGCAGCGCCTGCGCATAGGACGCTTCCGCTTCATCGAAACGCCACGCGCGGTCGAGCAAGTAAGCGCGTGCGGAATGCAATCCGGCAACGGTTGGCGCGATGCGTTCGGCAGTCTTCAGTTGTTCCAGACCTTCGTCGATGAGTCCGGGATCGGACGAAATGCCCCAACTGCTCGCACCCGCCAGACATTCGGCCAGCGCAACCCGGGCCGCCGCGTAATTAGGCGCTTGAGTGATCGTGTCGCGCAAAATCTGCTCTGCCTGTGCCATCGCAGCCGGCGTGCGTTGCAGCGCCAGTTGCCGTGCATAAAGGAAGGCTTCGACCAGATGCGGCGGCGCCTGCGTGGCCGACAGCAGGCGCTGATGCGCCGCCAGAGTCGCCGGTACGGCGGCCTCCGCGCGGTTCATGGTCAGCCGGTATCCGCGTCCGTACAGCGTGTCGATGCGGCCATCGCCAGACACCTTGTGCAGCGTATGGCGAATCCGATGGATGCAACGCGTCAGGCTGTCATCGGACATGTCCTGCCCAGGCCATACCTTCTCGGCAAATTCATCCTTGCTGACGACCGACGGCGAGCGGGTGAGCAGCAGGTGCAGCACGGCCTGCTCCTTCGACGGCAACATCAATGCGCGCGTGCCGCTATAGACATAGCCATCGTCGCCAGCCCGTAACAATGGTATGGCGTCGGCTGGCGCAGTGTCGGCAGGCGGAGGGAGAGACATCAGAATTCGATCAGGATGTGGCGGAACATAGACCCTATGATCACATAAACGGCCCGGCGCTGGAAGTTGGCGCGCCGTATAACCATCCAGAAAGAGGAGACTCCATGAAACAAGTTCTGACCAATAGCGCGATCGTCGTTATGTTTGGCATCACCTGCATCGGCGCCCGCGCGCAAGCGCCGCAACTGCCGCCGCCCGACAGCGTTGCACTCGACAAGCTCGGTTTCATGAGTACCTTCCCGCCGACCGGCAACCAGATCATCAATAACGAAAACCGCACCAAGTATCCGCAACTGCGCTGGACGCTGCAGCATACGCGCGAAGAGGTGCCGACCCGCAACATCCGTCGCGGCGCGCGGGCGGCGTCAGCGTTGCCGGCCGCGCCGATCAAGCTCGATGATGTCGTATTCGAAGACGACAAGGGCAAGAAGATCACCATCGCCGAGTGGCAGCAGGCCACTTACACCGATGCGCTCATCGTGCTGCACAAGGGCCGCGTCGTCTATGAACGTTACGATAATCAGATGCGGCCGGAAACGCCGCATCTGTTGTTCTCGGTGACTAAATCGTTCACCGGCCTGCTGGCCGCGCAACTGATTCACGATGGCAAAATCGACGCCGATGCGGTGGTCGCCAAGTACGTACCCGAGCTGGCCGACAGCGCATGGGGCGACATGACCGTGCGCCAGGTGATGGACATGACCGGCGCCGTGCGCTTCCGCGAAATCTACACTGATCCGACCACCGAGATTTTCCCTTACCTGTTCGCCAGCAACCTGGTGCCGGCGCCGGCGGGATACAGCGGTCCGAAAGACATCTACAGCTTTCTGAAGACGCTGAAAAAAGAAGGCGAACACGGCGCCGGGTTCGTCTACCGCACCGTGCACTCCGAAGTGCTGGGCTGGATCGTCTCGCGCGTGACCGGCAAGCATTTTGCGGATCTGCTGTCCGAGCGCGTCTGGAGCAAGCTCGGCATGGAAGAAGATGCTTATGTGATGGTCGATTCGATCGGCACCCCGCTGCAAGGCGCCGGCTTGAATGCGACGCTGCGCGACCTGGCCCGATTCGGCGAGATGCTGCGCCGCGGCGGCGAATTCAACGGTCAGCGCATATTCGACCAGGCAGTGATCGACGATCTGCGCAAGGGCGGCGATCGTGAAAAATTCAAGGCTTCCGGCATGACTTTCCGGCCCGGCTATTCGTACCACAACCAATGGTGGATTCTGCACAATGTCGATGGTGCGTTCGAAGCGTCGGGCGTGCACGGGCAGATGATTCACATCAACCCTGCGGCCGAAATGGTGGTGGTCAAGCTGTCATCGCACCCGGTAGCCGGCGCGGGTTTCACGCATCCGTTGACGTTGCGCGCATGGGATGCGCTGGCGAAGGCGGTGCGCAACGGCGGATAGCGCGGCCTGTCCGGCGCAACCGTCCCATGCCTGACTGTTTGCCAGGCATGGGACGGTGTTTATTTTTCATCATCTTGAAAATCGTTTTTACGCAGCAGCAGCGGCGCTTTACCGAAGCGCCGGAAGCCGACAGAAGTCGCGGACTCGTATCGATGTATTGACAGCGCGCCATGCCAATCGCTTCGTCAATCGCATCGATGCGGGATTGCCAGCATCGCTCATCCGTGGCAGCATGTATTTCATCCTTTCTACAGCCAAGTCGGCAACATCCATGAACCCCTATCTGACATTCAGTACCTGGATTGACGGCGACCATCCGGCTGTCGCAAGCAAGGCGGCGGACCTGGC
Source organism: Herminiimonas sp. (assembly GCA_027310305.1). Classification (GTDB taxonomy): domain Bacteria; phylum Pseudomonadota; class Gammaproteobacteria; order Burkholderiales; family Burkholderiaceae_D; genus DAIDBD01. The sequence goes on from DAIDBD010000101.1 coordinate 41,952, forward strand.
CCGTGGCCGCACATCCGAAGAGGACGTGGTGCGAGAGTGTTTTGAATTCGTCCGCGATGCCATCAAGCATAGCCGGGATTGGAAACTCAACCCGGTTACCTGCCGCGCCTCCGACGTGCTATTGCATGGAACCGGCTACTGTTACGCAAAAAGCCATTTGTTGGCGGCGCTCCTGCGCAAGAATGGTATTCCAACGGGGTTGTGCTATCAGCGATTGGCAATCGGCACGGAAGGACCGCCATTTTGTCTGCATGGATTAAACGCCGTCTATTTGAAGAGGTATGGATGGTACCGAATTGACGCAAGGGGCAACAAGCTTGGGATAGATGCACAATTCTCGCCCCCGCTGGAGAGGCTGGCGTTTCCTGTTCTTGCTGAACAAGAGAGGGACCTGCCCGAAATATGGCCTGAGCCATTGCCGCAAATAGTGGATACGTTATTAAAGTATTCCTCGGTCCAAGAAGTGGCGGAGAATCTGCCGGATATCGAGCTGCTTTCCGCAAAATTTCATCCTGGCGCGCCATAAAATGGAGATTCGTCCCGCCGGAATGGCCGACGTCCCGCTAATCGCAACGTGCGTCGATCGTGCGTATCGGCACTATGTCGAGCGCATCGCGCCGTCGTTGATCAACCCGGTAGCCGGTCCCGCCCATTCAGCTTTCAAGAATGCGGTGGTGAAAAGCCAGATGATCCTCGATGAATGAAGCGATGAAGTAATAGCCGTGATCGTAGCCTGCGTGGCGGCGCAGCGTCAGCGGTTGGCCGGCCTGCAGGCAAGCCTGTTCGAATGCATGCGGCAGCAACTGTTCCTGCAAAAAATTATCGCTCAAGCCCTGGTCGATCAGTATCCCTTGCGGAAACGGCATGCTGCGCCGTTTCATCAATTCGCTCGCATCATGCTCCTGCCACGGCGTTTCGTCGCCGCCGAGATAATTGGAAAATGCCTTGCGGCCCCACGGACAGCGCGTGGGCGACGCGATCGGCGCGAATGCCGATACCGAGCGATAAACATCGGGATGGCGCAACGCCAGCGTCAATGCGCCATGGCCGCCCATCGAATGGCCGAAGATGCCGATCCGGCTTTCATCCGCATTGAACTGGTTGACGATCAGTTCGCGCAATTCATGCACGACATACGACTCCATCCGGAAATGTTTTTCCCACGGCGCTTGCGTCGCATCGACGTAAAATCCCGCGCCGTGGCCTATGTCCCAATCCTTGTCGGCGCCGTCGATGCCGGTGTTGCGCGGACTGGTGTCCGGCGCGGCCAGCATGATGCCGTAGTGCGCGGCCCAGCGTTGCGCGCCGGCCTTGATCATGAAGGTTTCTTCGGTACAGGTCAGCCCGGCCAGGAAGAACAGCACCGGCACCAGTTGCCCTGCTTCGCGCGGCGGATGGAACACTGAAAACCGCATCGGCAGGCCGGTCTCGCGCGAGTCGTGCCGGTAAAAACCTTGGACGCCGCCGAAGCAGCCGTGTTCGCTGATGATGTCGAGCATGGCAATCAGTACAGCACGACGGAGCGGATCGATTCGCCGCGCTTCATCAGATCGAAGCCTTCGTTGATCCGCTCCAGCGGCAGCGTGTGCGTGATCAGGTCGTCGATGTTGAGCTTGCCTTCCATGTACCAGTCGACGATCTTCGGCACGTCGGTGCGGCCGCGCGCGCCGCCGAACGCCGAGCCTTTCCAGACCCGGCCGGTTACAAGCTGGAACGGCCGCGTGCTGATTTCCTTGCCGGCCTCGGCCACGCCGATGATGATCGACTGGCCCCAGCCCTTGTGGCAGCATTCCAGCGCCTGCCGCATCGTCGCGGTATTGCCGATGCATTCGAAACTGTAATCGGCGCCGCCGTCGGTCAACTGGATGATCGCATCGACCACGTTCTCCGCATCGGCCGGATTGATGAAATGCGTCATGCCGAACTTGCGCGCCATGCCTTGCCGTTTCGGATTCAGGTCGATGCCGATGATCTTGTCGGCACCGACCATTTTCGCCGCCTGGATCACGTTCAGGCCGATGCCGCCGAGGCCGAACACGACCACGTTGGCGCCAGCTTCGACCTTTGCGGTAAACAGCACCGCGCCGACACCGGTCGTCACGCCGCAGCCGATAGTGCAGACCTTGTCGAACGGCGCATCGGAACGGATTTTCGCGACCGCGATTTCCGGCACCACGATATGGTTGGCGAAGGTCGATGTGCCCATGTAATGAAAGATCGGCTTGCCGCCGATCGAAAAGCGGCTGGTCGCATCCGGCATCAACCCGCGGCCTTGCGTGGCGCGGATCGCCTGGCACAGGTTGGTCTTTTGCGACAGGCAGAATTTGCACTGCCGGCATTCAGGCGTATAGAGTGGAATCACATGGTCGCCTTGCTTCAGCGATTTCACATCCGCGCCGACATCGAGCACGATGCCGGCGCCTTCATGCCCGAGTATCGATGGAAAAATGCCTTCCGGATCGGCGCCCGACAGCGTGTAGTAATCGGTGTGGCAGATGCCGGTCGCCTTCACTTCGATCAGCACTTCGCCGGCCTTCGGGCCTTGCAGATCGACTTCTTCCACCGTCAGCGGTGCGCCGGATTTCCACGCGATCGCAGCCTTCGTTTTCATTGGCAAACTCCTTGCAGTCAAAAGATACGGTCAGCCTGCGCGATGCATCCGCATGCCGGAGGATTGCAAGAATAGCAGCACTGTAAAAATGATGTCGCACACCGCATTCATTATTTGCGGGAACGTTTGCGCTATGCGTCAGTCAATATTTTCCCTGCCAATTCCAGTCTGTTAAGTAGGGTTTCCTGAGATCAATGTTTCCATTCGTTTTTGCTGTATTCCAATTTTAAAAAACAATAACAGATTGCCGAAAATTCATCGATGCGCGAACAGCTTTTAGATTCGATTATCCGGAACGCGATGGATGCGTTCGTCGTGATCGATGCCGGCAGCACCGTCATTGAATGGAACCCTCAAGCCGAAAAATTGTTCGGCTGGAAATCCGAAGAAGCAATCGGCCAGTTGCTGAGCGCGCTGATCATTCCGCCGTATCTGGTATCGGCCCATCATCGCGGCATCCGGAACTATCTGGATCTGGGCGAACATCGGCTACTTAATAGCCGCATCGAGATAGCCGGATTGCATAAGGACGGCCATGCGCTGCAGATCGAGCTGACCGTTACGCCCATCGCGATCAATGGAGAAATATTTTTCAGCGCATCGATCCGCGATATTGCCGAGCGCAAAAACGCGGAAAACAGACTGCTTGCCGCGCAATCCGAATTGAGGGCGGCATTGCAGGCGAATAAAAGCATCATGGATCATTCGCCGGACGTGATTTGCACGATCGACCGGTCCGGCCGGTTCATGCAGGCAAGCAAGGCCTGCAAAAAAATATGGGGTTATGCGCCTGCGCAATTGCGGCACCGGCCCTGCTCCGAACTGGTTCATCTGGACGACAGGACGGCGACGCTTGCCGCGTTCGACAGCATCGCCGGCGGCAATCCGACGCGCGATTTCGAGAACCGCTTTCTGCACAGGAACGGCCATGCGGTCGACATGATGTGGGCGTGCGACTGGTCGGAAGATAACCGGCTTTTTTACTGCGTCGCGAGAGACGTCACGCAAGCGAAAAAAGTATCCGACAAGCTGGAAGAAAGCGAACAGCGCTTCAGATCGCTGTTCGAGCATCATCCCGATGCGATATTTTCATTCGACCTGGACGGCCTTTTTCTATCGGCGAACAGCGCGTTTTCGACGCTCACCGGCTACTCGTTCGAAGAGCTCGGCAAGATGTCGCTGCTGCCGCTGATCGCGTCCGAAAGCGTTGAAGAAGCGACGGCTTCCTTTTTCGAAGCGGTGCGCGGCAAGCCGCAAAGCTATGACGCAACCTGCATCAGAAAGGATGGCAGCCGGTTCGAAGTGCACGCGACCAACTTGCCGATCGTCGTCAACGGACGGATCGTGGGCGTGCACGGCATCGCGCGCGATATCACGCACACCAAGCATTACGAGCGCCGCATCGAATATCTGGCGACCTACGATGCATTGACCGGGCTGCCCAACCGCAATCTGCTGGAAGACCGGATGCGGCACGCGATCCTGCAGGCGGAGCGGCTCGACCTCAGGCTGGGCGTTCTGTTTCTCGATTTGAACCGGTTCAAGATCGTCAACGACAGCCTCGGCCGCGACAAGGGCGACTTGCTGCTGCAACTGGTCGCCGGTCGCTTGCAGGAAAACGTGCGGGAAGGCGACACGGTGGCGCGGCTGGGCGGCGATGAATTCGTGATCGTGCTTGAGAATCTGTCGACGGTCGAGGCGATGTCGGCGGTGGCCAACAACCTGCTGAGCGCCATTGCGATGCCGATCAGGCTGGACGCCGTCGATCTGACCGTTTCGGCCAGCATCGGCGGCAGCGTTTATCCGCGCGACGGCGGCGACGCCGCCACGCTGCTGAAAAATGCCGGCCTCGCCATGTTCCAGGCAAAACAGATGGGGCCCGGCACTTTCCGTTTCTATCGTGCCGAAATGAATACGCGGGTGCGGGAGCGCCTGCTCAATGAAAACAAGCTGCGGCTGGCGCTGGAAAACGACGAACTGATTCTGCATTATCAGCCGCGCATCGATGTCGCGAGCAGGCGGATCGTCGGCATCGAAGCGCTGGTGCGATGGTCGCATCCGGAAAAAGGGCTGGTGGCGCCGACCGAGTTCATTCCGCTGGCCGAGGAAATCGGCCTGATCGGCGAAATCGGCGAGTGGGTGCTGAAAACCGCCTGCCGGCAAAACCGGTCGTGGCAGGAGCAGGGACTGCCGCCGATCAAGGTATCGGTCAATCTTTCCGCACACCAGCTCACGTCGGCGTCCACCATCGACCGCACGATTCAGGACGTGCTGGCGGAAACCGGCCTCGATGCGCGCTGGCTGGAACTGGAAATTACCGAAAGCAGCCTGATGCGGAATATCGAATCGACGTTGGACATGCTGCTGGAAATCCGGCAGTCGGGCGTGTCGATTTCGATCGACGATTTCGGCACCGGTTATTCGTCGCTGAGTTACCTGAAGCGGCTGCCGATCGACACGCTGAAAATCGACAAATCCTTTATCCGCGATATCGCGAGCGATCAGGATGACGCCGCGATCGTGACCGCCACCATCGCGATGGCGCACACGATGCGGCTGAAGGTCGTGGCCGAGGGCGTCACATCGACCGACCAGATCCATTTTCTGGAATCGCATCGATGCGATGAAGTGCAGGGATTCTTATTGAGCCATCCGCTGCCCGCCGACGAGCTGGGCCACTTTCTCAGATACGGAAAATGGACCGCGCCGAGCGGGTTGCGGCATTGAGCGTTATGGAAAAGTTCGCGTTCATTTGCCGCCTTCCTCCATGTCCGGATGAAAAAACTTGACGTTGTTGCGGCCGCTTTTTTTCGCGTGATACATCGCGATGTCGGCGTTCTTGAGCAGCAGTTTTTCGGTATCGCCATCCTGCGGATAGACGGCAATGCCGATGCTCGACGAAATGTGCAGCGCCTGGCCTGCAATCTGGAACGGCTCCGACAGCGCTTTCAGAATTTTGCCGGCGACGATCATGTCGCCATGATTTTCCTTCGCATACGGCAGCAGCACGACGAATTCATCGCCGCCCAGCCGCGCCACCGTATCCGATTGTCGTACGCATTCTTCCAGCCGATTCGCCACTTCCTTCAGCAGCAGGTCGCCGATGGCGTGGCCGTACTGATCGTTGACCGGCTTGAATTTATCGAGATCGATGAACATCACTGCGACTTGCGCCTTGTCGCGTTTGGCCTTCGCCAGCGCCTGCAGCAGCCGGTCGGTAAACAGCTTCCGGTTGGGCAGATCGGTCAGTATGTCGTACAGCGCCAGCCGCAGCGCCTGGCGGGCCGCCTGCAACGCCCGCGCCCGGTCGTCGACCAGCAGCCAGGCCAGCAGCGTCAGCAAGACGCTGGCGGCGATGCCGGCCCGCAGAATGATCGGCGCCTTGCCGCGCTCGATCTGCTGTTCGAAGCCGGGTTGGGCGCGCGTGATCACGGTCCAGTCATGGCCGCCGATGCTGATGTGGTGGGCCCGGACGAAGCGCGTGGGCGATTGCCGGATGCCGTTGAATTCGCTGTCGCCATGCATCAGCGCATCGCCGGAGACGCTATTGCCGTCGTAGAGGGAGACATCCAGCGTCTCGGATTTTTCGCCATTCAAGCCGGCCATCAGATCGCTGATGCGAAACGGCGCATAGATCCAGCCGGCGAAACTGGCGCGCCGCTCGGTCACGGTATCGTGCGGGGCGCCGTTGCGATAGACCGGCAGATAGAGCAGGAAGCCGGTCTGGATATCGTGCCCGGCATCCTGGACCAGCGTGACTTTGCCGGAAGCCGCTGCCCGGCCGGAATCGCGCGCCTGCTGCATCGCGGCGCGGCGTACCGGGTCGGTGTACATGTCGTAACCGAACGCGCGCAGGTTGCGGCCCGAGAACGGCTCGAGATAGACGATGGAAGTATACACATCGCGTTCTCCTTCCGGCTTGATGCTGTAGTCGGGAAATCCTTCGTTGCGGATTGCCGTTATGTGGCTGGCTTTTTGGGCGGGCGGCACCGGAATCGAAAAACCGATGCCCTCGATGCCGGGGTAATGCTCGTCGAGCCGCAGCGCGCTGACATACTCATGGAACTCCTGCCGGGTTACGTCGTCGGACGCGGCGAACAGCGCAACCGCGCCGCGCAGCACCTGTTCGTAGGTTTGCATGCGCTGCTCGATGCGCCGGTTGGATTCGCGCACCAGATAATCGAAATCGGATTGCAGCGCTTTTTCGGCGTTATTCCGCGCCTCGTTCCACAACTGGTAAGTGAAAAACAGCGAAACGGCCAGCACGATCAGCGACAGCAACTGGCTGGGCGCAAGCCATTCGGTCAGGCCACCGGCACGCCGCTCTCCCTGCCTGGAAATATAGACCGGCTTTGCGACATGCTTGTCGGCAAGCTTGTCTTTAATCATAGGATTGGTCTGGCAAGTTCCAAGCAGGTAACGGACAGACACGTGTACGCGGGGAAAGTTCAGCGCCCGATGTTGATGCAGGTTGGTGCCGGATACGCATTGCAGCAAGCGCCATCACAAGAATTTTCCTGAAAAAATGAAGGTGCATGGCAAGCCATGCACCTTCGACAAGCTTGCGGCTGCCCGCGTTATTTGTACAGTATGCTAGGCAGCCACAAGCCGATCGCCGGGAACAGGTACAGCAGGATCAGCGCAATGATCTGGATCGCCATGAATGGCAGCATGCCCATGAAAATCTGGTTCAGCGTGACATGCGGCGGCGACACGCCCTTCAGGTAGAACGCCGCCATCGCCACCGGCGGCGACAGGAACGCCGTCTGCAGGTTGAGCGCGACCAGCAGGCCGAAAAACAGCGGGTCGACATTGAAGTGCGCCAGCAGCGGAATGAAGATCGGCATGAAAATCACGATGATCTCGGTCCATTCCAGCGGCCAGCCGAGCAGGAAGATGATTACCTGCGCCAGGATCATGAATTGCAGCGGCGTCAGCTCCATCGACAGTACCCAGCTGTTGATGATTTCCTGGCCGCCGAGCAGCGCGAACGCGGCGGAAAAGATGCTGGACCCGACGAACAGCCAGCACACCATCGCGGCGGTCTTGGCGGTCAGGAATAACGACTCTTTCAGCATCGGGAAGTTGAGCCTGCGGTAGGCCGCCGCCAGCAGCAGGCCGCCAAGCGATCCCATTGCCGCCGCTTCCGTCGGCGTCGCCAGCCCGAACACGATGGCGCCGAGCACCGCGATGATCAGGAACGCCAGCGGGAAAAACGACCCGAGCAGCATCTTGAAGATTTCGAGGCGCGCGAAGCTGAGGATGACGTAAAACACCGCGAGGGCGGCCAGGCCGATCGCGAACGTGATCCAGAAACCGGGGGGCGCGTTTATGCGTTCGGCGGATGCCGCCGGCGCCTTGGCAACCGGCTGTGCGGCGGATGGCGCGGCGGCTGCCTTGGGCGGTTCTTTCGCATCCGGCGGAGGTTCCGCCAGACCGCCGTCGCCGCTTGCCGAAGGCGGTTCCGCCAGGCCGCCATAATCGGTCGATGAAGCGCTGCTGTCGAAGCCGATGCCCATTTCCGTCAGTCCGGCGGCTTCCTGGGGAGGAGCCTTGGTCACCGCCTGATAGGACAATCCCATCGCCAGCGCGAATGCCAGTGCGGGCAGCAGCGCAATGAACAACTGCGAAACCAGCGTGCGAACCGGCACGTCCGCGCTGCGCTTGCCCTTGATCGCGCCCAGCAATCCGCCGATCGCATGGCTGTCGCCGGTTTTGGCCAGCGCCTGCGCATAGGGCGGCAGCGGAACCTTGCGGTCTTCCGGCGCCAGCGGCGGCGCCCAGGACGGCTTGATCTTGGCGATGAGGATGACGTAGGCGACATACAGCAGCGCGAGCATGATGCCCGGAAAGAAGGCGCCGGCGTACAGCTTGACCACCGAGACGCCGGCCGTCGCGCCGTAGACGATCAGCAGTACCGACGGCGGGATCAGGATGCCGAGGCAGCCGCCGGCGGTGATCGATCCGGCGGCCAGCTTGACGTTGTAGCCGGCCTTGAGCATGGCCGGCATCGCGAGCAGGCCCATCAGCGTCACGACCGCGCCGACGATGCCGGTAGCCGTCGCGAAAATGGCGCAGGTCACGATGGTCGCCACCGCCAGCGAACCGGGTATTCTCGCCATCGCAAGATGCAGGCTCTTGAACAGCTTGTCGATCAGGTTGGCGCGCTCGACCAGGTAACCCATGAACACGAACAGCGGCACCGAGATCAGCACGTCGTTCGACATCACCGCGTATGCCCGCTGCACCATCAGGTCCAGCGTCTGCTGCACGGCGAGATCGGGATTGACGCTGCGGTAGGCGAACCACGCGAACAGCACACCCATGCCCATCAGCGTAAACGCGGTCGGGAAACCGAGCATGATCGCAATCACGATCAGGGCCAGCATCAGCAGGCCGAGATGGCCGTTGGTGATATCCGCCGGGGCCGGCATCAGCACGAACAGGCCGACCACGACCATCGCCATGATCGACAATCCAAACCAGACTTCCTTCCTCATTTTTGTCCCCTGTCGTTACGGATGGCGAATTCGTCCAGCTTGGCGATGTCCTCGTCCTTCACATTGACCATTTCCTTCAGCTTGCCGACGTCCACTTCCTCCACGTCCTGCTCGCGCGACGGCCATACGCCGGTGCGCAGGCAAATCACGCACCGCACGATTTCGACCAGCCCCTGGGCCAGCAGGAAAATGCCGGCGATCGGGATGACGGTCTTGAACGGGTAGAGCGGCGGACCGTTGGCGGTGATGGTAGAGGTTTCATTGATCGCCCACGATTCCTCGGCAAACGTATAGCCCGCCCATACCAATGCGACGACGCCGGGAATGAAAAACAGGAAATACAACGCCAGGTCGAGCGCCGCCTGCAGGCGCGGCGGGAAAAATCCGTACAGCACGTCGCCGCGCACATGGCCGTTCTTGGCCAGGGTGTATGCACCCGCCATCATGAACGCCGCGCCGTACATCATGATCATCAGGTCGAATGTCCAGGAGTTGGGCCGGTTGAGCACGTAGCGGGAAAACACTTCCCATGAAATCAGAAAGGTCAGCGCCAGGATGAGCCAGGAAAACGCGTGGCCGATCCAGGTGCTGACCCTGTCCACGAAAAACAGAAGTTTTTGCATGCTTGAAAATCCTTGGTAGCCGGATGGATGAGGTCTGTTTCTCTTGCGCTGCGCTTGAGCGTGCCTTAGAGCGGTTTCCGTATGCGTGTATGGCCGCTGCCGTCTGCTTTGGGGCGCATTGCAGCGTTGCTCGTCGCTGGTGTGGCTCGCCACACGGCGCTCCTCCCGCCTTGCCCTGCACCCCAAACCAACCCGCATCATCCACACACGCATACGGAAACCGCTCTAAAAAACACCACCCGAAGTTTCCGGATGGTGTTTCTGATGATCGCAAGGCGCCGTGTCAGCTCTTTTTCGTCGCGGGTTTTTTCAGGAAATAATGGTTGTAGGCCATGCGCCGGTTGTTATTGGTATCCATGTCCCACTTCATCGTGCGCTCGGCGAATTTCCTCTGCGACGCCTCGACTTCCTTGAACAGCGGATTGTCGGCGCCCTTCTTCGCCACCACTTCGTCCCAGATGATGAGCTGCTGCTGCAGCAGCGCGTCCGGCGTCTTGTAAAACTTGACGTTTTCCTTGGTCTGCAGCTCGATGTAGTCCTTCGAGTAGCGATCGATCGCCTTCCACGACATGTCCGCGGACGACGCTTCGACGGCATTGGCGATGATGGCCTTGATCTTCGGCGGCAGCGCGTTGTACTTGGTCTTGTTGAAGCTGATCTCGAACTGTTCCGCGCTTTGATGGAAGCTCTGCAGCATGCAGACTTTCGAGACGTCGGCGAAACCCAGCAGGCGGTCGGAAGTGGCGTTGTTGAACTCCGCGCCGTCCAGTAGGCCGCGATCCATCGCCGGCACGATCTCGCCGCCGGGCAGCGCATTGACGGCGGCGCCCATCGCGGTGAACAGATCGATCGCAAGACCGTTGGTGCGGAATTTCAGGCCCTTGAAATCTTCCGCCTTGCTGATCGGCTTCTTGAACCAGCCGAGCGGCTGCGTCGGCATCGGCCCGGTCAGGAACGACACTACGTTGGCGCCGATCGACGTGTAAAGCTTGTCGAGCAGTTCCTTGCCGCCGCCGTACTTGTGCCATGCAAGCACCATGTTGGCATCCATGCCGAACACCGGGCCGGAGGTCCACAGCGCAATCGCGCTTTGCTTGCCGTAGTTGTAGCCCATCACGCCATGGCCGCCGTCCAGCGTTCCCTTGGAGACGGCGTCCAGCAACCCGAATGCCGGCACCACCGCGCCGGCCGGCAGCACCTCGATCTTCAATTCGCCGCCGGTCATGTCGTTGACCTTTTTTGCAAAGTCGAGCGCGTATTCATGGAAGATATCCTTGCTCGGCCATGTGCTCTGGAAGCGCAACTGGTTGGGCGCCTGCGCGTTGCCGATCATCGGGAACCCGAGCGCTGCGGCCGAGGCCGTGCCGGCGGCGGCAGTGCCGAGGAAATTGCGCCGGGAAGAATTCGCGCGCTCTTCCGGTTTGACATTTTTTTTCATTTCAAGTCTCCTTTGTTGTCGTGAATAGTCTTGGATGCTGTCGCCCGGAACAAGCGGCCATTTCCGGAAATGGTGAAAAACGAACCGGCCCAGAATGCGCCAATGAATTTACCTGTCAAGGCGCACTGCAACAATGACACGGCAAACCGCTCAGATTTTTCATCTGGATGCACGCCATGGTTGATCGATCAATCTATTCTTTCTAAACCGAATAAACCTTGATCTGGCGCAATCATTTCAAAATGCCGGGGCGCGCGGAGTTCAATAGAAGATGAAATATTTTCATGTATGGCCTGCAGCCGGCCGTGCTGCGAACGGCGGTTTGGTGAAGGATGGATGGCGGCGGCATTAAAACGTCGGCAAATAAAAAGCGCGGTCAGGTCGCCCCGCCGCGCTTTCGTTATGCGTCTCCCCCATCCCCCGATCATCACGAGGGATGCGCTATTTCGGCATTACGCCGCCAACCGCTTCTCCAGTTGTTCCTTGGCCGCTTCCAGTTCCTTCGGCAAGTGATGCTTCAGCTTGTCGAACAGTTCGCTGTGCAGTTTCAGTTCCGCTGCCCATGCCGCCTTGTCGATCGACGTGATGCGGTCGAATTGCTGCTGCGTGAATTCGAGGCCGTCCCACTTCAGGTCGCCGAATTGCGGCGTGGTGCCGAAGAGGTGTTCGACGCCGCCGGCCGTCTTGCCGTCGATCCGGTCCAGCATCCATTTCAGCACGCGCATGTTGTCGCCGAAGCCGGGCCAGACGAACTTGCCGTTCTCGTCGGTGCGGAACCAGTTGACGCAATAGATTTTTGGCTGAGTTGCGCCGCTGGCTTCGATCTTCTTGCCCATGTCGAGCCAATGCCGGAAGTAGTCGCTCATGTTGTAACCGATGAACGGCAGCATCGCGAACGGATCGCGCCGCACCACGCCTTGCTGGCCGCCTGCGGCGGCGGTGGTTTCGGAACCCATGGTCGCCGCCATGTAGACGCCTTCGACCCAGTTGCGCGCTTCGGTCACCAGCGGCACCGTGGTCGAACGGCGGCCGCCGAAAACGAAGGCGGAAATCGGTACGCCGGCCGGATCGTCCCAGGCCGCATCGAGCACCGGGTTCTGGGTTGCGGATACCGTGAAGCGCGCATTCGGATGCGCTGCCTTGCGGCCGGTTTCCGGCGTCCAGTCCTTGCCCTGCCAGTCGATCAGATGAGCCGGCGCTTCGTCGGTCATGCCTTCCCACCAGACATCGCCGTCATCGGTCAGCGCGACGTTGGTGAAGATGGTGTCGGCGGTCATCGACGCCATGCAGTTGGAATTGGTCGCGGTGTTGGTGCCGGGCGCCACGCCGAAGTAGCCGGCTTCCGGATTGATCGCATATAACCGGCCATCCTTGCCCGGCTTGATCCACGCGATATCGTCGCCGATGGTGGTGACTTTCCAGCCGCTGAAGGTGGCCGGCGGGATCAGCATCGCGAAGTTGGTCTTGCCGCAGGCGGACGGGAACGCCGCCGCGACGTAGTGCTTTTTGCCTTCGGGCGACTCGACGCCGAGGATCAGCATGTGTTCGGCCAGCCAGCCCTGGTCGCGGCCCATGGTGGACGCGATGCGCAGCGCAAAGCATTTCTTGCCGAGCAGCGCATTGCCGCCGTAGCCGGAACCGTACGACCAGATTTCGCGGGTTTCCGGATAGTGGACGATGTACTTGGTCGGATTGCAGGGCCACGCCACGTCTTTCTGGCCGGCGGCCAGCGGCGCGCCGACGCTGTGCACGCACGGCACGAACTCGCCGTCGGCGCCGAGCACTTCGTACACGGCCTTGCCCATGCGGGTCATGATGCGCATGTTGACGGCAACATACGGCGAATCGGACAATTCGACGCCGATGTGGGCGATCGGCGAGCCGAGCGGGCCCATCGAGAACGGCACCACATACATGGTGCGGCCGCGCATGCAGCCGTCGAACAGGTCATGCAGCGTGTTGCGCATGTCGGCCGGGGCCATCCAGTTGTTGGTCGGGCCGGCGTCTTCTTCCTTTGCCGAGCAGATGAAGGTGCGGTCTTCGACGCGCGCCACGTCGGACGGGTCGGAGCAGGCCAGATAGCTGTTCGGGCGCTTGGCGTCGTTCAGTTTTTTCATGGTGCCGGCGGCAACCATGTCGCCGCACAGGCGGTCGTATTCGGCTTGCGAACCGTCGCACCAGTGGATGCGGTCCGGCTTGGTCAGCGACGCGATTTCCGCCACCCAGTTGATCAGTTTTTGCTGCTTGACGTAAGTCGGGGCGTTGACTGCTACCACGCCACCCATGACGGGCTGATTCATAAAAACTACCTCCAATGCCAATAAAGAAATCCTGTCTTGTCCCGGCACGGCAGGATCGTCGTCAGCTTGTGGCTCGCGCTTGATGTTGCCAGCGATACGGCGGTCTTGTCGAAATGCGGCCGGATCTGCGGCCGCCTTGCCTGAAAATCGAATAATGATCAGGCCTGTGGGTTTGTTTTGCTGCTTAGTGTAGTGTTTCATTTATTGCAAACCGCTACACGGAATATGCCAAAAATAGGGGTGGATTGTACACCTGCGGAATAACCGCTCTCAATGCTTTAGGTCAAGTCCGTAGCAAATAGTAGTTGACCAATATAGTAGGCTATCCTGGTTTTTCCGCAGATGCGTTTTTTTATAACGAAACCTTGCCGACCTTCACTCATCGCCATGAAAATTGCCATTCTCGACGACTATCAGGATTGCGTGCGCCATCTCGACTGCTTCAAATTGCTGGAGGGACATCAAGTCAAAGTGTTCAACAACAGTGCGCGCGGCATTGGCCAGTTGGCAATCCGGCTGGCCGATTTCGATGCGCTGGTCTTGATTCGTGAGCGCACACTGTTGTCCAAAGCGTTGCTGGAAAAGTTGCCCAATCTCAAGCTGATTTCGCAAACCGGCAAGGTCAGCGGCCATGTCGATGTGGCGGCCGCCACCGCGCGCGGCATCACGATCGTCGAAGGGGTCGGCGATCCGACCGCACCGGCCGAACTGACTTGGGCATTGATCATGGCGGCCAGCCGCAGGATTCCGCAATACGTCAGCAACCTGAAGGAAGGCGTATGGCAAACCGTATCGATGTCGCCGGAGCGAAATAGTCTCGGCACGGCGCTCAAGGGCCGCACCCTCGGCATCTGGGGTTATGGCAAGATCGGCCGCATGATCGCCGGCTATGGCAAAGCGTTCGGCATGCATGTCGTGATCTGGGGGCGTGCTGCCAGCCGCGAAATTGCCGAGCGTGACGGCTATCGGGCGGCAGCATCGAAAGAAGCATTCTTCGCCGAATCGGATGTCATTTCGCTGCATCTGCGTCTGAACGATGCCACAAAAGGCATTGTCAGCAGTGCCGATCTGGCGCGCATGAAACCGACCGCGCTGTTTGTCAATACCAGCCGTGCGGAACTGGTGGAACGCGGTGCGCTGGAAGCGGCATTGCAACAGGGGCGACCGGGCTACGCAGCGCTCGACGTGTATGAAACCGAACCGCTACCGGTCGATTCGCCGTTGCTGCGGATGGAAAATGTGCTGGCATCGCCGCACCTGGGCTATGTCGAGAAGGATGGCTATGAGCTGTACTTCGGCGCGGCGTTCCGGAATGTGGTCGAGTTTGCCAATGGCACGCCGAAAAACGTGCTCAATCCGCTGCCCGGTTGATCATCGATGTAAAACACTTGTCCACGAAAGACACGAAAAGCACGAAAGGTTCATTACAGCGTTATTAATCTTTTTAGTGCCTTTCGTGGACCATGCCTTAAGCCGCAAGCGCGCGATAGCGGCTTTCGTTACACTGTCGCTTCCCCCTCGATGGAATAGCGATGCAAGCCAAATTGTGGTCCCTGACGCTGGGCAACTTCGCGATCGGCACCGGTGTCATGATCGTGCCCGGCATGCTCAATGAACTGAGCGCCGATCTTGCCGCGTCGCCGGCCGTGATCGGCATGCTGATCTCCGCATTCGCGATGACGATCTGCATCGGCGGGCCGTTTCTCGCCAGCTGGACCAGCGCGATCGAACGCCGCAAGTTGCTGACCGCGGCATTGGCGTTGTATGCGGTCATGCATGTGGCGGCGGCGTTTGCGCCCGGTTACGATACGTTGTTGCTGGCGCGCATGGTCACCGCGATCGGCGCCGCGTTGTTCACCGCGCAGGCGGCGGCCACGGCGGGTCTGCTGGTGCCGCCGGAAGCGCGCGGCAAGGCGATCGGGCTGGTGTTTCTCGGCTGGTCGTTCGCGGCGGTGGCCGGCACGCCGATCGGCGCCTATCTCGGCGCGCATATCGGCTGGCGTCCGACGATGGCGCTGGTCGGCCTGCTGTCGGCGGCATTCGCCGCGTGGGTATGGATGCAGATTCCGCGCAAGCTGTTCATTCCGCCGATGGATCGCGCCGCCTGGAAATCATTGTTCGGCAACACGCCGCTGCTGCTCGCCATTGCCGTCACGGCGATCCAGGCGGTCGGCGTGTTCACGGTTTTTTCGTACATGGCGGTGGTGCTGAAAGACTTCATCGGCGCCACGCCGGCGATCATCAGCCTGATGTTCCTCGGCTTCGGCGCGACCGGCGTGATCGGCAATGTCATCGCCACCCGCATGATGGACCGCGCAGGCCCGGTCCGGGTCGGCATGGTCGCGATGGGATGCATGCTGGCGGCGATCGTGCTGTGGCCGCTGACGCGCGGTTCGCTTGCCGTTACCGCCGTGATGATTCTGCTCTGGGGGCTGGGTTGTTTCGCGATCAACGGCGCGCAGCAGGCGCGGCTGGTCGGCATGGCGCCACGGCTTGCCTCCGCGTCGGTTTCGCTGAACTCGTCGGCGATCTATCTCGGGCAGGCGACCGGCGCATTCATCGGCGGCTTGATGATCGCATCGCACGGCACGGGCCGGCTGTCGTTCGTCGGCGCGGCGTTTCTGGCGGCAGCGATGGCGGTGTCGCAACTCGCAGCGGGCATGTCGACACGGCAAAGCGTGGCAGAGGCCGCGTGAAAGCGCCGCACGGCGCCATCAGGCTGATCGATCGCGCGGATCAGCGATTGGCGTCGGAAGGAACATCGGCGCGAACGGTTCTGACCGCCAGATCGGTCCGGGCGGTGGTCCACAGCCGGGCCCAGCCGGGCGGCCACGGCAAGGTCGGCCCCGCATAATCGGGCACGCCGCGCCGGACCGGAATCACCGGCAAGCCTTCCGGCTGCGGGCCGTCGCGATGGTCCCAGCCGAGGCTGAACGCATAATCCGGCAGCAATGCGTCGCATACCGCATCGAACCAGAGCGTGTGGTCTTCGTCGCGGCCGAGCGCCTGCGCCAAGCCTTGCGGATCGGATCTTGCCAGCGCGCTCGCCAGTTCCTGCGCGCTGGCGCCGGGCGCATCGCCCCATCCCAGCACCGGATTGAGATTGTAATCGGCGCCGGAGCCGTACCAGCCTTCGCGCCAGGAGCGCTGCATCCAGTTGCGCGGCCCGGCGAACAGGTGCCAGCGCCAGTGCAGCCCGGACGGTTTCGGCCAGCTATACAGATACAGCCGCTGGTAACCGGCGCGATGCAGTTCCCGCATCATCGCCATCAGCCGCGCCTGCGGCATCCGGTCCGGCGGCGCGCAGCGAAACAGGATCGGCTCGCCGTCCGCATGCTGCACCTGATCCGACGACAGGTTCAGATCGAGCGTACGCCCTTCGCTGCCGAAGCGCGCCGAAATCCAGCCGGTGAGCAAATTGACGGACGTGATCACGCCATAGCCGCGATAGCGATGAAAAATGACGGTGCCGGGAGCGACGGGTTTCATTTGTCAATCATGCAAAAAAGAAGTGTATGGCGCCAGTGTAAAAGCGGTATTGGCCCGCTGTCGATCGATTTGGACAATAAATTGCGCATCAGGAGTTGATGATCCAGCAGCTTTTGATGATGATTGCCGGTTTTAAATCCGCAACGCTCAAAAAATATTTCATGCAGCCGGAATATTTTCCGCCGGCCGGCCAGCCGGCCGCGCTTCGGATTATGATAATGAACCCGCGATGCCATCGCATCGCATCCCATCTTGCAGCGACCCGATATGACTATCCGCGTTATCGCCACCGGCGGCACTTTCGACAAGCATTACGACGAGATCGCCGGCGTGCTGACATTCAGCGCCAGCAATTTGCCGGCTGCGATCGAGCGGGCGCGCATTACCGCGCCGATCAATCTGGAACAGCTGCCGTCGCTCGATTCGCTCGACATGGTGGACGCCGACCGGCAGCGCATTCGCGCATCCTGCGAGCGCGCCGCCGAAGAACGCATCCTGATCACCCACGGCACCGACACCATGCGCGAAACCGCCGAAGTGATCGCTCAGGCCGGACTGGCCAAGACGATCGTGCTCACCGGCGCGATGATTCCATATGAAATGGCCAATTCGGACGCGCTGTTCAATTTCGGTTTTGCGTTCGGCGTCGCGCAAACCTTGCCGCATGGCGTGTATATCGCGATGAACGGACAGGTATTCGCCTGGGATAACGTGGTCAAGAACCGCGATGCGGGCGTGTTTCACAGTTGCTGAAACAGGCTTGCCGAATCGTTCTTACCCTCTCTTCATGCGCCGCCGAAAATATTTGATCGACCTGAACAGCGGCCCGATCGCCATCACCAGCACCGCCATGCGCGTGACGTGGAACGCGGTCACGATCGGCACGCCCAGTTGCAGCGTTTTCGCGGTCAGGCTCATTTCGGCGATGCCGCCGGGCGAGGTCGCCAGAATCGCGGTGGCCGGATGAATGCCGCTCAGCCACGAGAGGCCGAAGCCGAAGCCGGCCGCCAGCAGCAGCGCCGCCAGGCCGCACAAGCCGACGCTGGCGAGGTAGCGCGGCGCAGTGTGCAGGAATTCCGGCGTGAAGCGCGTGCCGAGCGAGATGCCGATGAAAAGCTGCCCGACATGCACCATCCACTCCGGCAGCGCCGATAAGTTGATGCGGAAGGCGGTCAGCACGATCGCAATCGCCAGCGGCCCGATGACCCACGCATTCGGCCAGTTCAGCCGCTTCAGGCCCAGCGCGCCCACAGAGGTCATTGCAATCAGCGCGGCCAGTCCGCCGTAATCGACGACGCGGGCGCCCGGCACGAACGGATCGAGCCCGTGCACGCCCCAGAACTGGAAACCGAACGGGATGATCGCCACCACCATCATGATGCGCAGGCTGTGCGCGGCGGCGACCCGGTCGACCGCCGCGCCGTGCCGCTCGCCTTGCGCCGCCATTTCGGATGCGCCGCCCACCGCCATCGCGAAAAACGCCGTGGTCTGATCGACGCCGGACAACCGGTGCAGCAGCCAGCCGCATGCGAGGCCGAGCATCAGCGCGAATGCAACACCCAACGCGATGAAGCCGACGTAGGATGCCAGCACCTGCAGCACCAGCGGCGTGAAGTACAGCCCGAGCGCCGTGCCGATCGCCCACTGTCCCGCTTCGCGCACTTGTACCGGGCAAACCAGATCGACATTGGCGAGGCGCGCCGCCGCCGTTGCGAACAGCGGCCCGATCATCCACGGCAGCGGCGTCTTGAGCCAGATGCAAAGATTGGCCGCGGCCAGGCCGAGCAACAGCGTAACGGTGAATGACCGCAAATCGGCGCGTAATGAAAAAGGCATGGGAAATCGGGATGGCGGTTATCTTCGCCCGCCGTTAAGGTTGAAAGAAGTAGGTAGCGCGCATACCCCTTTGATTATGAAATAAATTCTAGTACTACAGTTGTAAGTCACGCCGGATAGCTCTCCGCAGACAATGATAGAAATGGGCGACGGCCTGGTGATGCCGTCGCCATAACGACCACTGAATCACTGTGCTCACATCGGGCAAATACCGCCATACGAGTCGGCA
>DAIDBD010000115.1 GCA_027310305.1 Herminiimonas sp.
CGTGCGACAGCGCGATCACGATCAGGATCAGGAGCGGCACGATCGACAGCAGCGCATAGTAGGCGACCGCGCCCGCCAGCAGCAGCCCCTGATTGGCGCGAAAGCCTTTCAGCGTCCGGAGGGCGAACGCGCCCGGATGCAGTAATACCTGTTGCGTCTGCTGGTTAATGATTTGCATGGTTCGTAATGGCGAAAGGCATGGTCCACGAAAGGCACGAAAAGTTCATAACACCCTTTATTGATTTTTTCGTGCCTTTCGTGTTTTTCGTGGACAAAGGCGTAGCATCGGTTCTTAACCGAAATACAATTCCTGCATCCGCTTCTTTTCTTTTTCATCGCTGCTTGGTTCGGGCGCCGGCGTATTGTTGCCTCTATTGAAAAGCCTGTCGAAAAATGTGCCGACTCCGCCTCTGCCTTCATCGACCCCGAGCGAGCGGATCGCGCCGGCGTTCGCGAATTCGCGGTACATCCAGTCGCCGTCGATTTGCACCATGCCTTCCGGCACCCGCCGTTGCAACGCGGGCTGGCCGCGGCGCGCCGCGCGCATGTAATTGATCCAGACCGGCAGCGCCAGCGTCGCGCCGAATTCGCGATTGCCGAGCGATTTCGGATCGTCGTACCCGATCCAGGCAACGGCAACCTCATCGCCGCTATAACCGGCAAACCAGCCGTCGACCGCATCGTTGGTGGTGCCGGTCTTGCCGGCCAGGTCGGACCGACCGAGCTGCCGGGTCGCCATCGCCGCCGTACCGGAACGCGCCACATCGCGCAGCATGCTGTCCATCATGAACGCATTGCGCTGATCGATCACCCGCATGCTCTCCTGCCCGGCCTCGACGCGCCTGGCTTCGGCCAGCACGTTGCCGCGCGCATCGGTGATTTTCCGGATCAGGTAAGGCGCGACCCGGTAGCCGCCGTTGGCGAACACCGCATAGGCGCCGGCCATTTGCAGCGGCGTCACCGATCCGGTGCCGAGCGTCATGGTCAGGTTGGCCGGATGCTTGTCCGCATCGAAGCCGAAGCGCGACAGGTATTGCTGCGCGTACTGCGGCGTGATCGCGCGCAGGATCCGCACCGAGACGATATTTTTCGATTTGACCAGTCCGGTACGCATCGATACCGGTCCGTCATATTCGCCTTTGTCGTTTTTCGGTTCCCATGCCTGGCCGCCGCTATCGGCGGCATTGATCGCCAATGGCGCATCGTTGATCATCGTGCCCGGCGAAAAACCTTTTTCCAGCGCGGCGGAATAGATGAACGGCTTGATGCTGGAGCCGGGCTGGCGCCACGCCTGGCTGACATGATCGAATTTGTTCAGGTTGAAATCGAATCCGCCGACCATCGCGCGATACGATCCGGTGCGCGCATCGAGCGCGATGAACGCGGCGGCCACCTGCGGCAATTGCGTGATCGCCCATTTGCCTTTCGCATCCTGCACGATGCGGATCACGGCGCCGGGTTTCAGCTTCATCTGCGCCCGCGCATTGCGCGCCAGCGCGGGGGCGGCAAAACGCAAGCCTTCGCCGCTGATCTCGATCGCTTCGCCCGACAAGGAGACGGCGCGCACCAGCTTCGCCGAGGCGGCGGTCACGATGGCCGAATGCAGATCGCCGCTGCTTGCATGGCGCGCCAGGGCGCTGTCGATCGCTTCGTCGCGCGCGCCTTCATCGGACGGCAATGCGATGAACGCTTCCGGGCCGCGATAGCCGTGGCGGCGGTCGTAATCCATCACGCCGCACCGCACCGCGTCGTATGCTGCATCCTGATCCGGCTTGCTGATGGTGGTGTAGACGTTGAAGCCGCGCGTATAGATGTCGTCCTTGTATTGCGCATACATCGCTTGCCGCACCATTTCCGCCGCATATTCGGCATGGGTCTTGAAATCCTGCGCATCGTTTCGCACGCCCGGGTTTTCGCGGACGGCCTGCTCGTATTGCGCCGGCGTGATGTAACCGAGATCGCGCATGCGCTTGAGCACGTATTGCTGGCGCTGCCGCGCGCGCTTCGGATTGACGACCGGGTTGTAGGCGGACGGCGCCTTGGGCAGCCCGGCCAGCATCGCCGCCTGCGCGATCGTCACGTTCCTGATCGGCGTGCCGAAATAGACATTCGCCGCGCTGTCGAAACCGTACGCACGCTGCCCCAGATAAATCTGGTTCATGTACAACTCGAGAATCCGGTCCTTGGAGAGCTCGGTCTCGATCTTGTAGGCCAGCATGATTTCATTGATCTTGCGCGCATAGGTTTTTTCGCGCGTCAGGAAAAAATTGCGCGCCACCTGCATCGTGATCGTCGAGGCACCCTGAGAGCCGCCGCGCAGGTTGACCAGAAACGCGCGCAGCACGCCGGCAAAATCGACGCCGCCATGCCGGTAAAAACGGTCGTCTTCGGCCGCCAGCACGGCGTTTTTCATCACCGCCGGAATCTGGTCGATTTTCACGAAATTGCGATGCTCTTCTCCGAACTCGCCGATCAATACATTATCGGCAGTGAATACCCGCAACGGAATTTTTGGACGGTAATCGATGAGCGCGTCCAGCGGCGGCAGCGTCGTCTTGACGAACAGCGCGTACGCGAACACAAGCGCAGCGACAGTTCCGAGCGCAATCAACAACCCGGTCGCGCCTTGCAGCAGGCGCCGCCTTGACGGCCATTTGAATGAAGTGGTCAATTTGGAATGGCCTTTGGTTTAGGTGCTGAAAGTATAAATCACTTCGTACCCCGAGAAACGGTGCTTTGCCGGGCCGCAAGAAATCGGCCGCTGGAACTGTCCGGATGAAAGCCGCAGCCGTTGCGGTATGCGTTCGACCGCCATCCGGAAACCGGCAATGACAGCGATGGCATACGGCAATATCATAATCAGAAACGTCCTACCGCGCCCTTGGTTTTCCTACCTTTCATTTCAGCGCTTGCCGATAGTAATCAGATTGCCAAATCGACATACTCCTTACCTAGAATTGCGGTAACACAAAGAAACGTTGCAAACGACGACTTGGCCGGAATCGCACATTCAATCATTTCATTTACTCAGGAGATCGTCGTGTTGTGTACATCAATTACTGAAAGCAATTCCGCATCCGCCCTCACGGGAACCCGGGCCTCCGTTGAAAGCGGATGGCAGCGCGCAGGCAAGCTGTGGTCGAACCTGAACGACGTATGCGAGCTGCTGCGCATTGCCGTCGGCACATCGATGGTGGAAGACGACTTTCTTTTCCAGCATGTGCAATTCAAGGCCGGACAGCGCGTTCATACCGTCGGCCAACCGTTCGACATGCTGTACATCGTCAATTCCGGTTTTCTGAAGACCGTGATGATCGACGAATCCGGCAATGAGCAAGTGCTGGGTTTTCCGATGAAGGGCGACCTGTTCGGTATCGACGGCATTCATAATCGGCAATATGCGTCTGAAGCAGTCGCGCTGTCGAGTTGCGACATCATTCTGGTGCCGTTCAAGAAATTCATGGCGCTGGGAAAAGCGCATGCCGAACTGGAAACGGCAATTTACAGCGTGATGAGCCGGGAACTGATCCGCGAACAGGCGATGGTCAGCATGCTGGGCTCGCTGAGCGCCGAAGCGCGCGTCGCCCGCTTCCTCGTATCGTTGTCGGACCGGTTTTCCGCAATGGGCTATTCGGGCAGGGAATTCAATCTGCGCATGACGCGCCATGAAATCGGCAGCTATCTGGGCCTGACGCTGGAAACAGTCAGCCGCACGCTTTCCGCATTCAATGAAATCGGACTGATCGCGGTCGATCAGCGCGCCATCAGCATCAAGGATGCCGCTTCGCTTAAAACGCTGCGCCGCCTGCCGCCGTCGCGCGCGCGGGCAAAGCGGGAAGCAGTCGGCACGGCGTAGTGCGCAAACCTTCCGCATGTTACGGATCGGCACGCCTGATCGCCGCTCCCAAACATGCGGCGGAAAACATCAAGGCGATGCCGCGAGGTTACGCTCCGGATGCATCGGCCAGATAATTATTTAAACCGCCAAAGGAGAAACGCCATGCTTTATACCATTGCCGTAGTACTCGTTGTTTTGTGGTTGCTCGGACTGGTCAC
Organism: Herminiimonas sp.; assembly: GCA_027310305.1. GTDB lineage: Bacteria > Pseudomonadota > Gammaproteobacteria > Burkholderiales > Burkholderiaceae_D > DAIDBD01. The sequence goes on from DAIDBD010000115.1 coordinate 4,057, forward strand.
TTCTTATACGGTCGGCGGATTCATCCACGTGCTGCTGGTGATCGCCGTCGTGGTGGTTCTGATCAGAATCATACAAGGCCGCAAGCCGCTTTAATCCCGGCAATTTTTATTGTTCGGCTTCTATCGTTCGACATGACGGGCCGTTACCGGCCCGACTGCTTTCACCGGAGTCAGCCTGATTTTATTTTCCCGCGAGCGGCAGCCGCTTCTTGCGGTCGCTGTCCCTTGCGGGAACCGAAAGCATGGGAATAAGCCCAGGTGAATTCCGCACCCATCAGGAAAATCTGCGCCGAGTAATACACCCATACCAGCACGACAGCCAGCGAACCGGCGGCGCCGAACCCGGAAGCGATGCTGCTTTTTCCGATATAGAGGCCGATCAGAAACTTGCCGATCGTAAACAGCAGCGCGGTAACTACCGCGCCGATCCAGACATCGTGCCAGGCGATCTTCACGCGCGGCATGATCTTGTAGATCAGCGCGAATACCGCGGTGGTCAGCGCGAAGCTGAGCAAAAGATTGATCGCCTGCGCAAGCAGTTCCCAGCCGCCGAATATCGGCCCCCACCATTTTCCCAAAGCCGACAATGCCGCGCTGGATACCAGCGACACCATCAGCAGAAAGCCGATGCCGAGAATCATGCCGAACGACAGCAGCCGCGCGCGCAGCAACCCCCAGATACCCGCGCCCCTGTCCCTTTCGGGTGCGCGCCATATCCGGTCGAGCGCATCCTGCAGTTCGCCGAACACGGTGGTGGCGCCGACCAGTAGCAGCGCCACGCCGATGATCGTCGCCGTCACGCTTTTCGACGGTTCGCTGGCGCTTTCGAGCAGACCCTGTATCGCCAGCGCACCCTGCTCGCCCATCAAGCCTTGCAACTGGCCAAAGATTTCGCCGCGCGCCGCTTCGACGCCGAAGATCAGGCCGGCGATCGAAATCACGATCAGCAACAGAGGCGCGATCGAAAACATCGTGTAATAGGCCAGCGCGGCGCCCATGCTTTGCGCATAATCATCGACCCAAGATGACGCAGCGGTTTTCACCAATCCCCAGATTTGCTTGACGGTCATGCAATCGCTCCACGGCAGGCAACAATTCAATTGGTTATGCGGACGGGCAACATGGTCAGGAAAGCGGCGCAATCAAATGCGCGTCGTTCGCGCCGACCTTGTTCACATCCTTGCTGACTTCATGCCATTCGAATGCGTCGGGAGGCAGCGACAGCGATCGCGCAAGCTGCTCGGCCTGTTCGGGCGGCAGGCCGTTGTCCATCCACAGCGCCGCATCGTCGGCGGCGAACACGACCGGCCGCCGGTCGTGCACATCGACCAGGCCGCCTTCCGCCGCGGCGGTGACGATCACGAAACCGGCGCCTTCCGACAGCGCCTTGTCCGGCCGGTAATTGGTGATCGCCGCCATGAACATCGGGCGGTCATTCTTTTGGCGGATATACCAGGGCTGCTTCTTCCCCGCCGCGCCGGTCCATTCATACCAGCCGTCCGCCGGCACGATCGCGCGCCCCGATTTGAACAGCGAACGGAAGTAAGGACCGGTCGCCGCTTTTTCCAGACGGGCATTGATCGCGATCTGAATGCCCTTGTCGGCCGCCCATGACGGCCGGTAGCCCCAGTTGACCATGTCGATATGGTGCTTGCCATCGCCGAACCGGTGCATCAGCCACGGATGCGAGCCGGGCGGCACGTTCCAGTTGACGGCGCGGTCGCCGGCCTGTTCGCCGAATGCATCGGCGTCCCACCCCATTTCCATGGCATAGACACGTTTGGCGCGATGCTGGGTTATCCGTCCACACATCGCTCGATGCTAGCGCAACCGGGACGGGACGGACTTAGGAACGTGTACGAAATAACTTCCTGAATTCATGGGCTTGCGTGCGGCGAGATGGTGTAGTTCCATTTGGGTAAGAGCGCGTCCAACGCGATGTTGAGGGTGGCCTTGAGACGGTCTGCCGCTTTGCGGCCGGTTTCGTAGACCCGGTTGAGGATATCGACGGTGACCTGCAGTCCGGTGCGCGTATGGGTGCGTTCGATCAGTTGCTTGACCAGAGGTACGCTTTCAAAGACCACGCCTTCGCAAGCCCGTGTGATATGCGGGAAGACCCTGTGTTCGATCGGATTGTGTTTGGAGCAGTACGGCGGATAGTGCGCCACGCGCAAGGCGAGGCCGAGGCGGTTGGCCAGCCCCTGCAAGTCTTGTTGAAACAATGCCGAACCAGCGGGATTGCTGCCCCCGCCATCGCACAGCATCAGCAACTGCGTGGCGTGCGGATGATCGCCACGCCCCTGTGTCTGCCACCAGTGCGCCACGCTGTCGCACGCAAACTCGGTGGTGTCGCCACTGGTTCCCAGATTCATGTGCGCCTTGTTCTTGCCGAGGTCGTACACGCCATGCGGGACGATCTTGCCGTCACTGTAGCTGGGAAAGTCGTGATCCAGCACCGTGATGGTTTCGCGGGTATAGAGCGTGCCATCTCGATAGAAGTTGCCTAGCAATTCCTTTTTCTTGGTGTCGATGCTGATGACTGGCCAACCCGCTGCCAGGTACTGCTGCTTGAGTTCGCTAATCCGCTCGAACTGCGCATTGCGATCGGGATGTCGCTTGAACGATTGCTTCTTTTGCGATTGGCGACGCACGAAACCATGATGCTTGAGCAGCTGACCGGCAATGTGCCGGCTGACCGGTATGCCGGCAGCCGTGATGCGCTGCGCAATCTCGCGCGGCCGCAAATTCGTCCACCGTATCCCGCGCTGCGGATCGCCCGCCGTATGCTCGGCAATCACCGCCAGAAAGACCCGCTCCAGCTCTGGCATGCGCTTGATCAGCCGTTGCCGCCCGCCCCTTTTTTTCGGATCCGTCCGTTGGCCGGATCCTGCGGCTCATCCAAATCCGCCAATCCCTGCCGAATCGTCTTGGGATCCAGCGCAAACAAGGCGGCAATATAGTCGGTGCCGCCATGCCCCAGTTTGTCGGCCTCGACGGCAGCGTATCGGCGTCGGTCTTTCTCCGACAAGGTGTGAAACAACCGCTTCATCCGCTTTTCCACTCCGGCACTGTAATGTTCCATGGCAACCTCGAATGCGAATCCAATCACATTCTATTCATAGTCCATTTAGCGTATTTCGGGAAGTTGTTTCGTACACGTTCCTTAGCCTAGATCATGGTATTGCCGGCAAATACTCAAGTTTCTTGCGGACATGCCGATTCCGGCGTCTCATGCATCTGTTGCCGGATCCAGCCAAGAAATGCCGTGCGGCGCGGGTCGTTCTCGATAGGCGCCGACGAGAGCAGGTAGTACGCCGAGCCGTCGCGAACGAAACCGAACGGGGCGACCAGGCGACCGCTGTCGATTTCTTCCTGCACCATATAGACCGAGCCGATCGCCACGCCCAAACCAGAGCAGGCCGCTTGCAAACTGAGATAAAAATGTTCGTAGGTCTGGCTGTTGGTGCGTCCGATATCAGTCTTGGCTGCCCTGCGCCAGTTCATCCAGGCCGTCTTGCGCGAGGCGGTATGCAACAGCCGTTGCGCGGACAAATCGATGCGCCGCCGTTTCATCAGCGCCGGCGCGCAGACCGGGCCGATCCACTCCTCGCAGACTTTTTCCGCATGCACCGACGGCTCCCAGGTGAAGTCGTCGCGGCGCAGCGCGACGTCAATGCCGTCGCGCTGGAACGCGACCGGGCCGCCGGCGGCAAAGATATGCAGTTGCAGATCGGGATGCCGCCGGTAGAAATCGCCCAGCCGCGGAATCAGCCATTTCATGGAGAGGGTCGGTTCGCACGACACCACCAGCGGCGCGTTGCGTACAGGATTGCGCAACGCCTCCATCGCGGCGCCGAGTTGCTCGAACGCCTGCCGGGTCGCGGCCTGCAGCAGCATTCCCTGCGGCGTAAGGAAGATGGCGCGGTTGCGGCGTTCGAATAATGCCGTGCCAAGCGATTCCTCCAGCAACCGGATTTGCCGGCTGACCGCGCCGTGCGTGAGATGCAGTTCGTCGGCAGCCTTGACGAAACTGCCGAGCCGGGCGGCCGTATCGAAAAAACGCAAGGCATTGAGCAGCGGCGGTCGAGTCATGATCTGTCAGTTTTTCTCACGGATTGGCAGCAGTATAAATCGTTTTTCGCAATCGGCTTTTGTATCGATAATCTGTTTTCAGACGCCCTGTCTGGAAGTCATCCACCTGTCATATTCAGGCGATGATTTTCCACTGATGAACTGGCGTCGCATGACGCCACGCCAGGAGAACCCGCCAACCTTGCTGAAAAAGATACCGGGATCGACCGGTTGCCGGTCTGACCACCCGTGAGGATTTCTGCTTCATTACCGGTGCCGTACGCCGTGACTAGCACCGCGCGGCACGGCACCGCCACAATTCATCGAGGAGACAACGACATGACCGAACTCATTGCGGTGGCAGTCATCACCATACTTGCCACCATCAGCCCAGGACCCGACTTCGCGATGGTCACGCGCAACAGCTATCTCTATGGCCGCAATCCCGGTCTGCTGGCCGCGCTCGGCATCGCGCTCGGCGTGCAGGTGCATGTGTTCTACACGATGTTCGGCATCGGGCTGATCATTGCACACTCGCCGGAGCTGTTTACGCTTATCAAGATGGTCGGTGCGGCGTATCTGATTTACATCGGCTGGAAGACTTTCGTCAACCAGTCGAAACTGGTGATCGACCTGCACAGCGGCGCGCCGGTTTCGGCCTTCAAAATGTTTTGTACCGGTTTTCTCACCAATGCGCTTAACCCGAAGACGACGCTGTTCGTCGTCAGCACCTACACCCAGGCAGTGCAGCCGGACACGCCTCTGGCGGTCCGGTTCGGATATGGTTTGTTCATGTCGGCCGCGCACTTCCTGTGGTTTGCGATGGTGGCGATTTTTTTCTCGCGGCACGCATTCCGCACGCGGATGATCGATCACCAGCGCACCATGGACAAGCTGATCGGCGCGGTACTGATGGGCCTGGGGATATCGCTGGCCTTCGCCAACGTGGCGCGCTAATGCCTTTCGGAAGACCGCTGCATGAACGCCGCCTGTATCGATCCGGAATGAAGACGCAACATGGCTACACCGGACGGAAGCCGACCGCGTCGTCATTGACGCTGCGAAACGCGCATCAACCGGCGCTGCGATTTGCCCGGCCCGTCATTTCCCGATCGGATTCACGAGCGGTTATCCGCCGGACCGGTATCGTTTGCATTCGAACCGGGATCCCGGGCTTGACCCGGGTGAATGCCGGGCGGCAAACCGGTATCGACGACATGCTTGACATCGCCTTTGGATGCTTTCCTGTCCTTGTCGGGCGCGGGTTGGGTGATGGTGCCGGTTGTGGCCGTGGCTTTGGTGCGTTCGTTTTGCATGATGCCTCCAAATCAGATTGGAGCCGGAAACCACGCGCCGGTTCCTGCATTATTCATCTCGTCTTCCCGCACTGCATCGCACCGGGCCTCTTATAATAGCCGCATGAATCCGCTGCCTTCCGACGATCGCCCGCAACCCCGATCGCTGACCGACCTGTTTGTCTCATTCACGCTGCTGGCGCTGCAAGGCTTCGGCGGCGTGCTGGCGATCGTCCAGCATGAGATGGTTGAACGGAAGCGCTGGATGACGAAGGAAGAGTTTGTCGAAGAATGGGCGGTGGCGCAGATCATGCCGGGCCCCAACGTGGTGAATCTGTCGCTGATGATCGGCGGGCGCTATTTCGGCTTGCCGGGCGCGTTGGCTGCGTTGGCCGGCATGCTGACGGTGCCGCTGATAGTGGTGCTGCTGCTGGCGCTGGCTTATGCCAGATACGCGAATCATCCCGGCGTGGCCGGTGCACTGCATGGCATGTCGGCGGTCGCCGCCGGCCTGATTGCATCGACCGGTCTCAAGCTGCTTGGCGTGCTGAAAAAAAATCCTCTTGGAGTACCGATGTGCATTGCGCTGGGCACAGCCTGTTTTGCCGCCATTGCACTGCTGCGCTGGCCGCTGGTCTACCCGCTGCTCGGGCTGGGCGGCGTGGCGTGCGTGCTGACTTACCGCAAGCTCAAACCATGAACGAAACGCTACAACTCACGCTGCACTGGAGCGACTGGCTAGCCCTGTTCATGCATTTCCTGTCGCTGTCGCTGCTGTCGATCGGCGGCGCCATCACCACCGCACCGGACATGCATCGTTACCTGGTGGAACAGCAGCACTGGCTGACCGACACGCAATTCAATGCGTCTATCGCGATCGCGCAGGCCGCGCCGGGACCGAACGTGCTGTTCATCGCCTTGATGGGCTGGAACGTGGGCGTCAATGCCGGCGGCATGCCGGCCGGATCGATGGCCATGCTGATCGCGATGACCGGCATTCTGCTGCCGAGCACGACCCTCACCTATCTTGCCGCGCGCTGGGGCCATCGGAATCGCGAACTGCGCGCGGTGCGCGCATTCAAGCAGGGCATGGCGCCGATCGTCGTCGCGCTGCTGATCGCCACCGGCTGGATCATGGCCAGCGCCCATAGCAATCCGGCCACGGACTGGCCGCTCTGGCTGCTGACGGTGGCCGCCGCGCTGATCATCTGGCGCACGAAGATACATTTGCTGTGGCTGCTGGCCGCAGGCGCCGTTTTAGGATGGTACGGGCTGGTCTGATGTGTCGCTGCTGAAGCCGGGCGGCGCGGTTGCTTCATGCGCAAGCGCCGTGCCGATCCGCACGCCCTGTTTGCGCGGTCATTACTTTTACGGGAATCAATATGTCGAAGAAGGTTAAAACCATTGTCATTGCCTTCGCCGTTCTGCTCGGCGTGCTGATCGCGGCAGCCGGCATCATCGCCGCGACGTTCGATCCGAACGATTACAAGCCGCTGATCATCAAGCTGGTGCAGGAAAAAAAGCAGCGCACGCTGACGATTCCGGGCCAGATAAAGCTGACGTTCTTTCCGAAGATCGGCGCCGATCTCGGCAAGGTCGGCTTGTCCGAGCATAAAGGTACGGCCGAATTCGCATCGATCGACAGCGCCAGGGTATCGCTGCAATTGATCCCGCTGCTGTCAAAAAAACTGGTGGTCGATCGGATCAGGATCGGCGGGCTCGATGCGCATATCAAACGGTTCAAGGACGGCAGCACCAATTTCGACGACCTGCTTTCCGGCGAAGAAAATTCAGCGCAGCAAATCGCATTCGATATCGACGGCGTCGACATCAGCAACGCAAGCATCGCGTTCGACGATCAACAGCAGCGCCGCACATTGACAATTGCAAAACTCGATCTCGAAACCGGAAAGATCGCCAACGGCGTGCCGAGCAAGATCACGCTCTCCGCTGACGTGAAGGGCAGCAATCCGGCCATCGACGCCAAAGTTTCGCTGCGGAGCGGCTTCACGATCGACCTCGACAAGAAACAGTATCTGCTGAAGAACGCCGACGCCGAGATCAAGGGCAGGCTCGCGGATTTTTCCGATCTCGCCGTCAAGCTTGCCGGCAACGCCGACCTGAAGCCGGCCGACAAGCGGTTCGCGCTCGACGGCGTCAGGCTGTCGGCCAGCGGCAAACAGTCCGGCCGGGCGCTCGACGTCAAACTGGATGCGCCGAAGCTGGCGATCACCGATACCCAGGTATCGGGCGGAAAATTGACCGGCGATGCAAAACTGATCGAAGGCGCGCGCACCGTCACGGCCAGTTTTTCGGCGCCGTCGTTCGACGGTTCGCCGCAGGCATTCAAGGTGCCGTCGCTGGCGCTCGATGTCGCGGTCAGGGACGCGGCGCTGGATGCGAAAGCGAACATAGCCGGCACGCTGGCCGGCGACATCGACAAGCTGCTGTTCAGCTCGCCGCAACTCAAGCTGACGCTGTCGGGCAAACAGGGCGATGCCGCCATCGACGGCTCGCTCACCACGCCGTTTTCCGCCGACATGAAAGCGCGGCGGATCGATTTGTCCGGCATCGCCGCCGCGTTCACGCTGCCCAATCCCGGCGGCGGCACGCTCAAGCTGAATGCAACCGGCAAGGCCGGCATCGATCTCGACAAGCAAACCGTGTCGACGCTGCTGAAAGGCAAACTGGATGACAGCACATTCGATGCGAAATTCGGCATGTCGAAGTTCTCGCCGGCGGCGTATACATTCGACATCGGCATCGACCGCCTCGACGCCGATCGCTATCAGGGCAAGCCGTCCGCAGCGACACAGAAAACGGCAGCGGAAAAACCGCTCGACCTGTCCGCGCTGCGCGACTTGCATGCGACCGGCAGCCTGCGGATCGGTGCGCTCAAGATCCGGAATATCAAAATGTCGAATCTGAAAGCCGATGTGCGCGCCGCCGGCGGCAAGATCGATGTCAGTCCGCTATCGGCCGGCCTGTACGGCGGCACGGTCAACGGGGCGCTGTCGGCGACGGCCGGCACGCCGCCGCATTTCGCGGTGCGGCAGAATCTGGCCGGCGTCCACGTCGGCCCGCTGCTGGCCGATGCGGTCGGCAAGGCCCAGATCGAAGGCCGCGGCAACGTGGCGCTCGACGTCGCGACCGACGGCGGCACCTTTGCGCAGATGAAGAAAAAATTGAACGGCACCGCGCGGCTGGAACTGCGCGACGGCGCGGTGAACGGCATCAACGTGGCGCAAGCGGTGCGCAAGGCGAAGGCAACCATCGGCGAACTGAGAGGAAGCGCAGCGCCGCAAACCGGCACCGGCTCGGCCGCCGAAAAAACCGACTTCAGCGAACTGAGCGGCAGTTTCCGCATCGCCAACGGCGTCGCGCGCAACGAAGACCTTAACGTCAAATCGCCATTGATCCGGGTCGGCGGTTCGGGCGACATCAACCTCGGCGAAGATCGGCTCGACTATCTGGCCAAGGCCACCGTCGTCTCGACGCTGCAGGGACAGGGCGGCCCGGAATTGCAGGCGCTCAAGGGGCTGACGGTTCCGGTCAAGCTGTCGGGGCCGTTTTCCGCGATCGGCTATCGGATCGATTTTCAGGGCCTGGCCGGCGAACTGGCGAAGCAAAAGATCGATGAGAAAAAAGAGGAAGTGCGATCGAAGGTGCAGGATCAGATCAAGGAAGGTCTGAAAGGGTTGTTTGGGAAATAGGCTGGATTATCTGCCTTGAGAAATTCTTGGAAAATGATGGCTCATCTAACTGCTGTTAACGTGTTCGTTTATCCAGAATGGATATCGTCGTGACACACATTGCAGAGTTTGGCCAGTCGTTTGGCTGAACTCCAACGAAATGATAAAACCAGGCGGACATTTTTTAAATGGGTAGACAACAAGTATAGAAAAGTGCAATTTTCTATACTTGTCCCGTGCCGGGGAAACAAAGCGAGTGCGCGTTTTCGGTCGATCGAGTCGTTGGGCAGGTTGTGCTTGCCCGAAGCAATCGCACCTCGTTTATCTCGACCCAGCCGCCTGCCGTCGATTCAAATAATCCGCGATGCGTCCTTCCGTTTGCCTGGTGGCGCGGTACACGCCGCGCGCTTCAGTGCGCAGCAAGATGCCCGATACCAGCCAGCTCTGCAGCATATGACGCGGGATGCCGCGCGCGATCAATTCGCTTGCGGCGATGTTCCCGGTTCGGTTCGGATGCGGCGTTGCTGCCTTCTTTTTTGCCGACGCAGGTCGGGCCTGCGATGCGGATTTCGGTTTGGCCGCCTTGACGTCGGACGAACGCTTCGGCGCAACCGCGCCAGCCTTTGCCGCCGCAGAAGATGAAATTACCGCAACCTGCGGCTCCTCCAGATCAATGCCAAACAGCGCGGACAGATCCGGCGTATCCAGCTGCTGATGCGGAGCAAGCGCCGTTTGCGCATCCGTTACCGGCATGCTGCCTGCTTGCCGGATCAATTCCTGCGGATCGACATGACGCAGCAGGAACAGCAACTCGGGCTGGCTGTCGAAGCGGGCGCCGACGCCGTACAGCGCCGCCGCGACATGCTTGCACATCGAGGCCGAGTCGGGACAGCTGCAACGGAAATCAATGTGCTGCGGAATCGGAAACAAGCCGCTGCCGTGGCGCGCGACAACGTCCATCACAGCGCTGGAAAAGCGGCCCTGCAACAGTTCCACCAGCGAAGCAACCTTGCCGGCGCATTCGGCGAGGATGGACTTCCACAGATTCTTTTCCAGGCCACGCACGCTGATGCTGACTTCGTACACTTCCGAGCCGGTAACCAGCGCGTTGATTTTGCCTGCCGTGATTTGCAGATCGATCACCGAGCCGTTGCGCACGTAAGTGCGTCCGCGCGGCAGCCGGTTGGCGTAATCGCTGTAGGCTTCGAGGTTGCCGCACCACTTCTTGCCCCAGAAAGTGCGCGCGATGGCGCGGCCGTCGATTGCTACCGGCTGACAGTTCCGGCCCTTCTTTTTAAGCGCTTCGAGCTTGCGCCTGGCTTGTTCTTTTCGCTCCGCGACCGGCACGTAGCGCGGCCAGCCGCCGTAAAAATAACTCATGTCAACTCCTTGAAACAAGCCCGCAGGCCTGGCTATTTTTCATCCATTGCGCTGTTGATATCGAGCGCCACCAGCCGCAGCAATTCGTCGTTGCTCATTTCGGTCAGCAACGTTTCGCCGCTGCCTTCCAGAATATTATTGGACAGCCCCAATTTGTTTTCTATCAGCGCGTCGATTTTTTCTTCGACCGTGCCGCGGCAGATGAATTTATGCACCAGCACATTTTTTTTCTGGCCGATGCGGTAAGCGCGGTCGGTCGCCTGATTCTCCACCGCAGGATTCCACCAGCGGTCGAAATGAATGACGTGCGACGCCGCCGTCAGATTGAGGCCGGTGCCGCCGGCCTTGATCGACAGCACAAAAAACGGCGGTCCTTGCTCCTGCTGGAAATGATCGACCAGCACCTTGCGCGCTTTCACCGGCGTCGCGCCGTGCAGCACCAGTCCGGGCCGGCCGAACACGCTTTGCAGAAACTCGGCCAGCGGGCCGGTCATTTCCTGGAATTGCGTAAACACCAGCACCTTTTCCTGACGCGCCGCGATGGCTTCCGCGATTTCTCGCAGGCGGGCGAACTTGCCGCTGTCATCCGGCGCGTAGCCGCCGTCGCCGAGCCATTGCGACGGATGATTGCAGATTTGCTTGAAGCGCATCAGAAAAGCCAGCACCGCGCCGCGCCGGGCGATGCCGTCCAGCGTCGCGATCTGTTGGCCGAGCGCGGCTACCGTCTGCTCGTACAAGCCGGCCTGCAATCGGCTGAGCCCACAGTACGCCTTGACTTCGGTCTTGTCCGGCAAATCGGCAATGATGCGCTTGTCGCTTTTCAGGCGCCGCAAAATATACGGTTGCACCAGATTGCGCAACGGCGCGTAGCTCGCGTGGCCGTCCTGTTCCAGCCGGCGGATGAAGCCGCTGAACGCCTTGCCGGAACCGAGCAGGCCGGGGCAGATGAAATCGAACAGCGACCATAAATCGCCCAGCCGGTTTTCCACCGGCGTGCCGGTCAGCGCGAATCGCACGCGGCTGTTCAGCGTTTTTACCGCTTGCGTCTGGCGCGCGCCCGGATTCTTGATCGCCTGCGCTTCATCGAGCACCACCAGCGACCAGCGCGTCTGCAGCAGCCAGGGAGCACGGAGCAGGCTGCCGTAACTGGTGATGACGACATCGACCTTCGCCAGCCGCCCGGCGGGAAGCGAGGCCAGCGTCTTGCCGGGCATGGCCGATGGATGCGCGATCAATATGCGCAGGCTCGGCGCGAAGCGCGCGATTTCCGATTGCCAGTTGCCGATCAGCGAGGCCGGCAGCACCAGCAAATGCGGCCCCGGATCGGCTTCGCGTTTGGCCAGCAGCAGCAGCGCCAGAACCTGCACGGTCTTGCCCAGCCCCATGTCGTCGGCCAGACAACCGCCCAACCCGAGCCGGTTCAGCCACCACAGCCAGCGCACGCCGTCCTGCTGGTAGGGCCGCAGCTGCGCCTTCAGTTCCGGTCCCGGATGCACATCGGCGCCTGCGCCATGCGGATTGCGCAGACCCTCCAGCGCCTCCCGCAACCAGCCGCCGGCGACCACGGCCGACCAGCCGGCCACGCCGGCGGACATCACCGCGCTGCCATTGCTTTCCGGCGCGACACCCGCCAGCAGCCGCATGCCATCGAGAAACGATATGCCGCCGCCGGACGCAGCGCGTTGCACTTTTTTCCAGTGCGCCAGCACGCCGTCGAGCTTCTCGCGATCGACCTCGACCCAGCGGCCCTTGAGCCGCACCAGGCCATCGCCGACCGCCAACAGCTGCGCCCATTCGTCCTCGGAAAGTTCTTCGTCATCGAGCGCGACCGACAGATTGAAATCCAGCATCGCATCCAACCCCAGACCGGCGGCGCGGTTGCCGATATTGACGCGCACTTGCGGGCGCGGCGGCTGGTTCGGCTTCCACCAGTCCGGGATGCGCACCACGATGCCGCACGCTTCGAATACCGGAATGTTTTTCAGGAATTGATGCGCGTCGGCGGGCGCCCATGCGATCGGATGAAAGATGGCGCCGGAATCGACCAGCGACTTCAGCCACGGACTTTGTTCGGCCGCCTTGTTCACCGGCAGCAGCAGCCCGAGCAGCGTGTCGCGATCGCCCGCGCCGGCGTATTCTTGCAGCGCCCGCCCCAGTGGCTGATGCTGCACGCGCGACTGTTGCAAATGCTGTGCGTGCCGCGCGACATACGTGGCGAGAAAGGCGAACGGAGCCTGCGCGTTGCTTTTATTTTCGGCGAGATGAAAGCAGACGCGGCCCAGCAGATTCCAGCTCGGATGCTTGCGTTGCAGCCACGCCTGCACATCGCCATCCTCTGCAGCGATCTCTGCGCGCGCCGCCGCCTGCAGATCGGCCCACAGCATTTCCAGCCGCGCCGCATCCAGATATTCCGCACCGGCCATCGGCGGGACTGCGGCGGCCAGCCGCTCCAGTTCAGCGCCGGGAACCGGAAGCTCGGCATCGGCCCACTGGCCGGCCAGATCCGGCACCGCGCACAGGCGCGCCATGAGCAGATGGGCCAGCTCGCGCCCGAACGCAAGAGAAGGCGGCAACCAGATGCCGAGCTCCACTGCGCCCAGATGCAGCAGGCCATGGCTGCCGCCGCGTGCGAATGCGTTGGCGATGCGCGCGGCGGCCGGCGGCGGCAGATCGGAATTGCCTGCAAGACGCGTCAGATGCACATGCCCTGCCGGCGATATGGCGAGGTCGAGAGCGACGGTTTTTGAGTCGGATGCGGATGGCGGATCTACGCCGAAATCAAATGCGCTTGTCATGGTGTTGTGATGGTCGTGCGCAGATATTTGTTCATTTTTTTGCCTGGATCTGCTGCTCTTTCCGGCGGCAAATTTTCTTTCGTCTATTGCGCTTTGAGTTCGTCCTGCGCCATGTAGTTTACCGGGCTTTGAAATGCCGCCTTGCTTCGCTTGGTTTTAGGCCAGCCGGCCCGGTTGCGCACGCACGCTTTCCAGCCTTTCCTGCATGGCGCGCACCTCCAGCCGAAAACCGTCATCAATCAAATCCTGTTTTTCCACCCTGCGCCAATACGCTTCCGCCAACGGCAAGACATCGATCCATATGCGCGTCTCCGGATAGGACGGCACGATCAATCGATGCATCTGCGCCAGTTCGGCCATGCGGCGCGACAGTGTCGGCTGGCTGATGCAGAGCCGGCGGCAGAGATCAACCGTCTAATGAGCCGGGTTTATCCCAATCCATTTTTCAGACGTTGTTCAGCGTTCACGCAACTGGCAAGGAATGCTGGCGCAGTGCTTCGCTCTTTGGAGCATAAGCGGCCACGCACCACCCATGCGCAGGCTGTCGACAAAGACCATCTCTCGCGAGACAATAAAAGGCCTGTCCGCAAACATCCATTAAACCCATCTCAATTAACGGCAACGGAGACCGCAATGCACTTGAACAGACATATTTTCCTGCTGAAGGCCGCGCCGGGAGCGCCGTGCAAGGGCATGTCGTTTTGCTTGAAGTGACCCGATAATTCAATCATCAGCAAGCTGGCATTTCCAGCCGCGCTGCATTCGCAAAGGCCGTCGCCGATGTTGAACCCGGAACAATTGCAGCTTTTGGTCACCCGTGAAATGCCTTACGGGAAATACAAGGGGCGCCTGATCGCCGACCTGCCGGGGCATTATCTCGGCTGGTTTGCGCGCGCAGGCTTTCCTTCCGGAGAACTCGGCGCGCTGATCGCGCTGATGTACGAGTTGGACCACAACGCGCTGACGCATTTGCTCGACCCTTTGCGCCGGCGATAAGGCGGATGCCCGTGGCAAGTCGTTCTTACCGCCACGCCGAAGCAAGACCCTTTGCCGGGCGCGCTGAATTTCCCGGATGATTTTCAACGGGGAAGTTTTTTATGAAAAGGAAATATCGACATGGCGATGAACGATGACTATGCATTGACCGAGCCGGCGCGCGCGGAAATCGAGTTGCTCGACGGCCCGACCGTGATCGAGTTCGGCGCGCCCTGGTGCGGATACTGCCAGGCCGCGCAGCAGCCGCTGGCCGCCGCCTTCGCCGATCATCCTCTGGTGCGCCATATCAAGATCGAGGATGGCAAAGGCCGGCCGCTGGGGCGCTCGCTCCGGGTGACGCTCTGGCCCACACTGGTCTTTTTAAGCCACGGCAAGGAAATGACGCGCCTGGTTCGCCCGGGCGGCGCGGACGCGATTCGCCAAGCCTTCGCGCAGATCGATGTCGCCGGCCAACCAGCGCGATGAACTGCGCCAGGCCCGAATCCGCAAACGGTGAGTTGCCGCCACCGCTGCCTGGCGTACTCACGCGGTAAAGAGCAGCTCTCCTTGCGACAAATTATCGTCATCATGCGATCCGTTGGGCCTGGACAACGCACTGACTCGCACGCCAAGCAGTCTCAGCCTCTGTTCCAGCGGAGCCCGCCGCAGACATTCTCCGGCAGCCCGGCGAATGGTTGCCGCGTCAGCGGTAGAGGCCGGCAGAGTAACGTCGCGCGTAAGGGTTCGGAAATCCGCGTAGCGCAGCTTGATGCCGACGGTACGGCCCACGTACCCCTTGCGGCGCAGATCTTCTGCCACCCGTGTGCATAATGTGGTGAAGATACCCGACAAGGTTTCACGGTCGTGACGGGCGTGAAGGTCTCGTTCAAAAGTGGTCTCGCGGCTGATCGATTTAGGCTCCGAACTCGTCATCACCAGACGATCATCGATGCCCTGAGCCGCATTATGGAGCCAGCCGGCATAGCTGCGGCCGAAATGCGCCTGAAGCAGGCTGGGTTCTGCTTTGGCCAGTTCCCCAATCGTGCGGATATCAAGCGCGGCGAGCTTCTCACCCGCTTTGGGACCGATGCCATTGATTTTGCGGACAGCCAGCGGCCAGATCCGCCGCGGTATATCGGCATGGGTCAGAACGGTCAGCCCATCGGGCTTTTCAAGGTCCGAACATATCTTCGCCAGCAGCTTGTTAGGCGCTATGCCGATTGAGCATGAAAGCCCGGTGGCTTCCCGCACCGCTTGCTTGATGCGCAAGGCCAGCGAATGCATTTCATCAAGCTTTTCATTCAGGTCGATATAGATCTCATCGATGCCCCGATCTTCGATATGCGGTGCAATGCCTGCGACTGCGCTTTTGAACAGCCGTGAATAATGGCGATAGGCGTCGAAGTCCGCCGGCAAAAGAATGGCGTCGGGCGCCAATTGCGCCGCCTTCATGATTCCCATTGCGGAAAATACGCCAAGGGCACGCGCTTCGTAAGTCGATGTCGTCACCACTCCTCGTCCGGCGTAGTCGCGCAGCCTTGAAAAATACCGGCTTCCATCCTGTTGAACTGTCGGCCGGTGCACGGAGCGGCCGCCGATGACGACCGGCTGGCCGCGTAATTCCGGATAGCGCAGAAGTTCTACTGATGCATAGAAAGCATCCATGTCCACATGCGCGATGCAGCGAGCTTCAGCGTTCATGGGGCAAATGCTCAGTGTGGCCGCGGCAAACCGCGAAAATCTGCCGGGACGCGATCCGGTATTTTTTCATTGCCGGCGACGTCGCCATCGCGGAACGCCCGCCGACCGCCACCGGCAATTCGCGCAGCGACGGGTCATCGCGCATCTCTACCGCATGGAAGCAGTCGCAATCGCAATGAATGATTTTTCGGGAAAGCGGATTCGATGAATAAGGCACAACACCGGCGGCAATAAATGGCGAATGCTTATTTTACCGTTGTGTGCCGTCGTGCAATGCCCGCCCTAACAAAAAACGCCTTCGCTCTCGCAATGCTGCGTTCCATTGCGGAAAATTTTCAGGACGGTTTCTTTTGCTGCACCAAAATCCACGGCTTGATGACGACCGTCCATAACGCAGCGTCGGCTTTCAGCCAGGCTAGCGCTTGCGCATCGGATACTTTGGCGACGCGATTTTCCGCCATCCATTGCGCAACGGATGCCTTGTCGTCGTTCGAGATGCAGACGGCGACCTCCACCAGATCCAGTTCATCGCTCACCGCAATCACCGTTCCGGCGGCAAAATAACGCAGCAGTTCCCGCCACTGCATCTGCGATGTTTCCAGGTTCAGCTTGGCGCGAAGCGGCGCGTTTTGTTCGTCTGGTGCGGTCATGATTCAATACTTGAAAAGAGAGGCGCTGATTCAAGCCTGCCGGATTTAATAATGCGGCGGCTTTTCATTTGCCGGATTGGCTTCCATGTCAGTGCTCGCCATATCCTTGATGCGCCTAGCCAGCGCCGAACACAGCGCCTCCAGCTCGCCTATCTTCTTTTGCTGCTGATAAACCATCTGGTTCAACGCTTCCACCATGTCTTCCTGGCGCGAAACCTTGATTTCAATGTCGATCAGGCGGTCTTCGATTGTCATGCGGATGCTCCGGAATCAGTCACGATGTTTAATGTGCCGCGTCAGGTGCGCTTCTCTGCAAGCATGGTCTGGCGGCCTATCCAGGCAGCCATCATGCGGCAGCCACCGCACTGGCCATGGCAAGCGGCGAAAACAGCGGGCCGCTGCGATGAGCGCCGGATTGAAGCCCGGTCAAGTGCCGGAGAATCGAGGCCCGAACAAGATTATCGCAGCCCCGATCAAGCAAACAGCACCGCCCAGAATATCCGACCACAACGGCCGGCTGCGCTCAATAAAGGCCAGCCATGCGAGCGATGAAACAATATACACGCCGCCATAGGCAGCATACGCCCTGCCTGCGAACGCTGCCTCGACCCTGGTCAGAATGAGCGCAAACAGCGCCAGGCTTACGACCCCGGGGATAATCCACAGTGCGCTTTTACCCAGACGAAGCCATGCCCAGAAAGCATAGCATCCTGCAATTTCAAACACTGCCGCCGCGGCAAACCACATGTAGTTGATCATTGTTTCAGTGCCCCTTGTCCGGGCGGCCTATATTCCGACGGTTGGCGTATGCGGACCGTGACGATGCCGCCGCTTCCTTACGGAGCGGGTAAACATACTTTTCCGTTGCAAGTCCGTTCGATGGGAAGCCGAGCATGGCTACGCTGTTGCCTTGCTGAGAAATGTCCATGCGATTGCCGAGAATGCGATCAAGGACAGAATTATCGCGAGCGCCGAAAGGCGCCGAAGGACGATAAGTTCTTGTCGAAGCTTGGCCGCCGCTGCATCGATACCCTCGATGGCTTCCTGCAATTGCGTTGCCAGCATCTTCACGGATTCTGCGTTGCGAGTCACTGCCGTTTGCAGTTCTGCAATCTGCGTGGGAATGATCTCTTCAGGCTTTCCTTTCGAAGATTTCGACGTGAATGCCGGAATCGCAGCGGTGACGATTTGCGTAATGTAGGGAAGCGATGCCTTTAATACCGGAAGCCAGACTGCCATGATCGAGCCTTATTGATTGTGAGTGGGAAGACGGCATAACGCAGGATTAACCGGCGCGTCTCTATCGCGCAATATCCGTGTTGGCAGCCGTGTTAAAAAATTATCCAACATGGAGGTACGAACCTTTCTGATTAGCTTCCGAAGCTTGCCGTTTTTCCGTCACGAACCGTTTCAGGGCCCTGCCGGAAACAGTGCTGCTGTCGAGATAGTACTCGTCAACTAAAAGAAATTCTTTGAGAAGATGAAATGCATTATCTGGGTTTTTCTGTCATTGTTTTCGTAATCAGCGGCAAATTTATTCTCCTGGCGTCGTGCGTTCGTCATGAAGTACAGACACCGGTTTGCCGGTAACCGCTCCTCGACGAAAAGGTTAGCCGCGCTACTGCCAGTTGCCGTGACGCTCGCGACGCTCTTGGCGATAATTGGTGACTTCGAGGCGAATACCGTCCGGGTCGGTGAAGTATGTCGCGGCATAGTCAGGCGCGTATTCCGGATGCAGCTTCGCTTCGGTAGCATCAATACCTGCGTTGCGGAGTTGCTCGGCAACAGCGTGAACCTCGGCTATCGAATCTACACGCAGACAGAAGTGATGCAATCCCGGCGAATACGAGTCATGCTTTGCGAGGACTCGGGCGGGTCGCAGAACAAAGCCAAAATGACGGTTGAAGTATTGAATGTGTGGATCGCCAGCCAACGTAAATTTTTTCTTGCGAAAGCCAAGGATCTGGATCAGCACCTGGTCGTAAAAAGACTCCGACTTCCCGATGTCGGACACCGTGATGTAGATGTGATCGATTCCAGTGACTTCTGCCATTGTGAGCATCCTGATTGTGTGGTTAAAAAGCTAGGCGTCGCAGTTCAACGGCAAGTTAAACATCAAGGCTTTCGGAAGAGGGTTCAATTGCAACAATCATGTCGATTTCGACTGCTGCATTTTTAGGCAGTTGATAAACACCGACAGATGTCCTCGTGTGGACGCCTGCGGAAGCGAAAATGGCATACAAAATTTCCGAAGCGCCATCAGCGACTTCGCTCTGCTGCGTGAAATCCGGTGCAGACTGTACATAGACAGTAATACGAAGAATTTTCCTGACGCGATCCAGGGTGCCGAGCGACTGACGCAGGATTGCCAAAGCCCGCATTATGCAAATTTTTGCGGCATAGCGGCCTTGGTCCAGCGGGACGTCTCCACCAATCCGCCCTGTGACGACTACCGTATTTCCAACACGCGGTATTTGTCCACTGACGTAGATTTCAGCACCGTTCTCGACAGCAGACGTATAGTTTCCGCCTATGCGTATTTCACCGTCAAAGCTGTGGCCAAGCTCTTTGGCCATGACCTGAAACAAATTTTCCCTGGAAAGCTTCATTGGTGAATTTTCCTCTGGCTGTTGATGTTTAACGCATCGGGTAACGTGCGCTGCAAATGGCCCGGGGTAAGCATGCCGGGCGTCAAAGCACATGGCTCAATCGCTCCTCATTGAGCGCCATGAATCCATGCCGTCCATAGAACGCCCTGGCACGGGGATTTTGCAGATGGCATGAAGTATCGATTCGCTTCACGCCCTGATGACGGAGCTCTGCTTTCAGCGTATCGATAAGCACCGTACCTATGCCTTTCCCTTCGCAGCCGGGCCTGACAGTTACATCGTCGAGCTTCACAACGACTGCGCCGGCCGAAGTCGAAATCGCATAACACACCGCGCAACACGCCACCGCAACGTCAGAATCGTATGCCAGCCAGACAAAGCCCAACTCGGGACGCGACAGGAACAATTTTAATGCTTGACGAAGCGCTTCAGGGCCGCCGTCGCCGTAAGCATTACGGCTGTCGAGATAATGCTCGTCAGTTGAAAGAAATGCGTTGAGAAGATGAAATGCATCATCCAGATTTTTCGCGGTCATTGCTTTCGTAACTAACGACAAACCTATCCTCCTGGCCACTTACGACAAAAGCAGAAAAGCCAGCCCGATAGCCGCTGGCACGGCCTGGATAAAAAGAATCTTACGGCCGACCGTCGCCGCGCCATATAGTCCTGCGGCCAGAACGCATAACAGAAAAAACATCTTCACACTTGTGCCGGCCGCTCCGAGGCTCAGCCCCCAGAACAGGCCGGCGGCCAAGAAGCCGTTGTACAGCCCCTGGTTCGCAGCCAAGACCTTGGAGGCGGTCGCCGCTTCCTGCGTTTGGCCGAATGCGTGCAGCCCGAATGGCTTGTCCCAGAGGAACATCTCCAGCACGAGGATGTAGACATGCAAAAGCGCGATGAGGCCGACAACGGTGTTGGCAATGGTGGACATGGACTCCCCCTTGGTTGATGGCTTCTAACGCCTTCTGTGACGCCTAACGTAGACGTAACCGGCGACCGCGGAAAGCAGCGACCGGACGCCCGCGGTCGTCCGCGTTGACGGACATGTTATCCCTCGCGTCACTCATAGTGGGTCCACATCCGGAGAACGCGAGCAATGTGCTCCTTCTTGAACACCTCGTAGACCATCCGATGCTGGATATTGATGCGGCGTGAATATGCTCCCTCCAGGTCGCCAACGAGCTTCTCGTAGGGTGGTGGATTCTGAAATGGATCCTGCGCAAGCACATCGAGTAGCGCTTGCGCTTTGTCTCTGAGCCCGACAGAAGACAACTTCTTGGCGTCCTTGAGCGCGTGCTTGGCAAAGACGACCTCCCATTTCACCACTTGAGTTCTCTGGCGCTCTTTTCAAGCGGCTCAGACATGCCCTTCTTGATGGATTCGCGCATGCCTGGCACCGACAGAAGATACAAAGTCTCCTGAATCGCGTCCCAGTCCTCTGCCGACACAAGAACGGCACTACTGCGCCTGCCTGAAATCACGACAGGCTGGTGAGACTCATTTGCTTCGTCGATCAAACGGTACAGGTTTGCGCGCGCCTCACTGGCGGTGATGGGGACGGCCATGGGCACCTCCAAAAAGCGCAATCGTACGCTTATTCGTACGTTGCGTCAAGCGCGGCCCAAAACGAGGGATAACTTAATTTATACAGCATGATTTTGTCTCCGTAATCTGGCACCTGCTGGATAATCTGGCGCCGATCGCCCTTCTGAAACCCGCTTGCTTCCTTGTCTTTTTGCAAATATACTGTGCTTATGTACAGTATTAACAAAACTGCAAAAAGCAGCAAACCGATTCTACAGTCACCTCGACTTCTAGATCAACTGCGAGAGAGTATTCGGTACAGGCACTATAGCCAGTGTGGAAATACCGTTTGCACTTGAAAAGAAGTATCCGGGAGGATCGTCATGGGCATGGCACTGGTTATTCCCGCAAGCTCATCCATCGGTGAATCCGCGCTCCGGAATCGAACGACGGCATCATTTATATGATCAGACTTTTCAGCGTGCATTTAAACGCGCGGTGCAGACCGCACGCATTGCAAAACCTGCGACACCGCATACATTGCGCCACTCCTTTGCGACCCATCTCTTGCAGACCGGTTATGACATTCGCACGGTACAGGCGCTGCTGGGTCATTCGGACGTAAGCACGACAATGATTTATACCCATGTGTTGAAGGTTGGAGGAGGTGCGGTGAAAAGCCCGCTTGATGCGTTGACTTGAAGAGCACGAATCTGACGCCGGCGATTATGGTAGCCATCTGCAAATTCAAACGTTCAAATTCCTCCTTGTTGCGCTTGCCGGAATACCGGGGATTTTTACTGGATGGTTATATCGGTTGTCGCAGCGTAAGGCGCAAGGTCATTTATTCAGTAAAAATTTCTTGCAACGTACTCAATGTTTCGGCAAGCGTTTTTTCAGTTACCGCACCTAATTTGCTGATAAGCCGCGTCTTGTCTATTGACCGCATTTGGTCCAGCACAATCAGACCTTTCTTTTTCCGGAACGATACCGGCACGCGATAAGGGGCTGGCTTGCTGCCTGTCGTCATGGGCGCCACGATCACTGTTTTCAGATAATCATGGATTTCAGCCGGGGAAACAATAACGCATGGGCGAGTCTTTTTAATTTCGCTTCCTACTGTCGGGTCAAGCGCTGCCAGCCAGATTTCTCCACGTTTTACCACGCCAATTCCTTGTCACCAGCATTTCCAAACTCCGGCCATACCAAAGTATCGTCGTTTGCCGCAGCAATCGCTTTGCTAGCTTCCGCCCATCCTGCGCGAACTTTCTTTTCCGGCTTGCGGATCACAATGGCATTATTTTCAACTTCGATATCGACCTCGCCCATGTCAAGCCCTGCCTGGGCCAGAAACGGTTTTGGGATAAGAACTCCTTGTGAATTGCCCATTTTGCGGATTGAAGTTTTCATTTGGATTCCGGTAATTACAATGTTTTTACGTAAAAAGGAAAAGTAACCACAATGTTATAACAAGACGAAATATTTGTCCTTCTTTTTTCTTCAGATGACTACCGAAAACATTTTGCGCAGCGTTGTTTGAGACGCTTCCAATAGAGTACAACTTATACAGTTACGGCATGTTCAAAGCCGCGCTCAAGCCGCCTTCGGCTTCTGCAGCAATGCCTTCAGATTCGCCAGCCGGTTCTGCGGCGTGATCGTTTCTTCCTCGGTCGGCACCGCATCGCCTTCATCCAGCTTCATTTCCTTGATGAAGCGCGATACGTCGCAATGCACGTTTTCGCGCGCCCGCTTGCGCTTCTTGCACCAGGTGATATGCAGGCTGCGTTGCGCGCGCGTGATGCCGACATACATCAGGCGGCGCTCTTCCTCGATCCGCGCGCCGAGCGTTTCGACCGGCGCATCGGGGTCGCCCTTGTGCGGCAGGATTCCCTCCTCCACGCCGACCAGAAACACGTGCGGAAATTCCAGCCCTTTCGATGCGTGCAGCGTGGACATGCGCACCGCGTCCGGTTCTTCGTCGCGGCCTTCGAGCATGCTCATCAGCGCGACCATTTGCGTCAGTTCGAGCAGGCTTTTTTCGGGGTCGGTGCCGTCCTTGCCGCCGGTGCCTTTTTCTTTGAGCCAGGTCGTAAAGTCGAGCACGTTCTGCCATTTGCTCTGGGCTTGGCGGTCGTCGAACGTGTCGTACAGATACGCTTCGTAATTGATTTCCTTCATCATGTCGTCCAGCACGGCGGCGGCATTTTCGCCGCTGCCGGCGGCGCCGACGCGGCTGGCGCGTGCTTCGAGCTGATTGATGAAAGTACAGAATTCGCGCAGCGGCGTCAGTTGCCGGTCCGCCAGTTTCGATTCGAGGCCGCCCTTGAAGACTGCTTCGAACAATGAGCATTGCCATTGGCCGGCGTAGGCGCCGAGCGCTTCCAGCGTCGATTGGCCGACGCCGCGCTTGGGCGTGGTCACCGCGCGGATGAACGCCGGATCGTCGTCGCCGTTGGCGATCAGCCGCAGGTAGCTGATGATGTCCTTGATTTCGGCGCGGTCGAAAAAACTCTGGCCGCCGGACATCACGTACGGAATCCGCTCGCGGCGCAATGCCTTCTCAAACACGCGGGCCTGATGATTGCCGCGATACAGGATCGCGTAGTCGGAAAATTTCGCGCGGCGTTCGAAGCGGTGCGCCGACAGCATGATCGCGACCTGATCGGCTTCCTGTTCATCGTCCGGCATCGCCAGCACCTTGATCGGATCGCCGAGGCCGTGTTCGGACCACAGCGACTTTTCAAACAGCTTCGGGTTGTTGGCGATGACCGCGTTGGCCGCTTGCAGGATGCGCGTGGTGGAACGGTAATTCTGTTCCAGCTTGATGACCTTCAAATCGGGAAAATCGACCTGCAGCGTTTTGAGATTCTCGATGGTCGCGCCGCGCCATGCGTAGATCGCCTGGTCGTCGTCGCCGACCGCGGTAAACATCGGCTTCTTGCCGACGCCGGTGACCAGCAGTTTCACCAGTTCATACTGGCAGGTGTTGGTGTCCTGATATTCATCGACCAGCAGGTAGCGCAGCCGGCGCTGCCATTTGTCGCGCACCGCATCGTTGCCGCGAAACAGTTCGACCGGCAGGCGGATCAGGTCATCGAAATCGACCGCCTGATACGACGACAATGTGGCGACGTAATTGCGGTAGATGCGCGCGGCTTGCGCATCGTCTTCATCAACTGCGTTTTTGAGTGCGTCGTCGGGATCGATCAAGCCGTTCTTCCACAGCGACATCTTGCCTTGGATACGGCGGATCAACTGCTTGTCGGTGGTGACCGCCAGATCCTGCACCAGCGAAAAACAATCGTCGCTATCCATGATCGAGAAGCGGTCTTTCAGGCCCAGTTCTTTCGCTTCCTGCCGCAGGATTTTCACGCCGAGCGAATGGAACGTGCTGACCGTCAGGTGCTTGGCCTGCTTCGGCTCTTTCAGCAGCTTGGCAATCCGCTCCTGCATTTCGGCGGCGGCCTTGTTGGTGAAAGTGAGTGCAGCGATGTGCTTGGATTCATAGCCGCAGTCTTCGATCAGATGCGCGATTTTTTGCGTGATGACGCGCGTCTTGCCGGAGCCGGCGCCGGCCAGTACCAGGCATGGGCCTTCCATGTATTTGACGGCTTCGCGTTGCGGGGTATTCAGACCAAACTGCGGGGAAGTTGACATGGCACGGACAAGAACAGGTAGCGTGCCATTGTAGCGAATTTGCTTGCTTGCGAGCGGTTATTAAATTTTTTGGAGATTACACAGAGGTCAGTAATTTAAATGAGACATGCGGCGCAATGCGCTTCGCTTATTGACGCCCTACCTGGCTTCCGTTAATCGTAGGGCGTAATAAGCGCAGCGCATTGCGCCGCATGTCTTTCTGCACAAAAGGCGGCATTAATTTTTGTGGCTTCAAATACTGATTGCTAAGTAGATTTCCATTAATTCTCGGCAGCCGCCGCCTCTTCGATCACGCCATCAGCAACAAAACTATCGATTTCCGCATCGGTATAGTGATACTCGCGCAACAATTCGCGCGAATGCTGGCCCAGCATCGGCGCGGGGCGGTCGATCCGCGCCGGCGTTTTCGAAAAGTGGATCGGACAGCCGAGCGCCTTGGTCGGGCCGGCTTGCGGATGCACCAGATCGACCACCATGTTGCGCGCAAGCGTTTGCGGATGCGACAGCGCTTCGCCGATCGTGTGCACCGGTCCGACCGGCACGCCGGCAGCGTCGAACGCGGCGATCCAGTCGGCCTTGCTGCGCGTGATCAGCACCGCATTCATCGCGGCGGTCAGCGCATCGAGATGGTCCATCCGCGCCGAATTGGTCGCATAACGCGGATCGTCGCGCCACTCCGGATGGCCGAGTACATCGGCAATGCGTTCCCAGTTGGCCTGGTTCGCGCCGCCGACGTTGATCCAGCCGTCGCTGGCGCGGAACGCCTGATACGGCGCGGTCAGCAGATGCGCGGAGCCGGTCGGGCCGACCGATTCGCCGGTGGCGAAATAGATCGCTGCATGCCAGTAGGTCTGCTGCAGCGCCGCTTCCATCAGCGACGTATCGACCACTTGCCCTTCGCCGGTTTTCAGCTTGTGCACATACGCCGCGGTGATGCCGGCCACCGCCAAGATGCCGGCGTTGATATCGGCGATCGAATTGCCGGTCTTGACCGGCGGCCGGCCCGGTTCGCCGGTCACCGACATCAGGCCGGCGAATCCCTGCGCGATCAGATCGAAGCCGCCCTTGTCGCCGTACGGGCCGTCGCGGCCGTAACCGGATACCGCGCAATAGATCAATCCCGGATTCACCTGGCTCAGCACGTCGTAGCCGAGCCCGAGTTTTTCCAGGGTGCCGCGCCGGTAATTTTCAGTCAGCACGTCGGCTTCCCTGACCATGCGCAGCAGAATTTCCTTGCCTTGCGCATGCTTCAGGTTCAGCGCAATGCCGCGCTTGTTGCGGTTCAACACCATAAACGGCGCGGAGACGCCGTTGACGCGCGGTTCGCGGTAGCCGCGTGAATCGTCGCCTCCCGGCAGTTTCTCGACCTTGGTGACATCGGCGCCCATGTCGGCCAGCATCATGCCGCAGGTGGGGCCGGCCATGATCTGCGCCAGTTCGAGCACGCGCATGCCGGCCAGCGGTCCGGTGTGGGCGGGTAATGCTTTCTTCACGATCTTGTCCTTTGATTATTTGCAGAAGCGCGCATTGCCATCACGATCCGGTCCAGACCGGACGCTTCTTTTCAAGGAACGCTTCCACGCCGATCTTGAAATCGCGGCTGCCGTAGCAGGCCCGGATCAGATCCTCGCCCTGCGGCAAGCCTTCGTTGACGACGCGGCGGATGCCTTCCTTGGCAGCGCGCATCGTCACCGGCGCGTTTTTCGCCAGCCGCGCGCAGAGTGCGGCAGCCTGCG
This sequence comes from Herminiimonas sp., assembly GCA_027310305.1. Lineage (GTDB taxonomy): Bacteria > Pseudomonadota > Gammaproteobacteria > Burkholderiales > Burkholderiaceae_D > DAIDBD01. Next base: position 30,142 of record DAIDBD010000115.1, read on the forward strand.
CATCGAGTGCGCCTGCTTCGGCAATCTCGGTCACGAAGCCGCAGGCTTTCGCTTCGTCGGCGCCGATCGTTTCAGCCAGCAGCAGCATGCGTTTTGCGCGCGGAACACCGAATGCGGCGACCACCCGCGCGGTATTGGCAATCGACAGGCAATTGCCGAGCGTGCGTGCAATCGGCACGCCGAACGACGCCTGCGGCGTGGCGATCCGGAAATCGCATGCCGCGGTAATCGCCAGCCCGCCGCCGATGGCCCACCCTTCGACGATCGCCACCGTCGGCATCGGCAGCCGTTCGATCTGGCCGATCCGTTCGTCGATGATTTTTTCATACGCGATGCCGTCCTCGCCGCTGTTGAACGCGCGGAACTGCTCGATGTCGGTGCCGGCGACGAATGCCTCGCCGCCGGCACCGCGCAACGTGGCGACGCGAACCGCCGGATCGTTGGCAATCCTTTCGCAAATCGCGGCCAGTTCTTCATACATCGGCCAGGTCATCGCATTGCGCGCTTGCGGCCGGTCGATCAGGATCGACGCGATGCCATCGCTGACGGATAAATGCACGCGGCCATTGCTCATGGTTCGAATGCTCCCATGGTTATCGATAAAAGTAATCGACCAGTCCCATTCCGGTCACCGGCACATAGGTCACCAGCATCAGTACCGCAATCAGAATGCCGATGAACCAGATATTGACCTTGGTCACATCCCACACCGACGCCTTGGCGATCGAGCTGGCCACCATCAGCACGCTGGCGACCGGCGGCGTTTGCTGGCCGATGCCGAGGTTGATCGTCACGATCAGGCCGAAGTGCACCGGATCGATGCCGACCGCCCGCACCAGCGGCATCACGATCGGAATCACCAGGATGATCGCGGCGGCCGAATGCAGGAACATGCCGAGAAACAGGAACAGCACATTGAGCAGCGCCAGCACCGCCCACTTGTTGGCGGTAAAGTCCGACACGGCTTGCGCCAGCGCCTGCGGCGCCTGCACTTCGGTCAGATACGTGCCGAGCAGCGAACTGGTGGCAACCAGCAGCATCACGACCGCGGTTTGCACGCCGCCTTCGATCACGGCAATCTTCAGATGCTTGAGATCGAGCTCGCGGTACACGACGAGGCCGATGAACAGCGCGGCAACCACCGCCAGCGCCGCGCCTTCGGTTGCCGTGACGACGCCGCCGAAAATGCCGCCGAGAATGATGATCGGCAGCGCGAATGCCCATAACGCTTCGCGCGCGGTCTTGCCGACCCGCTTGATCGAAAATGCTGCCTCGCGCGGCAAGTCGTAGCGGCGCGCCAGAAACGATGCGACGACCATCAGGCCGATGGCACCGATGATGCCCGGCACGATGCCGGCAACGAACAGTTGCACCACCGACGTTTCCGCCATCACTGCATACAGGATCATCGGGATCGATGGCGGAATGATGACCGCCAGCGTGGCGGCCGAAGACATCACCGCCGCCGCCACCGGCGCCGGATATCCCCTTGCTTTCATGCCGGGGATCAGGATCGAACCGAGCGCGGCGACGTCCGCCACCGCCGAGCCGGAAATCTCGGCGAAGAACAGCGACGAGCCGATCGACACATGGGCCAGGCCGCCGCGGATCCAGCCGAACAGCGCCGAAGCGAATGCGATCAGGCGCTGCGAAATGCCGGAAGCGTTCATGATCGCGCCGGCCAGGATGAACAGCGGTATCGCCAGCAGCGGGAAATTGGTCGCGCCGTTGTAAATCACGATCGCCATGTTGGGAAGCGAATCGAGGCCGTGGCTCGCAAGCATCGCAATCACGGCGACGATGCCGAGCGATACCGCGATCGGCACATTGATCAGTACCAGCGCCAGCACTGCGCCGAACAAAATAAGCATGATAGTCATGTTGGTCCTTGTGGGTTCAGTGCAGGCCGTCGGACAAGGCCACGCCGGCGCGGCCGGTTTCTTTATCCACGCGCCTGTTGCCGAGCAGATCGATCAGATGGATGACTTCGCCGATCAGGATCAGCACCGCCGACACCGGAATCACCGACTGCACGAAATTCATCGGAATCTCCGGCAGGCTGACCAATGCGTCGCCGGCAAGGGCCGGCATGATCGTCAAGCCGACCCAGCCCAGCAGCGCGAAGAAAGCGATCACCAGTATTTGCGCGACGATATCGACGATTCGCTTGAGCGGCGGCGACAGTTGATCGACCACTTCCGGACAACCGATGTGCGCGCGCTTTACCGATGCCAGCGCCGAACCGTAAAACGTGAGCCAGGCCAGCAGCACCGAGGCGATCTCGTCATACCAGACCAGCGACTGGCCGATCGCGCGGAACACGATGCCCAACGTGACCTCGGCCGCGAGAATGATCATCAGCGCGCCGACCGCCCACTCCAGCAACCGGCCGTAGCCGTCGCGAAAGCGGTGCATCGGACTTGCCGCGGATTGCGAAGTATCATGCATGACTGAATGCTCCTGGTTACTTGCCGAGCGCGACGGCGCGGTCGATCAACTGCTTGGCGCCGGCGACGCCCTTGCCGAATTCTTCGTAAATCGGCTTGCTGGCGGCAATGAACGCATCCTTGTCGACTTCATTGACCTGCATGCCGCTTTGCTTCAGTTTACCCAGCAAGTCGGTGTCGTCTTTCGCTGCCCGCTCATACACGTATGCCTGCGTCTCCTTCGCGGTATCTTCCAGGATCTTGCGTACGTCGGCCGGCAGCGCGTTGTAGCGTTTGATGCCGACGGTCAGATACGCCGGCGTGTAGACGTGGCCGGACATCGACAGGTATTTCTGCACTTCCTGCAGCTTGGCCGAGTAGATCTGCGTCAGCGGGTTTTCCTGCCCATCCATCACGCCGGTTTGCAGCGCGGTGAACAATTCGGAAAATTTCATCGGGCTCGGGTTGGCGCCGTATTCCTGGAACATTTTCACGCGCCATTTGCCTTCCGGCACGCGCAGCTTGATGCCTTTCAAATCGGCCGGCGACTTGATCGGATGCTTGTTGTTGGTGATATGGCGGTAACCGTTTTCCCAGACCGCCAGCACTTTCAAGCCCTTTTTTTCCGCCAGCGGCGCGATGCTGGGCCAGAACACTTCCTTTTCGATGCGGGCCATGTGCGCGCGGTCCTTGACGATATACGGCATTTCGAAAATGCCGAATAGATCGACTTCGGACGTCATCACCGTCGACGGCAATGCCATGTCGATGGTGCCGAGCTTCAGCTTCTGGACCATTTCCTTGTCGCCGCCGAGCTGGCTGGAACCGTACACGGTCACCTTTGCCTTGCCGGCCAGCTTGGCGTTGGCGCGCTTGGCGAATTCATCCGCACTCGTTTGAAACAGCGAGCCCGGCTCGCCGACGTGGCCGAGCTTGATTTCGATCTGGGCGAATGCCGGAGCGGCGCCCATCAGCATCGCGCCCGCGCCGAGAACGGTCGTGATTGCCAGCGTGCGGAAACGGGAGGCGAGGCGTGCAGCGGGAAAGGCAAATGACTTCATGATGTATCTCCTTTGGTCGGATCCGGCTGTTGTCATATGCCGCACGTCCGGATAGCGCGCGGTAAAATTTCCGTTTTATTTTGTGCCTGATTTTCTACTTGATTTTCTGCCTCAAGCAGCGCGCGCCAGCGGCGCCGCGGCCGATTCGGCAAGATAATCCATCGCCGCCTGGGCGCCGCCCTTGCGATGCGGAATGCCGGCCAGGCCCAGTCCCATTTCGACGCCGGCCAGCGTGCCGCACAACGTCAGATCGTTGAAATCGCCGAGATGGCCGATCCGAAAAATCTTGCCGGATACCTTGCTCAGGCCCTGCCCGAGCGACATGTTGAAGCGCTCCAGCACGATCTTGCGGAACGCGTCGGCGCTGTGCCCTTCCGGCACCATCACCGCGGTCAGCACCGAACTGTATTCGGCCGGATCGGCGCACAGGATTTCCAGTCCCCAGGCACGCACCGCGCGGCGCGTCGCCTCGCCGTGGCGGTTATGCCGCGCGAACACATTGTCCAGCCCCTCTTCGAACAGCATCGTTAGCGCTTCATGCAGGCCGTACAGCAGATTGGTGGCCGGCGTGTACGGGAAAAATCCGGTCGGATTGATCGCGAGCATCTCTTCCCAATCCCAGTACGAACGCGGCAGCGCGGCCGTTTTTGCAACGGCGCGCGCCTTCGCGCTGATCGCGTTGAACGACAGTCCGGGCGGCAGCATCAAGCCTTTCTGCGAGCCGGCCACCGTGACATCGACGCCCCATTCGTCGTGCCGGTAATCGATCGACGCCAGCGATGAAATCGTATCCACCATGTAGAGCGCCGGATGGCCGCTGCGGTCGATCGCCTGCCGGATCTCGCCGATGCGGCTGGTGACGCCGGTCGAGGTTTCATTGTGGACCACGCACACCGCCTTGATCCGGTGCTCTTTATCGGCGGCCAGCCGCGCCCCGATCTGCGCCGGGTCGGCGCCATGCCGCCAGTCGCCCGGCAGGAATTCCACCTTGAGGCCGAGTTTGTCCGCCATTTTTTTCCAGAGCGAGGCAAAATGTCCGGTTTCGGCCATCAGCACCAGATCGCCGGGCGACAAGGTATTGACCAGCGCGGCTTCCCAGGCGCCGGTGCCGGAAGCCGGATAGATCACGACATCGGCTTCCGTCTTGAACACTTTTTTCATGCCGGCCAGAACCGCTTTGCCGAGTGCCGCGAATTCGGGGCCGCGATGATCGATCGTCACGTTGTCGATCGCGCGCATCACGCGGTCCGGGACATTGGTCGGTCCGGGGATTTGCAGGAAATGGCGACCGGAAGGATGAGAATTAAGGGAAATCATCGATGAACTCCGTAACGCATTTTTGGTATACCAAACCTTAGAATAAGCATCTCGATAACATTTTGCAAGCATGTCTTATGCTGCATCACAACATCGCCGTTTCATGTGCGGCGAGGTTATTCCCTATGGCAAACAACAGAAGGCCGATCTAAATGCTTTATTTTTCCCTATAAATCTCTTATGCTGTTAATTACAGAATTTGGTATACCAATATGAATATCGCTCAAATAATTGCCGGCGAACAGACGGTTGCCGCGCCACCCGGAGTCGCCTTGCCGATTCCTGCGCAGGCAACCCCGGTCGATGCGGTTGACCGGCGCACGCTGCCGGCCACGGTTGCCGACCGGCTGCGCGAACTGATCATCGAAGGCGAACTGCCGCCCGGCACCCGCCTGAACGAACGAGCGCTGGGCGAACGGCTCGGCGTATCGCGCACGCCGTTGCGCGAGGCATTCCGGCTGCTGTCGGCCGAGGGCCTGGTGCAGATTCAGCCGAACCGCGGCGCGCAGGTGGTGGCGCTGTCGGAAGAAGATATCCGCGAAAGTTTCGAAGTGATGAGCGGGCTGGAAGCGCTGTCCGGCGAACTGGCCTGCCGCCGCATCACCGATGAGGAAGTGGCCGAGATCAAGGCGCTGACCTTTGAAATGCTGGCCTGCCACGCGCGGCGCGACCTGCCCGCGTATTACCGGCTCAATCGCGCGATCCACGAGCGGATCAACCTGGCCGCCAACAACCGGCTGCTGGCGCAAGTCTATGCAACATTGAACCTGCGGATTCAGAACCTGCGCTTTCGGCTGAACTTCGATCACGACCAATGGGACACGGCGGCGCGCGAACATGCCGACATGGTCGATGCGCTGGCGGCGCGCGACAGCGCCCGCCTCGCCACGATCATGCGCAAGCATTTGAAACACAAGGGCGAGTCGGTGCTCGAAAGCCTGAACCTGTCCCGCCCCGCGCCCGGCGCCGCCGCCTGATCCGGACCGCGCGCCGCACTGAACAGGAACCCGATGAACGCACCGACTCCGCAGCCGATCCTGATTCATGCCGGCCCGTATAAAAACAGCCTGGCGGCGCGGCTGCGCAAAGCGGTCGAGGGCGACGTGCTGTTCGACCGCGGGTCGCGCGGCCGCTATTCGACCGATGCATCGATCTACCAGATCGAACCGGTCGGCGTGCTGATACCGAAAACCGCGGCGGACGTGCGCGCCGCGATCGACCTCTGCCGCGAGCTGCAGGTGCCGATCCTGGCGCGCGGCGGCGGCACCTCGCAATGCGGCCAGACGGTCGGCGCGGCGCTCGTCATCGACAACAGCAAATACCTGAACCGCGTGGTCGAATTCAATCTCGACGCGATGACGGCGACGGTCGAACCGGGGCTGGTGCTGGATCATTTGAATGCGTTTCTGAAACCGCACGGCGTCTGGTTTCCGGTCGATGTCAGCACCGCGGCGCAATGCACGATCGGCGGCATGGCCGGCAACAATTCCTGCGGTTCGCGCTCGATCGCCTACGGCAACATGGTGCACAACGTGGCAGGCATCGACGCCATCCTGTCGGACGGCACCGAAGCGCGGTTCTGCAGCGAACGCGACATGCGCGGCGCGGATTCCCGGGTACGGACGATCATGCGCCGCCTGCGCGAAATCGCGGCGCGCGAGCGCGACGAAATCGAACGGATGGTGCCGAAAGTGATGCGCCGCGTCGGCGGCTACAACCTCGACATCTTCCATCCGCAAAGCGAACGCCCCTACACCGCCGACGGCAGCGTGAACCTGGCACATCTGCTGGTCGGCAGCGAAGGCACGCTGGCCTATACGCGGCAGATCACGCTCAAGCTGATGCCGCTGCCGGCGCACAAGACCTTGGGCGTGGTGAATTTCCCGACGTTCCATCAGGCGATGGAGCTGACGCGCCATATCGTCAAGCTCGGGCCCTGCGCGGTGGAGCTGGTGGACCGCACGATGATCGAGCTGGCGCGCGACAACCCTGCGTTCAGGCCGGTGATCGACCGGGCGCTGACCGGCGCGCCGGAAGCGATCCTGCTGGTCGAATTCGCCGGCGAGGCCAGGGACGAACAAGTCCGCAAGCTGCAGCAACTGGTCGAGCTGATGGGCGACCTCGGCCTGCCCGGCAGCGTGGTTGAAATGACCGATGCGGGCGCGCAAAAAGAATTGTGGGAAGTACGCAAGGCCGGCCTGAACATCATGATGAGCATGCGCGGCGACGGCAAGCCGGTATCGTTCATCGAGGACTGCGCGGTGCCGCTCGAACACCTGGCCGAATACACCGGCCGCCTGACCGAGGTATTCAAAAAGCACGGCACGCGCGGCACCTGGTATGCGCATGCCTCGGTCGGCACGCTGCATGTGCGGCCGATCCTCGACATGCGCGCCGGCGGCGCCGAGAAAATGCGTGCGATCGCCGAAGAGGCCGGCGCGATGGTGCGCGAATACAAGGGCGCATTCTCCGGCGAACACGGCGACGGCCTGGTGCGCAGCGAATGGATTTCGTGGCAATTCGGCCCGCGCCTGACGCGCGCGTTCGAGGAAGTGAAGGACCTGTTCGATCCGGCCGGCATCATGAACCCGGGCAAGATCGTGCGCTGCGCGAAAATGGACGATGCATCGCTGTTCCGCTTCAAGCCCGGTTACCAGCCGCTGCCGCTGACGCCGGCGCTGGACTGGTCGGCATGGAACGTGCAAACCGATCCGGCCACCGAAATCACCACCGCGCCCGGCACCGGCGGCGATCCGGCTGGCGGCTTCGCGAAAGCGGCCGACATGTGCAACAACAACGGCCATTGCCGCAAGCTCGATGCCGGCACGATGTGCCCGAGCTATCGCGTCACGCGCGACGAACAGCATCTGACGCGCGGCCGCGCCAATACGCTGCGGCTGGCGCTGTCGGGCCAGCTCGGTCCCGATGCGTTGACGTCCGACGACATGCGCGCGACGATGGATCTGTGCGTGAGCTGCAAAGGCTGCAAGCGCGATTGTCCGACCGGCGTCGACATGGCGAAGATGAAGACGGAATTTTTATACCAGTGGCAAAAAAAGCGCGGACTGGCATTCAAGGACAGGCTGATCGCGCATTTGCCGCGCTGGGCGCCGTGGGCGGCGCGCTTTCCGCTGCTGTTCAATCTGCGCGACACGCTGCCGGGCGCGGCGCTGCTGTCGGAAAAATGGTTCGGCTTTTCGGCGCAACGTTCGTTGCCGGCATGGCGCGGCGACACGTTCCTGCGCGCCGCCGGATCGGTCGATGCTGTTAGCGCAGAACAGGCGAACGTCGTGCTGTTCGCCGACACGTTCAACAATTATTTCGAATCCGAAAACGCGCGCGCCGCATTGAAAGTGCTGCAAGCCGCAGGCTACCGGGTCCATGTCGCGCGACCGGCGCAGCAGGATGCCGAACGCGACCGGCCGTTGTGCTGCGGCCGCACCTACCTGGCCGCCGGCCTGGTC
>DAIDBD010000117.1 GCA_027310305.1 Herminiimonas sp.
GGAATCGACGCGAAACGGAGCTGCTCTGGGGTAGAATTCATGTCGGGCAAGGTGTGTTCGTGTGGACGAATGTGTTTTAGGGATAACTCACATTTTATCAATCACTTACGGCATTCTTGCCCTTTTTATGCAAAATTCAGGTTAGGGAGCTGCTTCGGGGTGCTTCAATAAATTGACAGTGGATCTTTTCAGGACGCCGATACTGAGCTGGTCGTGGAAAATCGAAAAATCTTATGCCGACATCGACGAGAATGCCAAGGCCGGCGATGATTTTCCAGTGCGGGTGTATGTCGTGGTTGAGCGCGGACCGTTCGGCGTTTACGCATTAGCGCTCAACTATGTCTGAGCAAGCAGAAATCCGGTCGGTGCAAGCTGGCCGAACCTTTTTGCCGCGCAGGCCAGTATGCTGGCGCTCGACAGCGGCGCAGAGGATGCCGGCAAGTGGGTGAGCCACAAGCGTAACGTGCGCGACGCTTTGAAGCATCATGGTACGAACTGGTTTGGAAGGGCGACTGGCTGTGGCGCTGGAAAAACCGGATCGACCAGCGTTTCATGCGACGCTTCGTACCGTCGTTTGACGGTCAGCTTGCGGAAAATCAGCTTCCGCGCTGACAAAAATGTGTCCGTATCCGCATATCGATCTCTGACGAATTTTAATCCGCCTTGTTTTGCCGGCGGCGCAAAAAAATAAACTTTTGAAAAAGGAATGACATGGAAAAAAACTCCCAAGACAGCTTCATGCTGGAACAATTGTTCCGTAACAATCGGGATTGGGCGGCTGGGATCTCCGCCAAAGATCCCGATTTTTTCAAGAAGCTGGCATCCCAGCAGTCGCCCGAATATTTGTGGATCGGCTGTTCCGACAGCCGGGTGCCCGCCAACGAACTGCTCGGCCTGTTGCCTGGCGAGGTCTTCGTGCACAGGAATATCGCCAATCTGATCGTCCATACCGATTTGAATTGCCTGTCGGTGCTGCAATTCGCAATCGATGTATTGGGAGTCAAGCATGTAATCGTGTGCGGGCATTACGGTTGTTCCGGCGTGCATGCGGCGCTGGTGCGGCGCCGTATCGGCTTGGCCGACAACTGGTTGCGCCATGTGCAGGACGTCCACCAAAAGCATGAGCGTTATCTTGGAGAGGCGCTGCCGGCTCGCGAGAAGCATGACCGCCTGTGCGAATTGAACGTGATCGAGCAGGTCGCCAATGTGTGCCAGACTACCATCGTGCAGGATGCGTGGGAGCGCGGCCAGCCGCTGACGATTCACAGTTGGGTTTACGGTTTGCAGGATGGCTTGTTAAGAGACCTGGGTGTGACCGTCAACGGACCGGACGAACTGGCGGCGAAACTGCAGGGCGGTTTCGCGCGGTATGAATCGTGAAATATTCAGGACAGAGTTAGGCGTCGATGGAGACACCCTAACGGATGTAGCGTACTCTGTCCTCAACATCTCAGACCAGACTAAAAGCAGTGCTCCGATGCCGGAAACGATTTGTCCTTGACCGCTGCAATGTAAGCACGCACCGCGGCATCGATGCTGGCCTGGCCTTCCATGAAATTCTTCACGAAGCGCGCCTTGCGGCCGGGGAATACGCCGAGCAAATCATGCATCACCAATACCTGGCCCGAGCAATCCGGGCCGGCGCCGATGCCGATGGTCGGGATCGCCAGCGATTCAGTCACTTCTTTTCCGAGTGCCGCAGGAATTGCTTCCAGCACCAGCATCGACGCACCGGACGCTTGCAATGCCAACGCATCGGCCTTCAGTTGCGCGGCGCCTTCGATAGTTTTACCCTGCACCTTATAACCGCCCAGCTGATGCACCGATTGCGGCGTCAAGCCGAGATGCGCGCATACCGGTACCGCGCGTTCGGTCAGAAAACGAATTGTTTCCAGCAGCCACGCGCCGCCTTCCAGTTTGACGACCTGCGCACCGGCCTGCATCAATTGCACCGCGTTGTCGAAAGCGGTTTCAGGGGTTGCATAGGAACCGAACGGCATGTCCGCCACCAGCAGCGCGGTCTGGTTGCCGCGTGCGACGCAGGCCGTGTGGTATGCGATATCGGTGATCGATACCGGCAGCGTGGAAGCATGTCCCTGGCATACCATGCCGAGCGAATCGCCAACCAGCAATATCTCGACGCCGCACCGATCCATCAATGCGGCGAAACTTGCATCGTAGCAGGTAAGCATCGTGATCTTTTCGCCGCTATTGCGCAACGCCGTCAATGACGGAATGGTGACGGCCTTGCTGCGGCCTGCGTGCTCGTTGTCTTGCAGATATCCGGCCATCGTCATTCTCCAAGATTAAAAAATTCGCGTTTGCCGCGCATGTTTCCGATACGTGTCATCAGCAGATCGAAGTCTTCGTCGCGTTCAACCGGGTTCAGATGTTCGTTGTTGACGATCAGCAGCGGCGCGCTGTCGTAATGATAAAAGAAACGGCTGTAACTTTCACACAGCCGGTACAGATAGGTTTCCGACATGCCGGCTTCCATCGGCACGCCGCGCTTCCTGATGCGTTCGGCCAGCGTCTCCGGCTGGGCTTGCAGGTAAATCACCAGATCGGGCAACGGCGCTTGCGGACGCAGATGTTCGTACAATTGCCGATACAAATTCAACTCATCGTCGCCTAGCGTCAGTTGCGCGAAGATCGGGTCCTTGTCCAGCAAAAAATCCGATACGACCGGCGCATTGAATAAATCGATCTGCGCCAGATCGCGCAACTGGTTCATCCGCTGAAACAGGAAAAACATTTGCGCCGGCAATGCGTAGCGCGCGGAATCGCGGTAAAACTTTTCGAGAAAAGGATTTTCCTGCGGCAGCTCGAACAATGTCTGCGCGCCGAAACGATCGGCGATTTTGCGTGCAAGCGTGGTCTTGCCCACGCCGATCGGGCCTTCGACCACCACATATTTGTATTTATCGATATTCATGACCTGAAGATGAAATAAACAGCGCCCACCAGGCACAGAGCCGCCCATATGTAATCCGGTTTGAACGGCTGATCCATGAAGAGCATTGCGAACGGCACGAAGATCGTGAGGGTAATCGCTTCCTGCATGATCTTGAGTTGCGCCAGACTGAATTGGGTGTAGCCGATCCGGTTGGCCGGCACTTGCAGCAGGTATTCGAACAGCGCAATCGCCCAACTGACGAGCGCGGCGATCCACCATGGTTTCGATGCAAGATCTTTCAGGTGCCCGTACCAGGCGATAGTCATGAAGACATTCGATAAGGCCAGCAATCCGACGGTTTGGACAATAACAGGAATCTGCATCGAAATTCGAGAACTTAAAGGTGAAAATAAAGGTGAAAAATGTCCGAGTAAACTCAGGAGGATTTCATATCTTGCATATTGCCTGTCCAGCCACGCCGGGCGCGAAGCCATGCGCCGGCCCGAGACCCGGAATCGCAATCAATGGATCGATTTGCAATAACGGTATCAGCGCAAACGCGCGTTGCGTCAAGCGCGGATGCGGCACGATCAGCGCGTCCGATATAATTTTTTGCTGCCCATACAGCAGGATATCAAGATCCAGCGTGCGCGGCGCATTGGCATAAGGCCGTTCGCGGCCGAACGCACGCTCGATCGCTTGCAATGCCTGCAACAATTGTTGCGCCGGCAGTTGGGTTTCGATGCGTGCAACCGCATTGATGTAATCGTCGCCGTCCGCATCGATCGGCGCGGTGCGAAACAGGCTTGATTGCGCGGTCAACCGGGTGTCGGGCAATTGCGCGAGTTGCAAAATCGCCTGCTGCGCATTGCTGCGCGCATCACCCAGGTTCGATCCGATGCCGATATAAGCGATGACTTGCGCCGCCGTCATTCTCCGCTTTCGATAGCAGGCCCTTGTTGCCGGCCGCGGCCGCCGCGTCGGCGTACGCGCTTTTTGGCAGCGCCGCCTTCGTTGCCGGACTTCGGCTTTTGCGCAATCAGGGCCTCGCGGCCGGCGCCGTCGGCTTCGATGAACGCAGTCCACCACTCGCCGAGCTCGCCGTCGATTTCGCCGGAGGCGCAGCGCAACAGCAGAAAGTCATAGCCGGCGCGCAAGCGCAAGTGTTCGAGCAGCTTGTACGGCGACTTGCCGGTGCGCCGCTCGAAGCGCGGCTGCATGGCCCAGATGTCGCGCATGTCGGACGCGATCTTGCGCTGCAGCGCCAGTTTTTCGGTCTGGGTATTCAAGACATCGTCGGCAGCCAGATGCAGCGCGGGAATCGGATATTCGCCGGCGGCCTGATAGGCGGTCCATTTTTCAACGACCTGGTGCCACAACAACGACGCGAACAGGAAGCCGGGCGATACCGGCTTGCCTTGCTGAATGCGGGCATCGGTGCTGGCCAGTGCAAGCCTGACGAATTTTTCGCCCAGCGGCTGCTCCAGCACGACATCGAGCAAAGGCAGCAGCCCATGGTGCAAGCCTTCCTTGCGCAACTGCTGCAGGCACGCCAGCGCATGGCCGCTCATCAACAGCTTCAGCATCTCGTCGAACACGCGGGCCGCCGGCACGTTATTGATCAGCGGCGCCATCACGGCGATCGGTTCCCTGGTGGCCGGATCGATGGTGAAATCGAGCTTGGCGGCGAACCGCACCACACGCAGCAAGCGCACCGGATCTTCGCGATAACGGGCTTCCGGCACGCCGATCACGCGCAGCGTCTTGCTGCGGATATCGGCGATGCCGCCGTGATAATCGAGCACGGTCTGCGTCGCCGGATCGTAGTACATGGCGTTGATGGTAAAGTCGCGCCGCACTGCATCTTCATGCTGCTCGCCGAACGTATTGTCGCGCAGCACGCGGCCGTGTTCGTCTTTCGGCGAGCCGTCCGACGACGCGCCGCGGAAAGTCGTCACTTCCAGCAGATCCTGTCCGAACATCACATGCACGATCTGAAAACGCTTGCCGATGATGAAAGCGCGCCGAAACAGCCGCTTGACCTGTTCCGGCGTCGCATCGGTGGCGATATCGAAGTCTTTCGGCTTGATGCCAAGCAGCAAATCGCGTACCGCGCCGCCCACCAGAAACGCCTTGAAGCCGGCTTCCTGCAACGTCTGCGTGACCCGCACCGCGTTCGACGACACCAGTTGCGGATCGATGCCGTGCTGTTGCGGGCCGAGTATCACGGGCTTGGTGTGATCGTCCGCCTTTTGCTTTTTGCCCAGAATGCGCCGGATAAGCTTTTTAATCATCGAATAGTTTCACGATAGGCCAGCCATGCGCTTTTGCATGCGCGGTCAGCTTGGCATTGGGATTGGTCGCGACCGGGTGCGTAACGAGCGTCATCAACGGAATATCGTTTTGCGAGTCGCTGTAAAAAGTGCTGCGTTCAAAACTGTGAAGCGATTTGTCCATCGCGGCGAGCCAGTTCCCGGCATTGACGATTTTGCCTTCGCCGTACGGAGGGACGCCAACCGGTTGGCCGGTAAATTCACCGTCGGCGGTGAGCTCCGGTTCGGCGGCGATCAGGTGTTCGACGCCGAATATCCGGGCAATCGGCGCGGTCACGAAACGGTTGGTGGCGGTAATGATCGCAACCAGATCGCCCGCGTCCTGATGCTGCTTCACCAGGTTGCGCGCGGCGGGGTGAATGACCGGATGAATCACTTCATCCATGAACTGCAAGTGCCATTCATCGAGCTGTTTGCGCGGAAACCGGGCCAGCGTGCCGAACGCGAATTCCAGGTACAGCACCGGATCGAGCATGCCAGCCTGATATTGCGCGAAAAATTCGGCATTGCGTTTTGCGAATTCGATGGGTTCCACAGCGCCGATGCGCGTCAGGAATTGCCCCCACTCGTAATCCGAATCGAGCGGCAGCAAGGTATGGTCGAGATCGAACAGGGTCAGATTCATCATGCTTTCGGTTCATCGCCCAGTTGCAGCAGGCTGCGCAACAGCGGCAAGGTGATCGGGCGCTGGGTCTCCAGCGAATACTGATCCAGTGCATCGAGCATCGTGGACAGTGAGCGCATATCACGCCGAAAATGGGTAATCAGATAGGGTAACACGCCGGGCGACAGCGCCAAACCGCGGGCGTGTGCGGCCTGCGTCAATGCCGCAATTTTTTCATCGTCGGTCAATCCATGCACCTGATAAATCAGGCCCCATCCCAGGCGGGTGCGCAAATCCTCGCGTACCGCCAGAACGGCAGGCGCCACTGCTCCGGCGGCAATCAGCGCGGCGCCGTTTTCGCGTACCTGGTTGAACAAATTGAATGCGGCGATTTGCGCTTCGGGCGACAGCCGGTCGCAGTCGTCCAGCAGATAAAGCGTCACCTCCGGCGCATGGGCAAACGCATCGGGCTGCGCATTTGCCGCGACATAACGCGCGGCCGGCCGGGCTGCCAGCGATTGCAGAAGGTGGGTTTTTCCGGCGCCGGGCTCGCCCCATAAATAGACGAAACGCTGGCTCAGCGTCGCGGAGGCGGGGTGCGAAAAAATCTGCAGCAACTGCGCAAGCTCTTCGTTTTGCCCGACCACGAAGTTATCGAGCGTTTGCGGCTTTTCCGCCGGCAAATCCAGCAGCAGCTGTCTCATGCGAAAGGTATCATGGCTGGTTGTAGAAGGAACTGCTCAGGTAATGCGCATGCACATGCTTGACGGCTACCGACATGATCGCCGATGCCGGCAAGGCAAGCAATACTCCGGCAAAGCCGAACAGCTGGCCGAATGCGAGCAATGCGAAAATGACGGCCAGCGGATGCAGGCCGATTCGTTCGCCGACCAGATACGGCGTCAGATAAAAACTCTCCAGCACCTGGCCCAGTCCGTAGACGATTGCAACGGCAATCAACCCGTAAAATCCGGAAAATTGCAGTACGGCCGTGATCAGCGCAAGCGCCATTCCCAGCCCGAATCCCAGATAAGGAATGAATGCCAGCAGGCCGGTGATGATGCCGACCGGCAGCGCGACGTCGATGCCGGCAATCGCCAGCGCGGTGGAATAATAAATCGCCAGAATCAGCATGACAAGCAGTTGCCCGCGCAGATACTGCGCCAGCATGCCGTCGACTTCGGTTGCCATATCCTCGGTTTTGCCGGCCCAGCGGCGCGGCACCATGTTGCCGATTCTTTTCAGCAGCGGATGCCAGTCGAGCAGCAAATAGAACAGCACCACCGGGATCAGAAACAACGTTGCCAGCCAACCCAGAACGGCAGTGCCGCCGGTCTTTGCCGAAGCCAGCACGGTAGTCCATATTCCATCGCCGCCGGTTGCCATCTTTTGCGTCAGCAGTTGCTTGAGCCCGGCAAAATCCAGGGTGACCGTGATGCCGAGCGCCTGCAATTTCGGACTCAGGAATTCATCCACTTTGGCCAGAATGATCGGCAGGCGCTGTTGCAACAGCGGCAGTTCCCTCTGCAGCACGGGAATCACGATCAGAATGATCGCCAGCAGCGCGGCCAGCAGCAACAGCATCACGATGATCACCGCCAATGAACGCGGCATCCGGAGCGTGCCGATCCGTCTCGAACAAATCCAGTCGACGCCCGGATTCAATGCATAGGCGATGATGGCGGCGGCAAGGAAGGGCGCCAGAACCGGCCCCAGCAGCACCAGCAGCACGATGAGCGCCAGACCGACGGCAAGCCACAGCCAGCTTTGTTTTTGCTCCGAAGTGAAAGAAAGTGGCATGAAATAGGCGGTTGAATGGATCGGTTTGATAAAATAACGGTTTGGCCGGCCGCATCAGCCCGGTCCCAACCGCCTATTTTACCGCCTCTGCCGCCAATCACATCATGAGTTCCACATCCAGCGTTTCCCTTTCCTACCGCGACGCGGGCGTCGACATCGATGCCGGCGACGCGCTGGTCGAAGCAATCAAGCCGTTTGCCAAACGCACCATGCGCGAAGGCGTAATGGGCGGCATCGGCGGCTTCGGCGCTTTGTTCGAAGTGAGCAAGAAATACAAGGAACCGGTGCTGGTATCGGGCACCGACGGCGTCGGCACCAAGCTCAAGCTCGCGTTTCATCTCAACAGGCACGACACCGTCGGCATCGACCTGGTCGCGATGAGCGCCAACGATATTCTGGTGCAGGGTGCGGAGCCGCTGTTTTTTCTGGATTATTTCGCCTGCGGCAAACTCGATGTGCCGACTGCAACCGATGTCATCAAGGGTATTGCGCAAGGCTGCGAACTGGCCGGCTGCGCATTGATCGGCGGCGAAACCGCCGAAATGCCGAGCATGTACCCGGATGGCGAATACGATCTTGCCGGCTTTGCGGTCGGCGCGGTCGAAAAATCGAAAATCATCGACGGCGGCAAGATCGTGCCGGGCGATGTGGTGCTAGGTCTGGCATCGTCCGGCGCGCATTCCAACGGTTACTCACTGGTGCGCAAGATCATCTCGGTGGCAAAGCCTGATCTGGATGCCGATTTCCACGGCCGCAAGCTGGCCGATGTGCTGATGGAACCGACGCACATTTACGTCAAGCCGTTGCTCGCGTTAATGGATGCGCTGGAAATCAAAGGCATGGTGCATATCACCGGCGGCGGCCTGGTCGAGAACGTGCCGCGCGTGCTGCAGAAGCATTTGACCGCCGTGCTGCATCGGGATGCATGGACCATGCCGCCGTTGTTCGGCTGGCTGCAGCAGCATGGCGGTGTGGCCGATGCGGAAATGCACCGCGTGTTCAACTGCGGCATCGGCATGGCGGTCATCGTGTCGAAAGGGAATGCGGATGCGGCGATGGCGCAACTGAAAGCCGCAGGGGAAACGGTTACGCGGATCGGCGAGATTCGCGAACGGCAGGGTGATGAAGCGCAGACTATCGTGATCTGATTTTTATCGAATCATTCAAGGCATCCGAATATGATCCACCAGCGCCAGCGTGTGCTGGTCCGGAGGCGGTGTCAGCAGGCTCACAAGAACAAGCACGCTCAGTCCGGCCGGAACGCCGAATACGCCGGCCGAGATCGGCGCGATATTGAACCACTGTACTGCCGACGATCCGCCCAGAGCGGGATTGGTATGCAGCATGTAATAAACGCATACCGCGAAGCCGGCGATCATGCCGGCGATCGCTCCCTGCTGGTTTGCGCGCTTCCAGAAAACGCCCAATACCAGCGCGGGAAACAGGGTGGAAGCCGCCAGCGAAAATGCCGCGCCTACCAGCGACAGAATATCGCCGGGTTTGAGCGAGGCGACGTAGGCGGCGACCAGCGCGACCACCAGCAGCAGCAGCTTTGAAATCGTGACGCGCTTCTGGGTCGATGCGAGCGGATCGACGATCTTGTAATAAATATCATGCGACAGCGCGTTTGAAATCGTCAGCAGCAACCCGTCGGCGGTGGATAGCGCCGCGGCAAGTCCGCCGGCCGCGACCAGTCCTGAAATGACATATGGCAGCCCGGCTATTTCCGGCGTCGCCAGCACCACAATATCGCCGTCCATCACGATTTCAGCCAGTTGCACGATGCCGTCCTTGTTGATGTCGGTAATATTGACGAGCGGATTGATCTTGTCGATGCTGGCCCAGTACGATACCCAATCCGGCAGCCTGGTAAACGAGGTGCCGACCAGCGAGGTGTAAATGTCGTATTTGACCAGCACCGCCAGCGCCGGGATGGTGATATACAGCAGCATGATGAAAAACAGGGACCAGAACACGGACACCCGCGTTTCGTGCACCGACGATGTGGTGTAGTAGCGCACCAGGATATGCGGCAACGCGGCGGTTCCCAGGATCAGGCAAAACACCAGCGCCAGAAAATTATTCCGTTTTATATTCGATGCCGCCTCATCCTTGCCGGGAAACGGTTCCGCGTGAGCCGCCACCGGCTCGGAGCGGAGCAGATTGGCGGCTCTGGCTTCTATCCATTTGCGCCGCGCCTCCTCCGGGCTTTTGGGATACGCGGCAAGTTCGCGTCCGGCCGTTTTGATCTCGATCAGCGACGCACTGCCCATCCGCAATTCTTCAACATGGCGCTGGGTTTCGATACGGCCTTCTTCCCACGATTTCGGCAATCCCTTCAATTTCGCATCGTAATCGTCCGCGCGTTGCCTGAATGTGGCGCGCACCTGCCGTTCGCCGGGATCGGCATTCAGCGCCTTTTCCCGCTCCCCCAGTTTTGCCAGCACCGAACCGTAAGCGACTTGCGGAATCGGCACATTGGTATGCTTGGCCGACATCCATACCACCGGAATCATGTAGGCGATCAGCAGGATGATGTATTGCGCCACCTGGGTCCAGGTCACCGCGCGCATGCCGCCCAGGAAAGAGCAGACCAGAATGCTCGCCAGCCCGAGAAAGATGCCGATCGAAAAATCGACGCCGGTGAAGCGCGACGTGATGAGTCCGACGCCGTAGATTTGCGCGACGACATAGGTAAACGACACGATGACGGTCGCAATGACCGCCAGAATACGGACCACATTGCCGCTGTAGCGGCCCGAGTAGCGCGCCGCCAGAAAATCCGGGATCGTATATTGGCCGAATTTGCGCAGGAACGGCGCAATCAGCAGCGCCACCAGACAGTAGCCGCCGGTCCAGCCGATGATGTAGGCCAAGCCGTCGAACCCCAGCAGATACAGTCCGCCCGCCAGGCTGATGAAGCTGGCGGCCGACATCCAGTCGGCCGCGGTCGCCATGCCGTTGAAAAACGCAGGAACGCGGCGGCCTGCGACATAGTATTCGGATACATCGGATGTGCGGCTCATCACGCCGATGCCCGCGTACAGCACGATGGTTGCGAACATGAACAGGTATCCGATCCAGGCGCGCGGAAATCCCTCTCTTTCAAGGATGGCCAGCACGATAAGCAGGAGAACGAACCCCGCCGTGTACCAGGCGTAGTAGCCTTTGAGCCTGTGATAAAAAGCTTTATTGGCCATTGGTGTCGTCATCTTCCAGCATCTTGTCCAGCCGCCGCATGCGCCATGCGTGGAACCCGATGATCGCGACATAAATCAGCGTTGCGCCTTGTGCCGCCATGTAAAACGAAACCGGCCAGCCGAAGAAAGCAATGCCTGATAATTCGCGGGCAAAAAATATGACGCCGAAGGTCACCAGAAACCAGACCAGCAATAGCTGCGAGGTAAGGCGCCTGGTGCGGCGCCAGTATGCGGCGCGGCCATGCAGCTTTGTTTTCAGGCGGGTCTTCATCGTATCAACCGATATCGTCAATGAATACAGGGCGCGGTTTCATCTGCAATGTCACGCGAAACAGGCTGCCGGGAAACCTGGGATCGTGACAGCGCGGATTGGTGAATATATCGATATCCGCGCCATGCTGCTGCGCTATCTCGCGCACGATGGCCAGCCCCAGTCCGCTACCTTCGACATGGCTGCCCAGAATCCGGTAAAAGCGCTCGAATATATGCGAGCGTTCCGCTTGCGGGATGCCCGGCCCGGTATCCTCGACCTCCAGAAACGCGCGTCGGTCCTCGTTGTCCGCGCGCACGCGGACCGTGACGCTGCCCGCCGCTAATGTGTAGCGCAACGCATTATCGATCAGATTGTTCAGCAATTCGCGCAGCATCGTCGGATTGCCCATGACCATGACCGGATGCCCCGGCTGCTCGAAGCCGAGATCGATCCGATGGGCAAAGGAAGTCTGCACCCAGTCCTGCACCACATTGCGGGCCAGCTCGGACAATTCCAGCGGCACGAACGAGACGGTGTGCTGCATCTGGTTTTCGGCCCGCGCCAGCGCGAGCAACTGGTTGACCAGGCGCGTTGCGGATTCCGAACTCTTGGACAGCTGTTCCAGCGATCGATGGATTTCATCCCGGCTGGTCTGGCGCAACGCCAGCTCGGATTGCATCCGCATGCCGGCCAGCGGCGTTTTCATTTGATGCGCCGCATCGGCAATGAAGCGCTTCTGGATTTGAATGGTTTGCGACAGGCGTTCGAGCATCTCGTTCAATGAGCGCACCAAAGGCGAAATTTCTTCCGGCACCTGGCCCGAGTCGATCGGGCTGAGATCGTCCGGCCGTCTGGCGCGGATGCGCCGCTGCAATTCCGCCAGCGGCGACAGTCCGCGCGACAGCGCAAACCATACCAGCGCCAGTGCGATCGGCAGGATGATGAATTCCGGCAGGATCACGCCTTTGATGATCTGGTTGGCGAGCTGGGTGCGCTTGTCCAGCGTCTCGCCGACCTGCACCAGCGCCAGGCGCGGTGCGTTCGATGCCTGCGCCGCATTCCTCGCCCTGCGCAGATTGACATAGGTGTAAGCGACTCGCATTTCCGTGCCGCGCATCATGTCATAGCGGAATTGAACCGACCACGGCAACGGTTTCTCTTCATCGATCGGCGCCGGCATGTCGCGATCGCCATCAATGAATTCGCCGCGCGGGCCGATCACCTGGAAATAAACATTGTCGATATCGTCGGCCCGCAAGATATCCCGCGCCGAACCCGGCAATTGAACGACCACCTTGCCGTTGACTTCCTTTACCTGTTGCGCCAGCACCGTTACCTTGTCGTCGAGCGCTACGTCGAAAGGTTGATTGGCAATCGATTTTGCAATCAGGTAGGTGATCGCGATGCTCATCGGCCAAAGCAGCAGCAATGGCACCAGCATCCAGTCCAGAATCTCGCCGAACAATGACCGCTGGATGCGCTCTTCCGGCTGGGTTTCAATCGGTTCGAACGGCGCCGGCGACGCGGTGACGGTTGAATCGGTGCCGGCAGGTTTTTCCATGCCGCCAGTGGCAGCATTGGGTTTCATGCGATTCGGACCATCGTTCATCTGTTGCTTCAACCGGCCGCAGGCGCGCCGGAAGCGGGCGCTTCGGAAAACTTCTCCAGGCAATAGCCCAGGCCGCGCACGGTCGCAATCCGCACGCCGCCCACTTCTATTTTTTTGCGCAGGCGATGCACGTATACCTCAATGGCGTTGTTGCTGACTTCTTCGCCCCATTCGCACAAGTGATCGACCAATTGTTCTTTCGAAACCAGGCGGCCGGTGCGTTGCAGCAGCACTTCGAGCAAACCGAGTTCGCGCGCCGATAGATCCAGCATCTGGTCATTGATATATGCGATCCGGCCGACCTGGTCATAAGCGAGCGGCCCGTGCTTGATGACGGTCGGACCGCCGCCGGCGCCGCGCCTGGTCAGCGCGCGTACCCGCGCTTCCAGTTCGGATAGCGCAAACGGCTTGGCCATGTAATCGTCGGCACCCAGATCCAGGCCTTTCACCCGCTGCTCGACCGAGTCGCCGGCAGTCAAAATCAATACCGGCAGCCGGGAATTGCGCGCACGCAATCGCCGCAGCACTTCCAGCCCGGACATTTTTGGCAAACCCAGATCCAGTATCAGCAGATCGAAGTCCTGCGTTGCCAGTACCGAGTCGGCTTCCTGGCCGTTTTTAACGCAATCGGTCGCATAACCCGATTGGCGCAGTGACCGGGTCAGGCCGTCGGCCAGCACGCTATCGTCTTCGGCAAGCAAAATACGCATGATCGGCACCGGCAATTAGAGTAAAAGAGTGAAGGTAGTCTATTGTGTTTCATACATGGCAGCAAGGCGAGGGAAGCGCCGATCGAATGGCAATTTATCGGTTTATCAATTGGGTGATGGTAGTGCTTGCATAAATCACTGTTTTTTTATACAGTATGGTTTGTGGCCGAAAAAGCTGACATCGCGCATAAACTTATAGTCGTTTTAACAAGTCGTTTCAATATCCATCTGGTTTCAATACCCATTTGCTGAAAGAACATTCATGGACGATAAAAAAACCGTACCAAGCTCCGACAAGAGCAAAGCCCTTGCCGCCGCGCTGGCGCAAATTGAAAAGCAGTTCGGCAAAGGCTCGGTCATGCGCATGGCCGACGGCGCCGTGGTAGAAGAAGTGCAGGTGGTCTCCACCGGTTCGCTCGGGCTGGATATTGCGTTGGGGGTAGGCGGCTTACCGCGCGGACGGGTCGTTGAAATCTACGGGCCTGAATCGTCCGGCAAGACGACGCTGACCTTGCAGACGATCGCCGAAATGCAAAAACTGGGCGGCACCTGCGCGTTTATCGATGCCGAGCATGCGCTCGATGTCGGCTATGCCCAGAAGCTGGGGATCAATCTGTCGGATCTCCTGATTTCGCAACCCGATACCGGCGAGCAGGCGCTCGAAATCACCGATGCGCTGGTGCGTTCCGGCGGCGTCGACCTGATCGTCATCGACTCGGTGGCCGCCTTGACGCCGCGTGCCGAAATCGAAGGCGATATGGGCGATTCGCTGCCTGGCCTGCAGGCGCGTCTGATGTCGCAGGCATTGCGCAAGCTGACCGGTTCGATCAATCGCACCAATACGCTGGTTATTTTCATCAACCAGATTCGAATGAAAATCGGCGTCATGTTCGGCAATCCGGAAACCACGACCGGCGGCAATGCATTGAAATTCTATGCGTCGGTTCGCCTCGATATTCGCCGCACCGGTTCGATCAAGGCCGGCGACGAAGTGATCGGCAACGAAAC
This sequence comes from Herminiimonas sp., assembly GCA_027310305.1. Taxonomy (GTDB): domain Bacteria; phylum Pseudomonadota; class Gammaproteobacteria; order Burkholderiales; family Burkholderiaceae_D; genus DAIDBD01. The sequence goes on from DAIDBD010000117.1 coordinate 14,414, forward strand.
CAAGGTCAAGGTCGTCAAGAACAAGATCGCGCCGCCGTTCAAGGAAGCGCATTTCGATATTCTGTACGGAGAAGGCACGTCGCGCGAAGGCGAAATCCTCGATCTCGGTTCCGATGCGAAAATCGTTGAAAAATCCGGCGCCTGGTATAGCTACAATGGCGAACGTATCGGCCAGGGCAAGGATAATGCGCGCAACTACTTGAAAGAGCGCCCGGAGCTCGCCCGTGAAATTGAAAACAAGGTCCGCGTTTCGCTTGGCGTGCCTGAGTTGGGCGTTGTGAAAGGCGCGGACTCTGCGGCAAAAAAGAACACCGCCAAAGAGTCCAAAGAAGTCAAGGAATTGGAATAACGCAGCGGATGGGTGTTGAAAACGGCACCCACCCTTTAGTGCGAGTCGAGCCGCCCTTTAGGATGCCATGGCAGCATTGAAACTCAGCTTGAAAGCGCGGGCTCTGCGCTATCTGTCGGCACGCGAACATAGCCGCCTGGAATTGACGCGCAAGTTGTCGCGCCATGCGCAGGAAGGCGACGACGTCGAAGCTTTGCTCGATGCGCTGGAGGCGGCCAAGCTGCTGTCGCAGGCCCGGTTTTCCGAATCGCTGGTGCATCGCCGCGCTGCGCGTTTCGGCAATAGCCGCATCCTGTCCGAATTGCAAAGCCATGGCATCGATGGCGATGCGCTGACCGGCGTCAAAGCGAATCTGGCGCAGGACGAAATTGCGCGCGCGCGCGAAGTCTGGCGCAAAAAATTCGGCCGTTCGCCGGCTGATGCCGCCGAACGCAGCAAACAGATGCGCTTCCTGCAGCAACGCGGTTTTTCGCACGGCGCGATACAGGCAGCGATGCGAAACATGGATCAAATTGACGAGTGAATATGATCAAATTCAGTGTATGTAATTTTGATCATCTTTAATGTTTTGCAATATCAAAAGTAGTAGTGATTTCCAAAGCTTCCTGCTCATCTGAAACCGCCACGGTCACCGCCCCTGCTGCAATTACTGCATCGCGCATCTCTCGAATTTAAAATCGTGCAGTCCTGTTCAGCCCGCAGTTGGGCATCCCAACAAGCCGTTCGTTCTAAGTAGGTCCGTTCGTCCCGGGGCACCCTTTGGGGTGTGAGTAGCCGCGCAGCTACTCACACCCCAAAGGGTGCCCCGGGATGAACGGACTTTTGTATACCGGCATTCCCCTGCATTGAGGGCTGAATAGTTACGCCGTACAAATACCGGGGTGGCTACACGATAGTGAGCTGTGCTACACTTTTACGGTTTTTGCAGCGCCGCATGAGCGGCTGTTGCCGTAGAAACTGCGGCAGCGACACGCAAATGCGGCATCCTATTGTTGCCGCTCCACTTGGCATTGGTTTTTATGCCCCTGTCACCACCGACATCCCGCCGCGCACTGAAGCATACACGCGCCATTCAGATCGAAGCGTTCGCACGCGACGATGGCTTGTGGGATATCGACGCTCGCATTACCGACATCAAGACACGCGATGCAACGCTCGCTTCCGGCGTGCGGCCGGCCGGCATGCCGATGCACGATTTGTCGCTGCGCCTGACGATCGATACCCGATTGACGATCGTCGATGCCGAAGCGGTGTCGGACGCTGTTCCTTATCCCGGCTATTGCAACACGATCGGCCCTGCCTACAAGCATCTGGTCGGACTCAATCTGCTGAAAGGGTTTCGCCAGGAGCTCAAGCAGCGATTATCCGGTATCGATGGTTGCACCCACCTGACCGAACTTGCGCAAATCCTGCCCACTGCCGCGATCCAGGCATTTGCCGGTGAAGTCTTCGCGTCCACCAGCGACGGCACGGGCAGTAACGAACAGAGTAATCAGAAACCGTTTCAACTCGACCGCTGCCATGCATTGCGTACCGATGGCGCAGCGGTTGCCGAATATTATCCGCGCTGGGCAGTCAAGCCGGCCGGATCTCAAACCAGTTAGTCCATCCAGTAAGTTTTTTTCAATTAGCGTCTGAAGGGAAGCTCGCATGAAAATCCATGAGTATCAGGGTAAAGAAATCCTCCGCAAATTCGGAGTGACGGTTCCGCGCGGCATCCCGTGCCTGACTGTTGAAGAAGCGGTCAAGGCGGCAGAGACGCTCGGCGGCCCGGTGTGGGTCGTCAAGGCGCAAATTCATGCCGGCGGCCGCGGCAAGGGCGGCGGCGTGAAAGTCGCCAAATCGCTGGCCCAAGTCAAGGAATATGCCGATGCGATCATGGGCATGCAGCTCGTCACGCATCAGACCGGGCCGGGTGGCCAGAAAGTGCGCCGCTTGCTGATCGAAGAAGGCGCCGATATCAAGAAGGAATTGTATGTCAGCATGGTCACCGATCGCGTCAGCCAGCGCGTGGTGCTGATGGCGTCCAGCGAAGGCGGCATGGACATCGAGGAAGTCGCCGAAAAGCATCCGGAACTGATACACCAGATCGCGATCGATCCGGCGGTAGGGTTGACCGATGCGGAAGCAGATTCAATCTCCGCAAAAATCGGTATCCCGGCCGGTTCCATTGCCGACGCGCGCGTCCAGTTGCAAGGTTTGTACAAAGCCTACTGGGAAACCGATGCGTCGCTGGCCGAGATCAATCCGCTGATCCTGACCGGCTCCGGCAAGGTCATCGCGCTCGACGCCAAGTTCAATTTCGATGCGAATGCGCTGTTCCGCCATCCGGAAATCGTCGCTTACCGCGATCTCGATGAGGAAGATCCGGCCGAAGTCGAGGCGTCCAAGTTCGATCTCGCCTACATTTCGCTCGACGGCAATATCGGCTGCCTGGTCAACGGTGCCGGCCTGGCGATGGCGACGATGGACACCATCAAACTGTTCGGCGGCGAACCGGCCAACTTCCTCGACGTCGGCGGCGGCGCGACGGCGGAGAAAGTGACCGAAGCGTTCAAGATCATGTTGAAAAATCCGGGCCTGAAAGCGATCCTGGTAAACATTTTCGGCGGCATCATGCGCTGCGACGTGATTGCCGAAGGCGTCATCGTCGCGTCCAAGGCGGTATCGCTGAAAGTGCCGCTGGTGGTGCGCATGAAGGGCACCAACGAAGATATCGGCAAGAAGATGCTGGCCGATTCCGGCCTGCCGATCATCGCGGCCGATACGATGGAAGACGCTGCACGCAGCGTAGTCGCTGCGGCCAACGAAAAACAATAGATATAGCTGTCGTTCCCGCGAAGGCGGAAACGACAAGTAAAAAGGAAATTAAATGAGCATTCTGATCAATAAAGACACAAAAGTCGTCACGCAAGGCATCACCGGCAAGACCGGCCAATTCCACACCCGCATGTGCCGCGAATATGCGAACGGCAAAAACTGCTTCGTGGCCGGCGTCAATCCGAAAAAAGCCGGCGAAGACTTCGAAGGCATTCCCATTTTCGCTAATGTCGCTGACGCCAAGGCAAAAACCGGCGCCAACGTATCGGTCATTTACGTGCCGCCGGCAGGCGCCGCCGCAGCCATCTGGGAAGCGGTGGAAGCTGAGCTCGATCTGGCAATTTGCATCACCGAAGGCATTCCGGTGCGCGACATGATGGCATTGAAGGACCGCATGGCAAAATCCGGCAGCAAGACCTTGCTGCTCGGCCCGAACTGCCCCGGCCTGATCACGCCGGACGAAATCAAGATCGGCATCATGCCCGGCCATATCCACAAGAAAGGCCGCATCGGCGTCGTATCGCGTTCCGGCACGCTGACCTATGAAGCGGTCGGGCAGTTGACCGCGCTGGGGCTCGGTCAATCGTCCGCCGTCGGCATCGGCGGCGATCCGATCAACGGCTTGAAGCATATCGATATCATGAAGCTGTTCAACGACGATCCGGAAACGGACGCCGTCATCATGATCGGTGAAATCGGCGGTCCGGACGAAGCCAATGCGGCTTACTGGATCAAGGACAACATGAAAAAACCGGTGGTCGGCTTCATCGCCGGCGTGACCGCTCCTCCGGGCAAGCGCATGGGCCATGCCGGCGCGCTGATTTCAGGCGGCGCCGATACCGCGCAGGCCAAGCTCGACATCATGGAAGCCTGCGGCATTAAAGTGACCAAGAATCCGTCAGAAATGGCGCGTTTGCTGAAAGCCATGTTGTAATCACAGAGTAAGTACACATAGGCGGCCGAAAGGCGGCTTGCGGGGAGCTTCGGCTCCCCGTAGTATTTTGGGATGGGCTTTCCGTCATCGTCATCGTGGCTGGCTGGCTGAAATTCAGTTCAATCGCTTTCGCCACGGCACGGCAAAAAAGGTTAACATCTCGGCAAGAGAATGAGGCGCCTGCTGCGATCGCAAACCGCCGTATGCAATGCCATTTTGTCTTCCGACCGTGACCCAATAATATTATTCGGCTGCTGCAGAACACAGGGTTGAATGATTGATACACAAAAGTCCGTTCGTCCCGAGTAGCCCGCAGGGCGTATCGAAGGCTCCACAGCCTTCGATACGCCCTGCGGGCTACTCAGGACGAACGGCTTGTTGGGATTGCCAAGCTGTGAGATCAATAGTACTTTGAACAATTTAAAAGAGGATCCGTGTTTCCATTTTCATCCGCCATCGATTACCGCGCGTAACGCTTATGGCATATAACGTCGAGCTTGAATTCGCCGCAAAAACCGATACTGGCCTGATCCGGTCGCATAACGAGGATGCGATTGCGATCAGCACCACTTGCGGACTGGCGATACTGGCCGACGGCATGGGAGGCTATAACGCGGGGGAAGTGGCAAGCGGCATTGCGACGTCGGTTCTCAAGGAATCGCTGGAAGAGCGATTGCAGGATCAGCAATGGAACATGCGCTCCAGCCGAAGCAAGCGGATGCAGCAATTGATGGCCGAATCCATCATTCATGCCAACGCCTCCATCATCGAAGCAGCCCGCATCGAGCCGCGTTACAGCGGCATGGGCACCACACTGGTGGCGGCACTGTTCCACCACAATAAAGTCATTGTTGCGCATGTCGGCGATTCCCGGGCATATCGCTTGCGGCAAGGTGAACTGGCGCAGATCACGCGCGACCACTCCTTGTTGCAAGAGCAGATCGATGCCGGTTTGATCAGCGAAGAAGGCGCGCAGTTCGCGCAGAACAGGAATCTGATCACGCGAGCGATGGGTATCGACTATAGCGTCGAAGTTGAAATTCATGACCATCTGACCGAGGACGGCGACATTTACCTGTTATGTTCCGATGGCTTATCCGACATGCTCTCGGCGCGGGAGATATTGGATGTCATGGCGAGCGCGGATTTGAATATCGAAACCGCATGCGATGCGTTGATCAGGCAAGCAAACGAAAACGGCGGGCGCGACAATATCTCCGTGGTGTTAATAAAAGTAAAATCAGAAAATCCTGAAACCGAAGAAGGATTGTTCGGGCGATTTTTACACTGGATTAAATAGCAGCAAGCCAGTTGGAGAAAAAATGGCGAAAATTATTTTAACGATGGAGAACAAGGTTTTGCAAGAGATAACGCTTGCAAAGGAGCGCATCACCATCGGCCGCAGTCCGCATAACGATCTGGTGATCGACGATATCGCCATCAGTGCCGAACATGCGGTGATTATCGCTACGCGCACTGACGCATTGCTGGAAGATTTGAACAGTACCAACGGCACGCAGGTCAACGGGCAGCCGGTCAAACAGCACTATCTGCAGAACCATGATCTGATCGAGCTGGCGAAATACAACCTTCGGTATATCGCCGACTCACCCGATGATCGGGTACCAGTAGAGCATGCCGCCATCAGGGTATTGAATGGCGCAAACGCCGGCAAAAAAATAAGACTCAACAAGGTACTGACGACTATCGGCCGTCCCGGCATCCAGGTTGCCGCCGTTACGCGTCGTCCGCCGGGTTACTGCATCACTCATGTGGAAGGTGCGGACTATCCTTTGATCAACGGTCGATCGATCGGGGCGAATGCATATTCAATAATGCATGGCGATGTGATTGATTTATCGGGTACGCGTATGGAATTTTTATTGGTTTAGCGACTGGTCGGTCTGAGGCTGGCTTTGGAATCCGATCCCATTTCCTCCCAAGATGTATGGCATGGTTAAATCTCGACAAGGAAATACGCTGCCTCTCTTGAAAGTGACAATATTTTTTAAGGTGCTTGACAAAAAACGTCACCCCTTGAAAGAAAAGCGCAGATTGTTTTTATTTGAACATCAAAAAACAATTGATTAAGAGTAAGTTGAGATGGCACAAACATTGCTGAATAGAAAATATGGCAGATATCCTGTCTAACGCCCAAGAGGAGAAGCAAAATGAAATCAATGAAAATGATGCAAAGCGCGCAGCGCGGTTTTACCCTGATTGAATTGATGATCGTGGTCGCGATTATTGGTATTCTAGCTGCGGTGGCTTTGCCTGCTTATCAGGACTACACGGCTCGTGCCAAAATGTCTGAAGTGATTTTGGCGGGTTCGGCGTGTCGCACCAGCATTACCGAGGCGGTTCAATCTTCCTCTTCAGGGGCAACAGTTGTTGATAACGGTTGGGGTTGTGAAATCGCCTCTGGATCTGGCACAAAATACGTACTCTCAGTCGAGACCAAGGGTACAACTGCAGCAACTACATTGGGCGAAGTGCTAATGACTTCGAGAAACATTGCAACCGGTGCAAACGGCACTGTTACATTGAAGCCGTGTGGCAATGGCGATGCAACTACTTTTGCAACCTGTACAGCTCCAACTTTAGGCGGAACAGTAGCAATGTGGCTGTGCGGTCCTGGCCGTACTGGCACTGCTGTATTAAATAAGTTTTTACCTGGTTCTTGCAGAGCCGTTTAATCAAAATTTTTGTAAAAAGGCGGCTTCGGCCGCTTTTTTTATGCTCATTTCATATATCAATCGCTGCGGACTAATCCTTTTCGTATTGGCATGGTTAATGTCCAACCATTTCCGTCCATGGGTCAACTTTCATTCCGAAGTGCTGGCGCTTGCGGGTATTTGCATGTTGGTTGCTAACCGTTTGCTGATCCGAGGACTTGCTCCGGCACTTCCCATGGCAAGCGGATGGATTGCTTTAACAATTCTGATCCCTTGGGTCCAATTTGCAACCGGGATCAGTTTTTTTGCAGGGGATGCAGTGGTTTCCTCTCTGTACATCGCAGGCTTGCTGGGAGCGTTTTTTACAGGTTATTCATATGCGTCGGACAATCAGGAATCCAATCCGGCTTTGCTGGTATTCATGCATGCCTTGTGGATTGCAGCCATGCTGTCGGCTTTCATCGGTTTGCTGCAATGGTTGGAACTTGAACAGGCATTGCAAATGTACTCCGTACAAGGAACCGCTGGCGGTCGCGCTATGGGCAATTTGGGTCAACCGAATCAGCTAGCTACTTTGCTGTTAATCGGAATGGCCGCTTTGGCTTTTGTGTACGAGAGTCGGATCATAGGTCGCTTTGCGTTTTTTCTCGCTATTGCGTTCATGTCTTTCGTGCTCGTACTCACCCAGTCAAGAACAGGCTTGCTCAGCGGCGTGGTTCTAGCACTCTTTTTAATTTGGAAGCGATGGCATGTTGAACTTCGCCTGTCGGTTTCAGTTGTGGCACTTTGGGCTCTGATGCTTTGCATTGGAATGTTCCTGTTCCCCTATTTAAACAGCGCAATGTTACTTGCCGATATTCGTAGTATCGGCTCTCAGGGAGCTATCAGCGAACGTTTCCTCGTTTGGCAGCAAATCGCCTATGCTGTTTCCCAATCTCCTTGGATCGGTTATGGCTGGAACCAGACCGTAACAGCCCAAACAATTGCAGCGGTGGCATTCCCGGGCTCTACACCTTTCACCTACGCGCATAACTTTATCCTGGATATGATGGCCTGGAACGGACTACCGCTCGGCATTGTCTTGACGGGCGCCTGGGGGTACTGGTTCTTAACGCGACTCAAGCGGGTAATCCGGCGTGATGCTGTATTTGCGATGGCCTGTTTGCTCCCATTTGTTGTACACAGCATGCTGGAATATCCATTCGCTTATTCCTATTTTTTACTTACTGCCGGCTTGATGGCCGGTGTAATCGAGGCGTCAATCTTGGGAACTAGAGCAGTCTTTTTAAATATACGTTGGGTATGGTCGATGCTCTGCATATATGTTGTAACCGGCAGCTATTTGAGTTATGAATATTTACTGGTCGAAGAAGACTTTCGTGTCGTGCGCTTTGAGAATTTGAATATCGGCAAAACTCCTGCCGAATATCAAGTGCCGCATATCTGGATGAATACGCACTTGGCAGCCATGTTGAAAGCAGCGCGTCAGCCTGCTATGCCGGGTATGACTGCGGAAGAGATAAATAATCTGAAAGAAGTGGCGTTACGGTTCCCGTATGGACCGCCGACTTTTCGCTATGCTTTGGCTTTGGGACTTAACGGTGATTCGTCAGAGGCTACTCATCAAATGGCCATCGTGCGAGGAATGTACGGCGAAAAATATTATTGGGCTACTAAAGCACACCTTCGAGCTTTGCAAGAAAAATATCCGCAATTAAAAGCAGTAATGACGCCTTGAATCTGCATCTGCAGCCAGCTAATAGCGTAGAGAAGTTTCCCATGCTATCCGGCTACATAATCCCCTGACTTGCCGCCATGTTTTTCCTGCACACGCACATCTGTAATGACCATTCCCCGATCCACTGCCTTGCACATATCGTAAATTATCAGCAATCCAATTTGCACGGCCGTGAGCGCTTCCATCTCGACACCGGTTTTGCCAACTGTTTCTACTCGTGCTGTACAAGTGACGCTTGCCTGCGTTACGTCGCTGTCGAAATCGACCGCAACACGCGTAATCGCAAGCGGATGACACAACGGAATCAAATCGCTGGTCCGTTTCGCCGCCATGATCGCGGCAATACGGGCAACACCAAGCACATCCCCTTTTTTAGCCGTACCTGCCTGAATAATCGCTAGCGTTTCCGGTTTCATCTTAATAACGCCTGTGGCGATGGCGATGCGGTGCGTTTCCGGCTTTTCGCCGACATCGACCATATGGGCCTGCCCGGTCTCATCGAAATGAGTAAGACCTTCGGACGAAACGACATGATTATCTGGGGATTGTGGTGTAGTCATCGGGAGCGAAATATTGCAATAAAAGAATGATGCATTGAACGATCAGTGGCTGCGAGTATCATAGCATCGTGAAACTCAAATACTTTTCATTCCATTGCAATGTGTCGCGATTTCGAATGCATCAGACAAGATTGACCCAGGCCTTGCGGCTAAAACAACGCGTGCTGATTGCCGCTGCGGCGGCCGTCGTGTATGCGCTGCCGGCGATAGTAACGCCTTCACTGGCGGCGGCGCAAAACCTGCCTAACCTGGGCGATACCGAACGCCAGGAACTGTCGCCGTTAATGGAGCGCAAGCTGGGCGAGCAGGTCATGCGCGATATCCGGCACGATCGCGATTATCTGGATGATGAACCGCTGCTCGAATACCTGAATAATTTCGGTTCCAGTCTGGTAGCCGCGCGTCCCGATGTGCGCGGCGAAGCCGGGTACGATTTTTTCTTTTTCGCGGTGCGCGATCCGATGCTGAATGCGTTCGCGCTGCCGGGCGGTTTCATCGCGGTGCATTCCGCGTTGCTGCTGGCGGCGCAAACCGAGTCGGAACTGGCTTCGGTCATGGCGCATGAAATCGGCCACGTTGCGCAACGGCATATTGCCCGCATGCTGGGCAGCCAGCGCCAGGACGCGCTGATCCCGCTGGCGGCGATGGTGCTGGGGGCGCTCGCGGCACGTTCCAGCCCGGATGCGGCGGGTGCGATCATGATGGGCGGCCAGGGCATTGCAGCGCAACGGCAGCTCAATTTCAGCCGCGATGCCGAGCGCGAGGCCGATCGCGTCGGTTTGAAGATCTTGCGTGAAGGCGGTTTCGATACGTCGGGCATGGTCGCATTCTTCGGTCGCATGCAAGCGGCCGGCCGTGCTTACACGGACGCAATGCCTGCTTATTTGCGCACGCATCCATTGACGACGGAGCGCATTGCCGATATTCAGGCCCGCACCCGCGATCAACCCTACAGGCAGCATGCAGACAGTCTCGATTTTCATTTGATTCGCGCCCGCGTGCGGGTGCTGCAGGATAAGTCGCCGCAAGGCTTGCAGGATGCGGCGATCGCATTCGACAGTCAATTACGGCAAAAGAACAAGGCGCAGACCATCGCTGCCAAATACGGACTTGCGTTCATCGCATTGCGGCAGGGCGCATTCGACAAGGCGCAGGCATTGCTGCAGGAAGCGCGCACGCTTGCGCAGAGCGTACCCGGCTACGCCAAAAGCGCGCCGCTGGCCGGCCTGGGAATCGATATCAGGCTTGCCGCCAATCAGGGCGCGGATGCGCTGAAGGAAGCCGAATCGGCGCGCGCGCAGTTTCCGCTGTCGCGCGCAATTGCGCATCAATATGCGGACGCGCTGATGGCGGCCGGACGCCATGAAGATGCGATACGCTATCTGCGCGATCAGGCCCAGCTCTATCGGCAAGAGCCGCAGTTGCAGGACAGGCTGGCCAAAGCCTATGCCGCGCAAGGCAAGCAGGCGCTGCAACACCTGGCATTGGCTGAGTCGTATGCGCTGGCGGGCAGTTTGCCGGCAGCGCTGGATCAGCTTTCGATTGCGCGCCGTGCGCCGGATGCCTCGTTTTACAACCAGTCGGTGATCGATGCGCGCGAGCGGGAATTCCAGGCGCGCCGGCGGGAAGAGTTGAGCGAGGAAAAGATAGGGCGCTAGCGGTCGGAGAGGTCGGCGCTCGCATTATCCGGTTGCGGACGCTGCACGAAGCCGAAGTGCGCGGCAATCTCGTCGCGCGCAATGCGTTGTACAGCCAATTTCCTGTTTGCCAGCGTTACACACAAGCTGCGCGAATCGGCTGCCGGATTTGCCAGCCATGCCAGCAGCATTTCATCACTGACCGCGGCGCCATCGATCGATAGGTGCGCCATGCATTGCGCGATGTCCCGATCGTCCACAAACGCAATCCTGTCCGCGCTTCGCAGCACCATGTGGCCGGCCTCGGTCAGCCATGCGGCATCCACCGTGGACATCGGTTCGCCCGTATGCAAGACAAAGCCTTGCGCCGGATCGGTTCGGGCAATGTAAGGCGCCGCTTCCAGATGGACATACACGCGCTGCGGGCCGTTTTGAAAATACCATCGGCCATGATCGTCATGCGTGTAATTTCGATTGATGAAACCCAGCAGCGTTGCATGAACAATCCTGTCGCCGGGCAGGCCGAGCGCTTGCGCCCGCTCATCGCGCATGCGCCAGCCGCCGCGCGCATCCAGTGCCAGCCAGCCGTAGCAGTGCGGTACGTTCGGCCACTTTGCGATGGCCTGTTTGACGATGTCATCCATGTTGAAAGTCTCCAGGTTGATGCGCAAGGAACCGGACGATCCGCTGCGGAAGCCAGTCGATGGCGCCCGGCAGCGATCCTGACGCGAAGCCGACATGGCCTCCTTGCATCGGGTAATCGAGCGTCACGCGATGCGACGCGGTGCGCGGCAAATGATGCTCCGGTAAAAACGGATCGTTCCGCGCATTCAACACCAGCGTCGGCACCGTGATGTCATCGAGCACATGCTTTGCGCTGGCGCGATTCCAGTAGTCGTCCGTATCGCGATAGCCATGCAGCGGCGCAGTGACGATATTATCGAACTCATGCAGATTGCGCGCCCGCAGCATCGCATCGCGCTCGAACAGCCCGGGGAACTGCCGGAGTTTCCGCAGGCATTTCGGCTTCAGCGTTTGCAAAAACATTTTTGTATAAACGAGATTCAGCCCGCGCGACAAAGCAGCCCCGCCGCCTGCCAGATCGAGCGGCGCGGAAATGGCGCAAGCGGCATCGACGATCTCGGCCTGATGCTGCGATTCACCGAGCCAGCGCAGCAATGCATTGCCGCCCAGCGATGCGCCGACTGCATAGAATTTTCCGGCCTGACGATCGTTGCGACAAGCCGCCAGGCGCCGCAGGATCCAGTCCACTTCTTCCGCATCGCCCGAATGATAGAAGCGCGGCGCATGATTCAATTCACCGGAGCAGCCGCGAAAATGCGGCACCGCGCCGGACCAGCCGAGCGTCGCGGCATGCGCCATCAGAGACCGTGCATAGTGGCTGTCAGACGAACCTTCCAGGCCGTGAAACAACACGAGGAAAGGCTGGCCCGGCATGCCGTCGATGAAATCGATATCGATGAAATCGCCGTCCGGCGCATTCCAGCGCTCGCGGCGATAGGCGACCGGCGGCTTGGCGATGCATGCCGCCGGATAGATGGTTTGCAAATGGCCGCCAGGCAGCCAGCGCGGAGCAGGATAAGTTAGTAATGCATCCAATGTCGGTTCAATGGCCTTTTAAAACCGTACCCGGCTTCAACCGATACACCGTGCCGCAGTACGGGCATTTCGCTTCCCCGTTGGCTGCGAAATCCAGGTACACGCGCGGATGCGACGACCAGATCGGCATATCCGGATTCGGGCAATAGGCCGATTGATAGCTGGCGTCGTCCAGTTCTACCGCAGGCGCGACTTCAATCTTTTCATTCATCAAATTCTCCACGTTCTTTCTAAACCAAAGTAAGCCAATGCTGATACTGCGGCGCGCTGCCTGCGACCACATCGAAAAACAGCGACTGCAATTTTTCGGTGACCGGGCCGCGTTTTCCTTCGCCGATCCGGCGATTGTCGAGTTCGCGGATCGGCGTGATTTCGGCTGCCGTGCCGGTGAAAAACGCTTCATCGCAGCAGTACATTTCATCGCGCGTGATGCGTTTTTCAATCACATCGATACCGAGATCGCGCGCCATCGTCAGCACCGCATCGCGCGTGATGCCGTCGAGGCAGGAAGCCAGATCGGGCGTATAGATTTTGCCGTTCCTGACGATGAATACATTTTCGCCGGAGCCCTCGGATACATAGCCTTCGGTGTCGAGCAGCAACGCTTCGTCATAGCCGTCGGTCAACGCTTCCTGGTTCGCCAGAATCGAATTGATGTAGTAGCCGCAGGCTTTTGCGCGCACCAGCGAAATATTGACATGGTGCCGGGTGAACGACGAGGTCTTGACGCGAATGCCTTTCGCCAGTCCGTCTTCGCCCAGATAGGCGCCCCACGGCCATGCGGCAATCGCGACATGAATGGTATTGCCTTTGGCGGAAATGCCGAGCTTTTCCGAACCGATCCATACCAGCGGACGCAGATAACACGATTCCAGCTTGTTTTCGCGCACCACCTGGCGTTGCGCTTCCATCACGGTTTCCATGTCGAACGGAATCGCCATCTGGAAAATCTTGGCGGAATTGAACAGCCGCTGCGTATGTTCCTTCAAGCGAAAAATCGCCGTGCCTTGCGGTGTCTGATAGGCGCGTACGCCTTCGAACACGCCCATGCCGTAATGCAGCGTGTGAGTGAGCACATGAATCGTGGCGTCGCGCCATTCGATCAGCTTGCCGTCTTTCCAGATCTTTCCGTCTCGGTCGTCCATGGACATTGTCAAATCTCCGATTGATGTGTTGCAAAAACTCGATTTTAACGGATTCGGGCAGCGTCAAAGTCTCGCCGGTAGAATACGTCTTTCGTTGATTCGCTCTGCCATTGTTCAAGAAGCAATTTATGACCGGTACAACTTCGTGCACGCCGCACGCCCGTTCCGCGGCGGTGGAAAAACAGCATTTTCGGGAGGCGTTCAAGGCAAGCGCCGCAACCATGCCCGGCATTTTTGCATGGGGCCTGGTTGCCGGCATGGCGATGGCGCAATCGGGGATGACACTATGGCAAGCGCTCGGCATGACCTTCCTGGTGTTCGCCGGGTCCGCGCAACTCGCGGTACTGCCGCTGATGGCAGCCAGCGCTCCGCTCTGGGTCATATTCCTGACCGCAGTAATGGTGAATCTGCGTTTCCTGATTTTCGCGGCTGCGGTAGCGCCGCATTTCACCCATGTGCCCTGGTTCAAGCGGGTCTGGTATGGTTACTTCAATGCCGATGTCACGATGGGATTTTTCCCGCAACGCTTTCCAGCGGAGACGCTGAATCAATCCGAAGGCAAGGTCGGTTTTTTCACCGGCGTCAGTTATCCCAACTGGTGTGCCTGGCAATCGGGATCGGTCGCGGGTATTTTGCTGGCAAGCCAGATTCCTCCAAGCTGGGGCATCGGTTTTGCCGGTACGCTGGCTTTGCTGGCGATCATGATTCCATTGATTGTCAATTCCGCGGCGCTGGCGGGTGTAGTCGTAGCCGGCGCCGTTGCCGTCGCCGCCGCAGGTCTGCCATATCGGCTGGGATTGCTGCTGGCCGTCATCGTCGGCATGGTGGTGGCGATGATCGTCGACACCGTGATTGACAGGCAAAAAACAAAGGACAATTCTTGAACGCGCTCGATACGTGGCTTACCATTCTTTTATTAACCGTCGGGACGATTCTGACGCGCTGCTCTTTTTTCCTGCTGGGCGATTCGGTAAAACTGCCTCCGAAAGTCCAGCATGCGTTGCGCTATGCGCCGGCTGCGGCATTGGCGGCGATCGTGGTGCCTGATCTTGTTTTATCCGGCAATGCGGTTAGTTTGACGTGGGCCAATCCAAAGCTGTTGGCAGCAATCGGCGCTGCGGTATTTTTCATTGCGACCCGCCATCTGCTGGCCACGATTGTGGCCGGGATGACGTTATATACCGTGTTGCGGCCGGTTTTGCAGCATTGAGCATTGACTTGCGTCGTGTAAAAGCGGTTTTTTGCGGTAGTGCGGTGCGGTAAAATAGCGGTCTTTCTTTTATCCACTTAAATTGGTAACCATGCAATTTAATCGATTGAGCGAGCTTATCGCGCAAGGCAGACTCCAGGGCAAGCGGGTTTTCATCCGTGCCGATCTCAATGTGCCGCAGGACGATGCCGGCAATATCACCGAAGACACGCGCATCAGGGCATCGGTGCCCGCGATCCGGCAGGCGCTCGAAGCCGGCGCCGCGGTGATGGTCACGTCGCATCTGGGGCGTCCGACCGAAGGCGAATTCAAGCCGGCCGATTCGCTTGCGCCGATTGCGGCGCGCTTGTCGGAATTGCTTGGCACGACAGTCGAATTGAAACAGAACTGGGTCGATGGCGTCGATGTCGCACCCGGCCAGGTGGTATTGCTCGAAAATTGCCGCGTCAACAAAGGCGAGAAGAAAAACAGCGACGAACTCGCGCAAAAGATGGCCAGGCTGTGCGATGTGTATGTCAACGATGCATTCGGCACCGCGCACCGCGCCGAAGCCACCACGCATGGCATCGCCAAATTCGCACCGGTCGCTTGTGCCGGCCCGTTGCTGGCGGCCGAACTCGACGCGCTGGGCAAGGCATTGCATCAGCCGGCGCGGCCGCTGGCGGCAATCGTCGCCGGCTCCAAAGTTTCGACCAAACTGACCATCTTGAAAACGCTGGCCGACAAGGTCGATAACCTGATCGTCGGCGGCGGCATCGCGAATACCTTCATGCTGGCCGCCGGTTTGAAAATCGGCAAATCGCTGGCCGAAGCGGAACTGGTGGAAGATGCCAAGGCGATCATCGCGATGATGGCAAAGCGCGGCGCGTCGGTGCCGATTCCGGTGGACGTGGTATGCGCGAAGGAATTTTCGGCAAGCGCCGTCGCGGCCGTCAAGAACGCCGGCGATGTGGCCGACGATGACATGATTCTCGATATCGGCCCCAAAACGGCCGCGCTGCTGGCGGAGCAAATCGCACAAGCCGGCACGATCGTCTGGAACGGCCCGGTCGGCGTATTTGAATTCGATCAGTTCGGTCACGGCACCAGGACGCTGGCGCTGGCAATCGCCGGCGCCCAAGGATTTTCGATTGCCGGCGGCGGCGATACGCTGGCGGCGATCGCCAAATACGATATTGCCGATAAAATCGGCTACATTTCAACCGGCGGCGGCGCGTTCCTCGAATTTTTGGAAGGCAAGACATTGCCTGCAGTGGAAATTTTGCTGCAACGCGCCCGTTAATTTTACGAAATCCAAATCACGGCGAATGCGACGCAGCAGATTGCGTTTCGTAGTGCCACTGCGCTTCGTACTGGATATTGATCATGCAAAGAGCTACCAAAATCGTCGCCACCATCGGCCCTGCTTCAAGCGACATCGATACCTTGACGCGGATGGTTCAGGCCGGGGTCGATGTGATGCGGCTGAATTTTTCGCACGGCAAGGCGCAGGATCATATCGACCGTGCGCGCCTGGTGCGCGAGGTAGCGGCGTCCTGCGGCCGTGAGGTCGCGATCATGGCCGATTTGCAAGGCCCGAAAATCCGGGTCGGCAAATTCGAGCACGGCAAGATCCAGTTGGTCAGGGGCGCCAAATTCATTCTCGACGCCGCCTGCGAACTGGGCAATCAGGAACAGGTCGGTCTCGACTACAAGGAACTGCCGCGCGACCTGAAAGTTGCCGATGTATTGCTGTTGAACGACGGCCTGATCGTGCTGGTAGTCGATAAGGTTCTGGGCAGCCAAATCCACACCACTGTCAAAATCGGCGGCGAACTGTCGAACAACAAGGGCATCAACCGCCAGGGCGGCGGTTTGTCGGCGCAGGCACTGACCGCCAAGGACATGGAAGACATCAAGACGGCGATGAGTTTTCAGGCCGATTATATTGCCGTATCGTTCCCGAAAAGCGCGACCGACATGCAGATGGCGCGCCAGCTTGCCAACATCGCCGGTGAAGAATATCGGCACAAGCCGCTGATGATCGCCAAGATCGAGCGGGCCGAAGCGATTCCCGCCTTGCAGGAAATTCTCGATGCATCCGACGGCATCATGGTCGCACGCGGCGACCTGGCGGTGGAAGTCGGCAATGCCGCGGTGCCGGCGTTGCAAAAGCGCATGATCCGCATGGCGCGCGCGTCCAACAAGCTGGCGATTACCGCCACGCAAATGATGGAATCGATGATCGTCAATGCGGTGCCGACGCGCGCCGAGGTATCCGATGTCGCCAATGCGGTACTCGATGGCACCGATGCGGTAATGACGTCGGCGGAAACCGCCTCCGGCAAATATCCGGTCGAAACAGTGGAAACGATGGCCGCGATTTGCATCGAAGCGGAAAAATCGGAAGATTTCCGGCTGGATGCGGATTTTCTCAATGTGACGTTTAACCGCATCGACCAGTCGATCGCATACGGCGCGTTGTTTACCGCCTACCATTTGCGCGTCAAGGCGATCGCCGCGTTGACCGAGTCCGGCTCGACCGCGCTGTGGATGAGCCGGCACAATATCGACATCCCGATTTTCGCGATGACGCCGATTAAAGCCACGCAACGCAAGGCATCGCTCTACCGGAATGTACGAACCCTTGAGCTGGCGCATTCCATCGATCGCGAAGCGGTGTTAAAAGAGGCGCAGGATTTGCTATTGGCCAAAGGCGTCGTGCAAAAAGGTGACATGATCGTTGTTACCTGGGGTGAGCCGATGGGGCAAGTCGGCGGCACCAATGCGCTCAAGATCATGAAGATCGGCGACTACTGATTTCTGTTTATTTATTGTTCTGGAGAACCATCATGCCACTCGTATCCATGCGCCAACTGTTGGACCACGCCGCCGAAAACGGCTATGGCCTGCCGGCATTCAACGTCAATAATCTCGAACAGGTGACGGCCATCATGCAAGCTGCCGACGAGGTCGGCGCACCGGTCATCATGCAGGCGTCCGCCGGCGCCCGCAAGTATGCCGGCGAAGCGTTTCTGCGGCACCTGATCGAAGCGGCGGTCGAAGCCTATCCGCATATCCCGGTCGTGATGCACCAGGACCACGGCCAGTCCCCGGCGGTCTGCATGGCGGCGATCAAGTCCGGTTTCACGTCGGTCATGATGGACGGATCGCTGATGGAAGACGGCAAGTCGGTTGCCAGCTACGATTACAACGTCGAGGTGTCGCGCAAGGTGGTCGAATTTTCGCATGCGATCGGCGTCACGGTCGAGGCCGAGCTGGGCGTGCTCGGTTCGCTCGAAACCATGAAGGGTGACAAGGAGGACGGCCACGGCGCGGACGGCACGATGACCCGCGAGCAACTGCTGACCGATGTGGCGCAAGCGGCGGATTTCGTCAAGCTGACCCAATGCGACGCGCTCGCGATCGCGATCGGCACCTCGCACGGCGCTTACAAATTTTCGCGCAAGCCGACCGGCGATATTCTCGCGATCGAGCGCATCAAGGAAATCCATGCGCGGATTCCGAACACGCATCTGGTGATGCACGGTTCGTCGTCGGTGCCGCAGGAATTGCTGGCCGAGATTCGCGAGTTCGGCGGCGACATGAAGGAAACCTACGGCGTGCCGGTCGAGGAAATCCAGGAAGGCATCAGGCATGGCGTGCGCAAGATCAATATCGACACCGATATCCGGTTGGCGATGACCGGCGCGATCCGCCGTTATTTCGCGGAAAATCCATCCAAGTTCGATCCGCGCGATTACCTGAAACCGGCGCGCGAAGCGGCCAGGAAAGTGTGCAAATCGCGCTTCCTGGCTTTCGGCTGCGAAGGCCAGGGCGGCAAAATCAAGCCGGTTTCACTCGAAAAAATTGCCGAACGATATAAAAAAGGCGAGCTTGCGCAAATCGTGCAGTAAAATCATGCAGTAGCAGGCTCGGCAGCAAGTTGTCTGAGTCACGCAAAATTTACCGGCGGCGTGTCTACACACCCGCCGGTTTAGCTTTTGGAACCCTGATGAATAGTCTTTACCAATCCACCATCACCTCGTTGCCGCTGCTCGGCCGCGGCAAAGTACGAGACAACTACGCGGTCGGCGATGACCAGATCCTGATTGTGACGACCGATCGGCTGTCGGCGTTCGACGTCGTGATGAATGAGCCGATTCCCGGCAAAGGCATGGTACTGAATCAGATGTCCGATTTCTGGTTTGAGAAACTGGCCGCGATTGTACCGAATCATTTGACCGGCATTGCGCCGGAAAGCGTGGTGAATGCGAATGAAGCGGCGCAGGTGCGCGGCCGTGCCGTGGTTGCCAAGCGCCTGCAGCCGATCATGGTGGAGGCAGTCGTGCGCGGTTATATCATCGGTTCCGGCTGGAAGGATTATCAATCGAGCGGCGCCGTCTGCGGTATCCGGTTGCCGCCAGGACTGCGCCAGGCCGACCAACTGGCGGAGCCGATCTTCACGCCGGCGGCCAAGGCCGATCTCGGCGAGCATGACGAAAACATCGGTTTCGCGGAAATGGAAAATCGCATCGGCAAGGAACTGGCCGGCAGGATGCGCGACATCAGCATCGAGCTCTACAAAACGGCGGCCGATTATGCGGCGACGCGCGGCATCATCATCGCTGACACCAAGTTCGAGTTCGGGCTCGACGACCAAGGCATGCTGCATTTGATGGATGAGGTGCTGACCGCCGATTCGTCGCGCTTCTGGCCGGCCGATTCCTATGCACCCGGCATCTCGCCGCCATCGTTCGACAAGCAGTTCGTGCGCGACTATCTGGAAACGCTGACTGGCTGGAACAAGACTGCGCCGGCACCGGCGTTGCCGGCCGACGTAATCGAAAAAACCGGCGCGAAATACCGCGAGGCGTTGACGCGCCTGACCGGCGAAACCCTGAAGGAATAGCCATCATGGCTGAAGCGCATGCAGGCATGCCTCTGGTAGGCGTGGTAATGGGTTCTTCTTCCGACTGGGAAGTGATGCAGCATGCGGTCGCGATCCTGAAGGAATTCGGCATCGCGCATGAAGCGCAGGTCGTCTCGGCGCATCGGATGCCGGACCAGATGTTCGCCTATGCGGAATCGGCGCGGCAGCGCGGACTGCGCGCCATCATTGCAGGAGCCGGCGGCGCCGCCCATCTGCCGGGCATGCTTGCCGCGAAAACCATCGTTCCCGTATTTGGCGTGCCGGTGCCGTCGAAATATCTGCGCGGCGAAGATTCGCTGCTGTCGATCGTGCAGATGCCGAAAGGCATACCGGTCGCCGCCTTCGCGATCGGCGAAGCCGGCGCCGCCAATGCGGCGCTGGCGGCGATCGCGATGCTGGCGACAACCGACGACAATCTGGCGGCGAAGCTGCAGGACTTCCGTGTCAGGCAGACGCAGGCCGCGCTTGAAATGAAATTGCCGGCATGAACGACGGGCTTCATTCTTTCATTCCTTCCGCAGCGCCCGCCACCTGGCTCGGAATCATGGGCGGCGGCCAGTTGGGGCGCATGTTCGTGCATGCCGCGCAGGCAATGGGTTACAAGGTCGCGGTGCTGGAACCGGTGCGCGATTGCCCTGCCAGCCACGCCGCCGATCACCATCTCTGCGCCGACTATGCCGATGTCGCCGCGCTGGACGAACTGGCCGCGCAATGCATCGCGGTGACCACCGAATTCGAGAACGTGCCGGCGCAGAGTCTTGAATTTCTGTCGGCACGCACATTCGTCGCTCCCGCTGCAACCTGCGTGTCGATTGCGCAGGATCGCATCGAGGAAAAGCGCTTCTTCACCGAGTGCGCCGCGACCTCCGGCGTGTTGCCGGCGCCGCACAAGCTGATCGCGTCGGCAGACGACATCGACGCGATTCCTGATACGCTGCTGCCCGGCATTTTGAAAACCGTGCGCCTGGGTTATGACGGCAAGGGCCAGGTGCGCGTCCGAAATCGCAACGAAGCGCGTGCCGCATTCGCCGCGATGAACGGCGTTGCCTGCGTGCTGGAAAAAATGCTGCCGCTGGCATACGAAGTATCCGTGCTGGCGGCGCGCGGCGCCGACGGCCGATCGGTGGTATACCCGATCGCTGAAAACGTGCATCGCGACGGCATTTTATTTGCGACGACGGTGCCGGGCCCGAACGTGTCCGCCGATTGTGCGCACAAGGCGCAGGATGCGGCGCTGGCGATCATTGCGCAGCTCGGCTACGTCGGCGTGCTGTGCATCGAATTCTTCGTGCTGCAGGACGGCTCGCTGGTAATCAACGAGATGGCGCCGCGCCCGCACAACAGCGGGCACTATACGATCGATGCCTGCGTCACCAGCCAGTTCGCCCAGCAGGTCCGAGCGATGGCGCGGCTGCCGTTGGGCGACGTGCGGCAGCATTCGCCGGCGGCCATGCTGAACATCCTGGGCGATATCTGGTTCGAAGGCGACAGCGAACAGCCGAGCGAGCCGGCGTGGGACAAGGTGCTGGCACTGCCCGGCGCAAACCTGCATTTGTACGGCAAGGACGAGCCGCGGCGCGCGCGCAAGATGGGGCATGTCACCTTCGTCGCGCCGACATTGGCGCAGGCGCAGGCAAATCTGCATGCTGCCTGTCAAATTCTCGGCATTGCCGCGTAAGCCGCGATGAGAAATTTGCCGCGCCATGGCTGAAGCGACACTGGACCGGGCCGCCATTCATGCCGCGGCGCGCAGGCTGGAACAAGGCGAGCTGGTCGCTTTCCCGACTGAAACGGTCTACGGCCTGGGCGCCGATGCGGAAAATCCGGCTGCGGTCGCCAGGATCTATGCGGCCAAGGGGCGGCCGTCCGGCCATCCGGTGATCGTGCACCTGGCGCCGGAAGCGGACATCGGCTACTGGGCCGCGTCGATGCCTGCAGAGGCGTGCAAACTCATCGACGCTTTCTGGCCCGGCCCTCTCACGCTGATCCTGAAGCGCGCCCGGCATATACCCGATACGGTTGCCGGCGGCCAGGATTCAATCGGCTTGCGCTGCCCGTCTCATCCGGTTGCCCAAGCGTTGCTGCGCGCATTCCGGCAGGGCCGGGGCGGGGTGGCTGCGCCGTCGGCCAACAAGTTCGGCCACGTCAGCCCGACCACCGCGCAGCATGTGCGCGATGAATTCGGCGCAGAGCCGGATAACCCGGTCGGTTGCATTCTGGATGGAGGACAGAGCGAAGTCGGCATCGAATCGACCATTCTTGATCTGTCGCGCATGCCGAGCCATGGGCCGGTGCTGCTGCGTCCCGGTCGCATCACCGCCGAACAAATCGCAAACCTGATCGGCATCCGGCCGCGCATGCCGGATGCCGGCGCACCGCGTGCATCCGGCACGCTCGATTCCCATTACGCGCCGCGTACGCCGGTCGCGCTGATTGATACAGTGCAACTGCCATCGATGCTGCAGCGATTGGCTTTCGCGGGACGGCGTGTTGCGCTGCTATGGTATGCGGCTGCTCCGTTTGCCGGCATGTCCACGCAGTCAGATATTGCGCAAATCGAACTGCCTGCCGATCCGGATGGCTATGCGCATGGTTTGTATGCCGCGTTGCGTGCGATGGATTCGGCAAATGCGGACATCATCCTGGTTGAGTCGCCGCCAAAAGACAGCCGGTGGCAAGGCATCAACGATCGTCTGAGCCGCGCCGCATTCGACTCAACCGGCACATTAGAGCTTATCCTCTAAAAATACCCCATTCGTTCCCATCCTTGACGCTAGGCAGCATCTTGCAACAATGACATACTCATTGACAGGGAATAGAACGTCCGTTCTTTTCCTGTAAAACAAATATTCACAGGAGACAAAATGCGTCATATCAAATTTGCGGCAGTGCTGTTTGCATCCGCCATTCTGGCCGGTTGCGGCGGTGGCGGTGGCGGTGGCGATCAAACCACTACCAAGGTCAAATTCAGTTCGCTGGTTTCGTTCGGCGACAGCCTGAGCGATGTCGGCACCTACGCGGTCGGCACGGTAAAAGCACTGGGCGGCGGAAAATACACGATCAATTCACCCGCCAATAAAATCTGGATCGAATTGATGGCGGCCCAGTTGGGACAGAGCGCACCGTGCGCGGCGCAGACCGGCCTGGATGGCGCAGCGGGCCAAGGTTTCGCGGTGCCTGTGACCGAGTTTGTCAACTGCACGGCTTATGCGCAAGGCGGGGCTCGCGTCACCAATCCTGTCGGTCCGGGCAACAAGCTGCTCGGCGGCGCAAATGCGGTATTGGGTCAGTTGACCGTGCCGGTCACCACGCAGATCGATCGGCATCTGGCACGCAACGGCGGTACTTTCAAAGGTGATGAAGTCGTGTTCGTGCTGGCCGGCGGCAACGATTTGTTCATCAATATCGCCACGCTCGCGCCGGCTGCCGCAGTGACGGCAATGGGTACCGCGGGTGCGGAACTGGCCGGCTATGTAAATACCAAGATTACCGGCAAAGGCGCAAAGTACGTCGTCGTCGTCAATCTGCCGGATGTAAGCCTGACGCCTTCCGCCGCCGCCAATGAAATTCTGAGCCCGGGCTCGAAAGCGTTGACGAACACCATGGTAACCACCTTCAACAGCCAGCTGCAGCAGGGCCTGGCCGGCAATGCCAATGTGTTGTATGTGGATGCGTATACCGTCAGCCGCGACCAGTTCGCCAATCCGGCACAGTACGGTTTGACCAATGTGGCGGCGCAAGCCTGCAATACGGCCGCGCCGTCACCCAACGCCCTTGGATCGTCGCTGGTATGCACCACGGCAAATCTGAATTCCGGCGTCGTCGACAAGTTTGAATATGCCGATTCCGTTCACCCGACGCCGTATGGTTATCAATTGCTGGCACAACTCGTCACGGCGGAAATGGCGAAGCGGGGCTGGCTGTAATCGTTGCGCCGGCGCGCATCGTTATCCGAACCGGATTTTCATGGCGAGGATAAACAGCGCCAGCGCCAATGTGAGCGTATTGGCAATGATCACCGGCCACGCGCCGATGATCACGCCGTACGCCAGCCAGAGCGCCACACCCGTTGTGAACAAGCTGTACATGCCAAGTGAAATTCCGTCGGCGCGGCGGGTTTTCCAGGTCAGCACCACTTGCGGAATGAAGGCGGTGGTGGTGAATATGGCAGCGAGGGTGCCGATAAGGTTATCGAAATGTTGAAGAGCGACAGAAGTCATCAGATGTTCTTTACAAAGGAATGGGAGACAACATGAAAATTTACACAAATATGCGATTCGTCACGGCACTGAAAACAATGGCAGCGGTGTCGGCAATGGCTTTCAGCGCCGCCGCTTCGGCCCAGACTGCCGGCACCTGGCTGGTCAAGGCCGGCTACAACAAGATCACACCGCAGGTAGACAGCGGCAACATGAGCGCGCCCAGCCTGCCGGGCACCAAAACCGATGTCGGCAGCGCCTCGGCGCCGATCCTGACGGGCGGCTACATGTTCACCGATAACATCTCGGGCGAATTGTATCTCGGGCTGCCGTACAAGCATGATCTGATCGGCGACGGCGCGCTGAAGGGCGCCGGCAAGATCGGCACGGTCGAGCAATTGCCGCCGACCTTGTTTGCGCAGTATCGTTTCCTGGAACCGAAATCGGCGTTCCGTCCGTATGTCGGATTGGGCGTGACCTATGCGATGTTCCAAAAGGAAACCGGTTCCGCGCTGTTGACCGCACTGACCAATCCGGGCGCCGGCGCTACCAACCCGACGACTTTGAAAGTGGACAGCGCCTGGGGCATCACGCCGCAGATCGGCGCGACCTATGCTTTCAACGACAAGTGGTTTGCCGATCTGGCCGTCAGCAAAACCTACATCAAGACCACCACCACGCTATCGACCGGACAAAAGATCGATACCAGGCTGGATCCGATTGCGGTGAACCTGTCGATCGGCTACCGTTTTTAGGATAACCTGAGGTCAGGTTGCCGCGCAGGCAATCGGACAGCAAAAAGCCCGCTCGGTGCTTGCATAGAGCGGGTTTTTTGCAATCGATAGGCAATTGCCGGCTTACTTGCCGGCCGTTTCCACAAACCGCCCGCCATGGAATACCAGCGCGGGCTGCGGCTGCAGGTCGCAGCGTTCGACCTCGCCTACGAAAATGACGTGGTCGCCTTCGGGATAGCGGCTGCGGTTATGGCATTCGAACCAGGCTGCAGCACCGTTGAGGATCGGCAGTCCGGTGTGGGACAGGGCGAAATCGACGCCGTCGAAACGATTTTCGACGCGCCGCGCGAAGCGTTCCGCCATATCCGCCTGGCCCGCCGCCAGAACGTTGATCACATAATGCGAATTGCCGGTAAACACCGGCAGGCTGCTCGCGCCTTGCGCCAGACTCCAGAGCACCAGCGGCGGATCGAGCGAAACGGAATTGAACGAACTGGCGGTCAAACCCAAAAAGCTTCCATTTGCCAGCCGTGTCGTGATGACCGTGACACCCGTGGCAAACTGCGATAACGCATTGCGAAAATGGCGCGTGTCGAATTCGGGCGGCACGGTGCGCGGGGAGCGAGGGGACATCTAAGGCCTGAAATCGATGAAAGAGGAGTAATTATGCCGAAAAAGAAGTTTTGATGGCGAACGGCATGGTTTTGTCTTTAGAATCATCGTGATCGGACAAAAGCCAATATGAACCTGTTTATCCAACTGCGCCGGCACGCGCAAAATCAGCCTGAAACGATTGCGGCTTCCTCGCGCTTTCGCATGATGACATATCGCAAGCTGTGGTCGCGCGTCGAGCGGGCGACGGCGCGCCTGCAGGGAGAGTGGGGCGTCAAGAGCGGCGACACGGTCGCTTATCGGGGGCAGGCGCATCCGGACGCCCTGGTACTGTATCTGGCGCTCGCGCGTTGCGGTGCGCGATTGGCGGCGCTTGAACAGCCGGCATTGCAATCCGAAATTGATGCAATCGTGCGGGAACTCGACGTAAAAATAATTCTGCACGATGACCATGCGCCACTTGATGACGCAGATTTGCCTGCGGCGATCATGCCATTGTCGGCGCTGATCATGACTCGCTGTCCGTATCAACCGTCTGATATCAGCGAAGATCCCGGCTGCCCCAGCTTGCTTGTCATCCGCCTGGCGGCAGACCGTCGTATTCAAACCAGTTTCGCAAGCCTCGACCAGTTAACGCGGCAGAGTGTCGTCGTGCCGGACCGATCGCGCCAGATCGGCGGCAGCTTGTTCGACGGATCGGTTTTTTCAGCAGTCGTATTGCCGGCGCTGGCTTCAGGCGCAACCTTGATTTTTCGTTAACTGCATGTCATTTATCCGCTTCATCGATAGGCATTGCCGCCGGTTTGCGCTACAGTGACAACAAGGGACAACACAAACGGAGTGAATCTATGGCGACCGAAACAGCAACGCTCGGCGGCGGGTGCTTCTGGTGCCTGGAAGCGGTTTATCAGGAACTGAAGGGAGTGCGGCATGTAGAGTCCGGCTATACCGGCGGCCATGTGCCTGACCCGAGCTATGAACAGGTATGCGACGGCTCGACCGGCCATGCCGAAGTGGTGCGCATTACATTCGATCCCGATGTCGTCGCTTATCGCGAAATTCTGGAAATATTTTTCACGATACATGATCCGACGACGCTGAACCGGCAAGGCAACGATGTCGGCACCCAGTACCGCTCAGTAATCTATTTCCATTCGCCCGAGCAGCAGGAAACGG
>DAIDBD010000125.1 GCA_027310305.1 Herminiimonas sp.
CGCCGAAGTCGCCAAACTGTGGGAGGTAGATGACGTTCCCTCAAAACCCGGCAAGACCGCAGTGGAAATGTTCGAGGCTGTACGCTCGGGTGAAATAAAAATCATCTGGATTGCCTGTACCAACCCGGCGCAATCATTGCCCGACCAGAAACTGGTGCGCGAGGCATTGGAAAAAGCCGAACTGGTGATCGTGCAGGAAGCATACAAAACGACTGCGACTGTCGCCTACGCCGACGTGTTGTTGCCGGCTACTACGTGGAGCGAAAAGGAGGGCACCGTCACCAATTCCGAGCGCCGCATCACGCGCTTGATGCCGGTATTGCCAAAGCCGGCCGAGACGCGGCATGACTGGGAAATCGTGATCGACTTCGCGCACAAGCTCGAAGGCTTGATGGGTAAGACAAAAACAATTTTTCCTTACACGACGACCGAAGAAATCTGGAACGAGCATCGCGAATCGACCCGCGGACGCGATCTCGATATCACCGGTTTATCGTTCCGGATTCTGGAACAGCAGGGTCCGCAGCAATGGCCGTTTCCTGAAGGCGCGGTCAGCGGAAAGAAACGCCTGTATGAAGACGGCATTTATCCGACCGCCAGCGGCCGCGCCAAATTCGTCAACACGGTCTACAGGCCGGTTGCGGAACCGGTCGATGCGCGCTATCCGTTTCGCATGACGACCGGACGCCTGCGCGACCAGTGGCATAGCATGAGCCGCACCGGCACGGTCGCGCAATTGTTTGCGCACGCATCGGAACCGTCGATCGCTCTGTCGCAATCCGACATGGAGCGCCGCTTTCTGAAGGATGGCGACCTGGTGCATGTGACCAGTCGGCGCGGCTCGCAAATTCTGCCGGCGATGGCCGGCGACGACATGCGCGCCGGACAGGCATTCGTCGGCATGCATTGGGGCGAGGAATATGTGTCGGGACGCGGCCGCGACGGCGGCGGCACCTACGGCGTGAATGCATTGACGCTGCCGGCGCTGGATCCAAGCTCGAAGCAGCCGGAACTGAAGCATGCCGCAGTGAAAATCCTGAAGGCGGAATTGCCATGGCGTTTTCTGGTGTTCGGCTGGATCGATGAATCGCAAGCGCTGGCGCTGCAATCGGCATTGCGTCCATATATGCGCCGTTTCAGTTATGCGTCGTGCACGCTGTTTGGCCGCGACAAGGTGGGCGTGCTGTTTCGCGCGGCGGACGATTACCCGGCAACGCCGGAACTGGTGAAGAAAATCGAAGCGAGGTTCGGCATTGCCGGCGCCGGCGTGCTGCGTTACGACGATGCCAAACGCGGCAATGCGCGGCACATCCTGGTTCAGGACGGGAAATTGAATGCAGTCTCGTTGGCCGGCGATATTTCGGCCGAACACTGGCTGAAGGATTATCTCGAAAACGGGCAGCCGGTTGCGGCGTTGGGGCGTTTGCTGTTGATGCCGTCCACCAAGGCGCCGCAAGGTTTCAAGGCGCGCGGACGGATTGTCTGCAATTGTTTCAATGTTGCGGAGAGCGAAATCACGGACCTGCTGGCAGTGCAGGACAGGATCAACCATGGAACGCCGGATGCGTTGCTGGCAACGTTGCAGGAAAAGCTCAACTGCGGCACCAATTGCGGTTCGTGCGTACCGGAGCTGAAGAAAATTATCCTCGTGCAAAGCGGGGCGGTGAAGGTTGCGGCATAAAAAAACTGCTGGGCAATTGCCATCGGCAACCGCCGAGTTCGTAGTACCCTTTGCCTATGAATACTTCAACGCCATCCGTTCCATTCCCCGCCGCCCGCTTCATCAAGGAAATCGGACGCGGCAAAAAGGGCGCACGCAGCATCTCGCGCGACGATGCCTGTCAACTGTATGCCGCGATGCTCGACGGCCGGGTGTCCGATCTGGAAATGGGCGGCTTGATGCTGGCAATGCGCATCAAAGGCGAGTCGGTCGATGAAATTGCCGGCTTTCTCGATGCGGCGGAAGCATCGTTCGATCAACTGCCTGCGCCTGCCGGACAATACGCGCCGGTCGTGATCCCGAGTTACAACGGATCGCGCCAGATGGCGAACCTGACGCCGCTGCTGGCGCTGCTGCTGGCCCGGCAAGGCGTGCCGGTACTGATCCATGGCGTGACCAGCGATCCGGGCCGCGTGACGACCGCCGAAATATTGCAGATGCTCGGATGTTCGTTTTCACAAACGCTACAACAGGCCGACGCGCATTTCGCGCAGCATCAACCGGTGTTCATGCCGATCGAGGCGCTGGCGCCGCGCATGGCGCGCCTGCTCGATATGCGCCGTATTCTCGGCGTGCGCAATTCGACGCATACGCTGGTCAAGATCATGCAACCGTTTGCAGGGCCGGCATTGCGACTGGCGTCTTACACGCATCCTGAATACCTGGAAATGCTCGCCGGCTATTTCACTACCGCCGCGCTGCCGGCGCGTGGCGATGCGTTTCTGATGCGCGGCACCGAAGGCGAAACGGTCGCCAACGCAAAACGTGGACAGCAGATCGAATGGTTCCATCAGAACCAGCGTACGACGCTGGTGCATAAACAGGCGCCGGTGGATGACTTGCCGCCGCTGCCGCTGACTGCCGATGCGCCCGCCACGGCAGCATGGATTCAATCGGCATTGCGTGGCGAGGTACCGGTGCCTGCACCGATAGCAGAGCAGGTGGAACACTGCCTGCGCGTATCGAAACTATTGCAGGCCAAGCACGATATCGCCAATGATCGGGGCGGGTAAAGTCTTTCTGGCCGGCACTGCGCTTACAATCACGGCTTATTCCAATTTGCATAAGCCATGTCAACTCAATTCGATGTTGCCGTAATCGGCGCAGGCGCCGCCGGCATGATGTGCGCAGCGGTTGCCGGTCAACGCGGTAAAAAAGTGGTGCTGATCGACCATGCCGCCAGGCTTGCCGAAAAAATTCGCATCTCGGGCGGCGGACGCTGCAATTTCACCAATGTCGATACCGGTCCGCAAAATTTTTTGTCGCAAAATCCGCATTTCTGCAAAAGCGCGTTGTCGCGCTATACGCCGCAGGATTTTCTGGGGCTGATCAAGCGCTATCGGATCGCTTACCACGAGAAGCACAAAGGGCAATTGTTCTGCGACCGCTCCGCCGAAGATGTCATCGACATGCTGAAGGCCGAATGCGATATCGGCAAGGTTGCGTGGCGCATGCCATGCAAAGTTGAGGCGATCGGCAGGACCGGAGAGTTGTTCAGAATCGATACCGGCGCAGGAGAAATCGGGGCCGGCAGCGTGGTGATTGCCACCGGCGGCCTGTCCATTCCGAAGATCGGCGCCACCGATTTTGCTTACCGGATCGCCAGGCAGTTCGGCATCAAGCTGATCGAGCCATCTCCTGCATTGGTGCCGCTTTTTTTCGATGAAGCCGCATGGCAACCGTTCGTGCCGTTGGCTGGCATCGCATTGCCGGTCGAAGTTGAAACCGGTCAAAAGAAGGCGCGAGGACATTTCCGGGAAGATTTGTTGTTCACCCATCGCGGCCTGTCCGGCCCGGCCGTGTTGCAAATCTCCAGTTTCTGGCAACCCGGCACGGCATTGACCTTGAATTTGCTGCCGGAAGTCGATGTTGCGTCCGAACTGGTACAAAATAAAAACGCGATCAAGAAAAATCTCGGCAACCATCTGGCGCAATGGTTGCCGTCGCGTCTGGCGGAAGGATTGCTACTGGCGAATGGCTTCCAGCCGGATGCCCGCGTGGCCGACATGCCCGACAAGCTGTTGAAACGGCTGGGCGATTCAATCAATCAGTGGACCATTATTCCGAACGGCTCGGAAGGCTATCGCAAGGCTGAAGTGACGCGCGGCGGCATCGATACGCGCGCGCTGTCGCAGCAAACCATGATGGCGGCCGGGGTGCCGGGCCTGCACTTTATCGGCGAGGCGGTTGATGTGACCGGCTGGCTGGGCGGCTATAACTTCCAGTGGGCGTGGGCATCGGGAATGGCAGCGGGGTTATCTGTCTGACATGGAATTGACAGCGCTGCGCAGTTTGGCCGTGAATGTTTCTTTTCTTTGCGGCCCAAGCCTGCTATACTTTTCGTCTTTCCTTATAAAACCTTGGTTTAAGTTTACATGACCACAATTCGCCTTAAAGAAAACGAGCCGTTCGAAGTCGCGATGCGTCGCTTCAAGCGCACCATTGAAAAAACCGGTTTGCTGACCGAGTTGCGTGCGCGCGAGTTTTACGAAAAGCCGACTGCCGAACGCAAGCGCAAGCTTGCCGCTGCCGTGAAACGCCACTACAAGCGTATCCGCAGC
>DAIDBD010000021.1 GCA_027310305.1 Herminiimonas sp.
CGAATCGGGCTCGTCGCTCTTCGGATCAAGCGGCGGCTGGCCTCCCTTCGGCGATGCCAGCGTGATGTCCGCGCCGGCATCCTTGAACACGTAGTAAGGCGCCGCAAATTCTTCCAGCCAGAATCCGGTTTTCTTTCCAGTGTCGCCCAGCCGGTCATGGGAAGTCAAAACCATCAGTATTTTCATGGTGCGGCCTTTAACCGGTTTGTCAATGAATCAGCATAGAGTGAAAGCACGGCGGAAATCCCTGCACCCCGGCAGTAGCTACGCCAGCATTCGAACCGATGGTTCGCGCTCCCATTGCCGCGTCCTGGCCGCCGCGATGAAGCCCGCCGGATCGCCGGCATCGACAACGCCCCTGTCTTTTTCGATGTTCGTCTTTTGAAGCAGCACCTGGCCGCCTTCGTCGAAAGCGATTGCCTTCAAATGGCCGAAAGCGTTCTGCACAAATTCGATGGCGGCGGATTCTCCGGCCAGCAGCGTTGCGCCTTCGGCGGATAGAATCACCGCAATCGCATCGAACATCACCGAAGGCGTACCGGCCAGTTGCCCGTCGGCTTCCAGCATCGAACCGTCGGCAAGTTTCGCGCCGCCCACCTTGGGTGCCACGATCTTTACTTTCGCGCCGGCATCGGTCGCGGCTTTCTGCAATTTGGCGATGACCGCGCCGTCCGAGCCGTCTGCGATCAGGATGCCGATTGCCCGCCCTTCGAGCGTGTTCTTCATTTTGCCGATGATCTGCAGCGCCGGCGAAGGGGCCATATCCTGCACCGGTGCGGCCGCCGCCGGCGCGTTCGGCAACGTGTCGAGCGCAAGGCCATCGGCCACGCGTTGCGCGAGGTCTTCTTCGATATGACGCAAATGCGCGACCATTGCCTCGCGCACATGAGCATGCGCGACTTTCGACAGCTCGAACACCAGCGCCGAAGCGATGTGCGCCTGCTCATGGCTGGTCTGGCTGCGGTAGAACTGCCGCGCCTGGCTGTAATGGTCGGCGAAGCTCTCGGCGCGAATGCGGCCTTTCTCTCCGTTTTCGGTTACGCCGGCGCTGCGGAAACCGATGGCCGGGGTTTCGCGCGGCGCATCCTGCGACAACGAGTTCGGCTCGTAATTGACACGGCCTTTCGGCTGCATCATCTGCATCTTTCCATCGCGCTGCAGGTTGGCGAACGGGCACTTGGGTGCGTTGACCGGAATCTGATTGAAGTTCGGCGACCCCAGACGCAAAAGCTGCGTATCGAGATATGAAAAAAGGCGGCCTTGCAACAGCGGATCATTGGAAAAATCGATGCCCGGCACGATGTTCGCGGGGCAGTAGGCGGCCTGTTCGGTTTCGGCAAAGAAATTGTCCGGCCACCGGTCCAGCACCATCCGGCCGATCACTTTCAACGGTACCAGTTCTTCCGGAATCAGCTTGGTCGCGTCCAGATGGTCGAACGGAAATTTCTCCGACTGTTCCTGCGTGAACAGTTGCACCGCAAATTCCCACTCGGGGAAATTGCCTTTCTCGATCGCCTCGAACAGGTCGCGCCGATGAAAATCGGGATCGGCGCCGGCGATCTTCACGGCTTCGTCCCAGATGGTGGATTGCAGGCCCAGCTTCGGCCGCCAGTGAAATTTAACGAAAGTGGATTCGCCGGCATCGTTGATCAACCGGAAGCTGTGAACGCCGAATCCTTCGATCATCCGCAGCGAGCGCGGAATGGTGCGGTCGGACATGATCCACATCACCATATGCATCGATTCCGGCATCAGCGAGATGAAATCCCAGAACGTGTCGTGCGCGGTCGCGCTTTGCGGGAAACCGCGATCGGGCTCCATCTTGACGGCATGGACGAGATCGGGAAACTTGATCGCATCCTGTATGAAAAAGACCGGGATATTGTTGCCGACCAGATCCCAGTTGCCTTCCTTGGTGTAGAACTTGACGGCAAACCCGCGCACGTCGCGCGGCGTATCGACCGAACCGGCGCCGCCGGCAACCGTCGAGAAGCGGGTAAACACAGGGGTTTTTTCACCGACTTCGGTCAGCAGCTTCGCGGTCGTGTATTGCGCCAGCGAATCGGTCAGCTCGAAATAACCATGCACCGCCGTACCGCGCGCATGAACGATCCGCTCCGGAATACGCTCGTGATCGAAATGCGTGATCTTTTCGCGCAGGACGAAATCTTCCAGCAGGGTCGGGCCGCGCGTATTGGCCCTGAGCGAGTTC
This sequence comes from Herminiimonas sp., assembly GCA_027310305.1. GTDB lineage: Bacteria > Pseudomonadota > Gammaproteobacteria > Burkholderiales > Burkholderiaceae_D > DAIDBD01. The sequence continues at coordinate 2,213 of DAIDBD010000021.1, forward strand.
TGGTTGTCGGAAATCGGGATGCCCTGATTGGTCGTGAGCATGGCGTGGCTGCCGCCGGAAACCTGATGCAACTCATCGCCGTTGCCTGCATGAACTTCGCCATTCGAACCGGATGAACCTTTTCCCTCTATCCGTTTTTCTGCGGCATTACCGGCTTTTTTTTCCTTGGCCACGATTGATCTCCATTGGACATTCATTGTTATCGCGCTGCAAGTGCGGCGCAAACAGTGCAACCGTAAATTTTTGAAAGCAGAAAACCCGCGGCAGATCATGCATGGCCGTCTTCCCTATTCAGGTTTGTTATTAAGGCAAGCTCGACGAACAAAAGTTCCGGCGTCGAGAAGTTGATATTCTGAATCGAAGAACAAGAAACGGCTACGCTGGCGGAGGCGGTGTTGTGGATTGCCAGGCTTGGCGATTTCCTGGCGCGCAAATGAACGCGATGCGCTTGCAGGTTTTGTACATCAGCAGCCGGCGAACTCTTTCAGGTAATGTTCGATTGCGAATACATGCGGATCGTCCTTGCCCGATCTTCTCAATGCGTCGGCCAGATCGGTCAGGTAATCGCTGTTGCGGCCGCTGGGCCCGACCGACGTGGCGATCTGCCTCGCGATCTCGCGCTCGGACGCCGGCCCGAGGAAGGCGGCATTTTCCTCGGTCGCGATATACACCAGTCCTTCCGCACTGCCGCCGTCGTCGAACGTCATTTCGGTGGCAAGCCGCAGGTAGCCGTTTTTCTCGCGGTAATCGAGATGGTCGAAAACCTGCGGCGTGATCAGGTAGGCCATGCCATCGCAAATAGCGTCAGCCTGGGGGATCAGGGTAGCCACTCTTCCGGGTGATTTTGCAGTTCCGCGGTGATCATGCGAGCCCTGCCAGAATCGTCGCGCCCAGTTCCTGATGCTGGCGGGACGCCGCTCGATAAACGAAAAATCCGCCTTGAATATCAACGAGCCGTAGCCAAACAGCCAGACGCTGTGATGGCCATCGAATTTATTCATCAATTTGTTGGTCGCGACGGTATCGGCGGACATGAAGATGCTTTCTTTTTCATTGATGCGCAATTTGCCGGCATGGGATTCGCTCTGCTCCCGATTTCAATGCTTGACCAGGCGGCGCTCTCCGCCGAAGAGGGAGCCGCCGCGACGAACCGTATCTTGCACCAGACTGAACATTTTTTCCCTGTCGGCATAGACCGCGTCGACAAACTGCCTGGGCGCGGTCGTATCCGGATCATGCCGCGCGCTCCAGCTTGACATTTCCAGCAAAATCGGGATCAAGGCCAAGCCTTTCTCAGTCAGACTATAGACTTCTCTGCGCTTGTCGGTTTCATGCGGCCCTTTGAAGAGGATGCCTTTTTTCTCCAGATGAGCAAGCCGGGCGGCGAGGACATTGGTTGCAATGCCTTCGCCCGAATCCAGGAATTCACCGTAGGTTCTTTTGCCCCAGAACACGATGTCGCGCACGATCAGCAGCGACCACGTGTCGCCGAACGTTTCAAGCGCGAAGTTGACCGGGCAATGCGATTTGTTTTCTGCGCGTTTCATAAAGAACAGTATAACTGTTAACTTGCATTATACAAGTAATGTACTATAATTCGGCCACACAGTAGCAAATCCGACAACCAAAATATCGATTCGGCCGAACCTTGTTGTTCGTCATCATCCTATTTGCTGATATTTGATCGTTCCATCAATCTTCAAAAGAAAAACATGGCTACTAAAATTTTCGTGAATCTGCCGGTAAAAAGCCTCGACAAGTCTGTGGCGTTCTTCACCCGTCTCGGCTTCACGTTCAATCCCCAATTCACCGACGAGACTGCCACTTGCATGATCGTGTCCGAAGACATCTTCGTCATGTTGCTGACTGAAGAAAAATTCAAGACTTTCACGCCCAAGGAAATTTGCGACGCCACAAAAAGCACGGAAGTGCTGGTATGCCTGTCGTCCGCGAGCCGCGAAGAAATCGATGAAATGGTGCGCAAAGCAGTCGCCGCCGGCGGGACGACCTGCAATGAACCGCAAGACCACGGTTTCATGTACGGGCATGGCTTTCAGGACTTGGATGGCCATATCTGGGAGCTTGTCTACATGGAGCCCGGCGCAACAAATTAAGGGGCCGACATGATGTGAACCAGCTAGTCCGGCCTGGCTGATAGTAGCTGTCATTCTCACCCGTTATTATTGAGCGTTCCATAATGAATGACAGTCGGAACGCTCAATCCCTCTCCCCGGCCTCTCCCAGAGGAAGAGGGTGAGAAGAGCCGTATTCGCTGTCGCGAATTACGGGAAGATCAATAATCCCGATTAGGAGAAACAACATGCGAAGCCTTCAAAAGATCGCCCCGTGTTTGTGGTTCGATGGTCAGGCCGAAGAGGCAACCGGGTTTTATACCGGCATCTTTCGAAATTCAAGGATCCTGACTATTTCTCGCTACGGAGAAGCGGGACATGAGTTTCACGGAAAACCGGCGGGATCGGTAATGACGATTGCATTTGAACTTGATGGACAGGCGTTTACCGCGCTTAACGGCGACCCGATGTTGAAATTCAACGAGGCCATCTCGTTTCAAGTCAGTTGTGAAACGCAGGAAGAAGTGGACTATTGCTGGGAAAAGCTGTCTGAGGGCGGGGATGAAAATGCGCAGCAATGCGGTTGGCTCAAGGACAAATATGGCGTTTCATGGCAAGTTGTTCCGGTCGTTTTGCCGGAGATGCTGACTGGCGCCGATTCGGAAAAATCGCAAAGGGCCATGCAGGCAATGCTTCATATGAAGAAGCTCGACATCGATGAATTAAAACGCGCCTATGCCGGATAGCTTGTGGCGCGCAGGAAAGCCGGCGGCGCTGTCAGCCGCCCGACAAGGCGCTTCCTGTTTACCGCGGATATCAATCCGCAAGGAGAGAAAACATGGTCTACAAAGGTGGCTGTCACTGCGGCAGGATCGCATTCGAAGTCGAAAGCGAACTGACTGGAGCGATGGCATGCAACTGCTCCATCTGCTCTCGCAAAGGCTCGCTCCTGTGGTTCGTGCCTCGCGACAAGCTGCGCTTGCTCGCTTCGGAAGAAGGCATAGGCACGTACACCTTCAACAAGCATGTCATCAAGCACCGTTTCTGCCGGACGTGCGGCATCCATCCGTATGGCGAGGGCGTTGATCCAAAGGGCAATCGAATGGCCGCCATCAACATCCGCTGCGTCGAAGGAATTGATCTTGCATCCGTTCCTGTACAGAATTTCGACGGTCGGTCGATGTGAATGCAGCGACGCCTCACTCACCATTCCAGCGTCAGGCGCCAAAAGTACGATTCATGATGTTTGCAACAATTACCCCCAGCCCCTGAAAAGGAGAGTTCCATGCAAGTCCAACCCTACCTGTTTTTTGATGGCCGCTGCGAAGAGGCGATCGAGTTCTATCGCAAGACGCTCGGCGCCGAAGTGGCGATGCTGATGCGGTTCAAGGACAGCCCGGAACAGCCGATCGGCATGATGCCGCCGGGAGCCGAGAACAAGGTGATGCATGCAAGCTTGCGCATCGGCGATAGCACGGTGATGGCGTCTGACGGTCAATGCCTGGGCAAGCCGAATTTTCAGGGCTTTTCGCTGTCGCTCGAGGCGCCTGACGATGCCGCGGCCGATCGGCTGTTCGCAGCCCTGGCCGACGGTGGCCAGGTGCAAATGCCGTTGGCCAAAACCTTCTTTGCGTCGCGCTTCGGCATGGTCGCCGACCGCTTCGGCGTCAACTGGATGATCATCGTGGCGCCTTGAGGAGCGTTCCTTGTCGATGTCGACCAGTCTCATTCGTCGTACAGTCAGAGCAAGGGTTTGGAACCGGCCGCTTCCGGCCGGCAGCCCGGCTCCAACCGAAACCGTAAAGGAGTGGCAAAAATGCGATTCATGATGCTGATGATCCCCAAGGGATACGAAAACGCGGCGCCGGGCACGATGCCGGATGCCGAAGCCGTCGCCGCGATGATGAAATACAACGAAGCCCTGCAGAAGGCCGGCGTGCTGCTGGCGCTCGATGGCCTTCACCCGCCTTCGATGGGCGCGCGCGTCACGTTCTCCGGAGGCAAGCCGAAAGTGACCGACGGGCCCTTCGCCGAGGCGAAGGAAGTGCTCGGCGGCTACTGGATGATCCAGGTGAAGTCGAAGGAAGAGGCGCTCGAATGGGCGTCGCGCTGCCCCGGTTCGGACAACGAAATCATCGAGGTTCGCCAGGTGCAGGAATTCTCGGATTTTCCCGCCGATGTCCAGGATGCCGCCGCCGGCTTTCCCGGGATGCAGGCGCAGTCCGGGCAGCGCCGGGGAGCGTGACGGCTTCCGCCACCCATCGCGCGATCGACGCGGTCTGGCGGATCGAGTCCGCCAGGATCATCGCGAAGCTCGCGCGGATGTTGCGCGACGTCGGTCTTGCCGAAGAACTCGCGCAGGACGCGCTCGTCACCGCGCTCGAGCGGTGGCCCGAATCGGGCGTCCCGGACAACCCGGGCGCCTGGCTCATGACCGTCGCCAAGCATCGGGCGATCGATCATTTGCGCCGGACAAAACTGCAGGGGCTCAAGCATGAGGAACTCGGCCGCGAGCTTGAGGCCCGGCAGCAGATGTCCGCGGCGGATTTCGACGCCGCGATCGACGATGATATTGGCGACGATCTGCTGCGCCTCGTGTTCACCGCCTGTCACCCGGTTCTTTCGCCGGACGCGCGCGTTGCGCTCACGCTGCGCTTGCTTGGCGGCCTGACGACCGGCGAGATCGCGCGTGCATACCTGGTCCCGGAGCCGACCGTGGCCCAGCGCATCGTCCGCGCCAAGCGCACGCTGTCCGAGGCGCGGGTCCCCTTCGAAGTCCCGCGCCAGGACGAGCTTGCCGCCCGCCTCTCGTCGGTGCTGGAAGTGCTCTACCTGATCTTCAACGAAGGCTACTCGGCAACCGCCGGCACTGACTGGATGCGGCCTGCGCTGTGCGAAGAGGCGCTGCGTCTCGGCCGCATCCTGGCCGAACTCGTTCCCGGGGAACCGGAAGTCCATGGCCTGGTTGCACTGATGGAAATCCAGGCGTCGCGCTCGGGAGCGCGGATCGGTCCGTCGGGGCAGCCGATCCTGTTACTCGATCAAAACCGCGCGCGCTGGGATCAACTCCTGATCCGTCGCGGCTTCGCCGCGCTCGAGCGCGCCGAGGCGCTTGGCGGCGCACTGGGGCCGTACGCGCTGCAAGCCGCGATCGCCGCCTGCCACGCGCGAGCGCTGACGGCGGAGAACACGGACTGGGCGCGCATCGCGGCGCTCTACGATGCGCTGGCCCAGCTCGCACCCTCCCCCGTCGTGGCGCTCAATCGCGCGGTCGCGTTCGCGATGGCGTTCGGTCCGGCAACCGGTCTCGAACTCGTCGATGCGCTGACCTCCGAACCTTCGCTCAAGAACTACCATCTGTTGCCGAGCGTGCGCGGCGACTTCCTCGCCAAGCTCGGCCGCTTCAACGAGGCCGGCACGGAATTCGAGCGCGCGGCATCGCTCACGCGCAACGCCCGCGAGCGCGAACTGCTGCTGGCGCGCGCACTAGCCTGCGCACGCGGACCCGAACCGCAGTGACGAATCGGATAAAATTGCCGGGCCGAGTTTTATGTCTCGAACAGGGACTTCCCTGGTGGCAGCCGCTAGTGGCAGCAGTTGGTTTCATGCCAGTTGGTCGTCCCGAGTAGTTTGTAGTCCCGAGTAGTTTGTAGGGCGTCAATAAGCGTAGCGCATTGCGCCGCATGCCCACAGTGTGCGGCGCAATGCGCTACGCTTATTGACGCCCTACGACCAACGGAAGTCCCTGTTCGGGACGACCCACAATCCTGTCAACAAGGAAATTGCGTGCAGCCGATCATTTCAGTAAAAAATCTGACCAAGACTTATGCGTCGGGCTTTAAAGCGCTTAAAAGCATCAACCTGGAAATCCGGCGCGGAGAAATTTTCGCGCTGCTGGGACCGAACGGGGCCGGCAAGACGACGCTGATCAGCATCATCTGCGGGATCGTCAATCCGACCGAAGGCGTCGTTCTGGCCGACGGCCACGACGTCGTGTCGGACTATCGCGCGGCGCGCTCGAAAATCGGCCTGGTGCCGCAGGAACTCGCCACCGATGCATTCGAAAGCGTCTGGGCGACGGTGAATTTCAGCCGCGGCATTTTCGGCAAGCCTTCGAATCCGGCCCATATCGAAAAGGTGCTGCGCGACCTGTCTCTCTGGGACAAGAAGGATACCCGGATCATGGCGTTGTCGGGCGGCATGAAACGCCGCGTGATGATCGCCAAGGCGCTGTCGCACGAGCCGCAGATCCTGTTCCTCGACGAACCCACCGCCGGAGTCGATGTCGAACTGCGGCGCGACATGTGGCAGATGGTGCGCGGCTTGCGGGAACGCGGCGTGACCATCATCCTGACCACCCACTATATCGAGGAGGCGGAGGAAATGGCTGACCGGATCGGCGTGATCAGCAAGGGCGAAATCATTCTGGTCGAAGACAAGGCGGTGCTGATGGCGAAGCTCGGCAAGAAACAATTGCGGCTGCACCTGCAGCGCCCGCTGCCGCGCATTCCGGACCAGCTCGCCGGACATCGGCTCGAACTCACGTCCGACGGCAGCGAGCTGGTCTACACCTTCGATGCGCAGAGCGAAAAGACCGGAATCGCCGACCTGCTGCGGCAACTGGGCGAACACGGGATCGACTTCAAGGATCTGCAGTCCAGCGAAAGTTCGCTGGAAGATATCTTCGTCAACCTGGTGAGGGCGCAGCCATGAATCTCCACGCGATCCGCGCGATTTATCTATTCGAACTGGCGCGCACCTGGCGTACGCTGATGCAAAGCATCGCGTCGCCGGTCATCTCGACCTCGCTTTATTTCGTGGTGTTCGGCTCGGCGATCGGTTCGCGCATGGGCACGATCGACGGCATCAGCTACGGCGCCTTCATCATCCCCGGCCTGATCATGCTGTCGCTGCTGACCGCGAGCATTTCGAACGCCTCCTTCGGCATCTACATGCCGAAGTTCTCGGGCACGATCTATGAAGTTCTTTCCGCGCCGATTTCGTATGTCGAAATCGTCATCGGCTATGTCGGGGCGGCGGCCACCAAGTCGGTCATCCTGGGCATCATCATCCTGGCCACGGCACGGCTTTTCATCGCGTTCGGGATCGCCCATCCGCTGTGGATGATCGCCTTTCTGGTGCTCACCTCCGTGACGTTTAGCCTGTTCGGCTTCATCATCGGGGTCTGGGCCGACGGGTTCGAGAAACTGCAGGTCATACCGATGCTGATCATCACGCCGCTGACCTTCCTGGGCGGCAGCTTCTACTCGATCAACATGCTGCCGCCGATCTGGCAGAAGGTCACGCTGTTCAACCCGGTGGTCTATCTGATCAGCGGATTCCGCTGGAGCTTTTACGGCGTCGCCGACGTCAGCGTGGCCGTCAGCATCGGCGCGACGCTGGTCTTTCTGGCGTTGTGCATGGCGGTGGTGTGGTGGATTTTCAAGACCGGCTACCGGCTCAAGGCTTGAGCGAGTCCTGCAAATAACATATCGTCTCGACTCATCTTCCGGATATCGGCCCAACCGCGCCGTGCCAGCCGCCGCCGAGCGATTGGATCAGCGCGACGGCGGTCGTTTGCCGGTCGGCTTGCAGTTGCACCAGCGCACGCCGCGCGCTCAACGCTGTCGCTTGAGCGGTCACGACTTCCGTGTAGCTCACCCGGCCGGCGCGGTAACGGTTCAACACCTGCGTTTCCGCCTCGCCGGCCGCCTGCGATGCCTGGCGCCGAAGTTCCAGCTGCTGCGCCAGCACGCGGGTCGCCGCCAGTTGGTCTTCGACATTGGCGAATGCCGTCAGCACCACCTGCCGATAACGCGCCGTCGCGGCGTCATGCGCAGCTTGCGCACCGGTTACCTTTGCGCGCGTCGCGCCGGCATTGAACAGCACTTGCGCCGCCGATAGCCCGAGCGACCACAGGCTGCTCGACGCACTGAACAGATCCGCCACGCGGCTCGCGCCGGAACCGTAGGATGCACTCAGGTTCAGGCTAGGGTAGAACGCCGACCGCGCAATGCCGATCTGCTCGTTCGCAACGGCCACACGGCGCTCGGCGGCAGCGATGTCGGGCCGCCGTTGCAGCAGCGTCGACGGCACGCCGAGCGGGATTTCCGGCACCGAAGCCGTCCACGGCGCAGATGCCAAGGTAAAGCTGGCCGGCGCATCGCCGACCAGCACCGCGATCGCATGTTCGAGTTGCGCGCGCTGGCGCGACAGCCCCAGTTCTTCGGCTTGCGCATTCGCCAGTTGCGTCTGCGCCTGCAGCACGTCGGTTTTCGCGGCGATACCCGCGGCGTAGCGATTCTGCGCGATCTGCAGCGTGCGCCGGTAGCCGGCGATGGTATCGGCCAGAAGCGCCTGCTGCGCATCGGTCTGGCGCAGTGAAAAGTAGTTGATCGCCAGTTCGCCTTGCGCGGAAAGCCGGGCCGACGCCAGATCGGCGGCGCTGGCCTGCGCGCCGGCGCCGGCGCTTGCCACGCCGCGGCTCAGCCGTCCCCACACGTCCGGTTCCCAGCTGCCGCCGATGCCGGCCTGGTAGCTGGCGGTATTGCGCGTGGCGGTCGTGCCGCTCGTGCTGCGCGTGTCGCCGCCCGACCGGTTGCCGCTGCCGTTCAATGTCACCACCGGAAACAGCGATGCGCGCTGCTCCCGCACCAGCGCGCGCGCCTGCGCGTAGGCGGCGATCGCTGCCGCGACATTCTGGTTCGATACGTCGATCCGCGCTGCCAGTTCATTGAGTACAGGATCGTCGAACAGAGTCCACCACGGTCCGCGATCCAGCGCATCGGCCAGCGCCGCCGGCGCCCAGTTTTGCGCTTCCTTGTAAATCACAGGGGCGGCGGCGGACGGACGTTGATAGTCGGGGCCGACCGCGCACCCGCTCGCCGCGAAGGCGCAAACGGCAACGGCAAGAACATGACGCTTGAAATTCGCGGGCTGGAATAAACGCATGGAGGATTTCATGGTGAAGGATTCATCGTGATGCCGGCCGGCGGCAAGCTGCCGGTGCGGCTTAGCCGGCGCTCGGCCGGGCCGCGGCGCCGCAGCTTGTCGAGCAGGATATAAACAACCGGGGTGGTCAGCAAGGTCAGCAACTGGCTCGCGATCAGGCCTCCGATGATGGCGATGCCGAGCGGACGCCGCAGTTCGGCGCCTTCGCCGAATCCGATCGCCAGCGGCAATGCCCCCAGCGCGGCGGCCAGCGTCGTCATCAGGATCGGCCGGAAGCGCAGCAGGCAGGCTTCGCGCACCGCCTCCGCCGCCGACAGCCCACGCGACCGTTCCGCTTCAAGCGCGAAGTCGATGATCAGAATCGCGTTCTTCTTGACGATGCCGATCAGCAGGAAAACGCCGATCAGCGCGATGATCGAAAAATCCATCTTGAACAGCATCAGCGCCAGCACCGCGCCCACGCCGGCCGACGGCAGCGTCGACAGCACGGTGATCGGATGCACCAGGCTTTCGTACAACACACCGAGCACGATGTAGATCACCACCAGCGCTGCGGCAATCAGCAGCGGCTGCTGGTCCTGCGACTGCTGCGCGCTGCGCGCCGTTCCCTGAAAACTGCCGCGCACGTTGGTCGGCATGCCGATGTCGGCTTCGGCCTGATGCACCGCACCCTGTCCGTCTGCCAGGGTGCTGCCTTCGGCCAGATTGAACGACACGGTGGTCGCCAGTTCGGCATCCTGATGATTGATCGAAGTTGCCGCCGAACTTTCGGCGAAGCTGGCGAAGGCCGACAGCGGCACCATCGTCGCGGCCGCACTGCTCAATGCCTGGCCGCTGGAGGGATCGCGCAATGCCGGATTGACGACCGTAGTAGGCGTAGCGGTGTTTGCATTGCCGGCGGCCGCGGCGGTCTTGCCTGCGGCGCTGCCTTTCACAGGCACATACACGTCTTTCAACGATTCGGGGCTGCGTGCAAAACGCGGCGCCACTTCCATCACCACGTGATACTGGTTGAGCTCGTCGTAAATGGTCGCCACCTGACGCTGGCCGAACGCATCGTACAAAGCGTTATCGACATCGCGTGCGGTCACGCCCAGCCGTGCCGCGCTGTCGCGGTCTATCGTCACGAACGTTTCGACGCCGTTTTCCTGCTGGTCGGTATCGACATCGGTCAGCGCCGGCTGTGCCTTCATCGCATCGGCAAGCCTGGTTGCCCACAGCCGCAAGTCAGCCAGATTGTCGCTCTTGAGCGTGTACTGGTAAGTCGAATTGGCCTGGCGTCCGCCCATGCGCACGTCCTGCACCGGATTGAGAAACAGGCTGACGCCGGTCACCTGCGCCAGTTGCGGACGCAGGCGCGCGATCACCGCCTGGCCGGCGTCCTTGCGCTGGTTCGCCGGCTTCAGGTTGACGAACAGAAAGCCGCCGCCGGCCCGCGCGCCGCCGGTAAAACCCACTACGGTCGCCACCGCCGGATCGCGCCTGATGATGTCGACCAGTTGCCGAAGCTTGCCTTGGATCGCCTGAAACGAAATGCTTTGATCGGCGCGCAGGCCGCCCCTGATCTGGCCGGTATCCTGCTGCGGGAAAAATCCTTTCGGCACGACGGTAAACAGATAGGCGTTCAGGCCGATCACGGCCACCAGGATCAGCATCACCAGCCAGGCGCTGCCCAAGGCCCAGTCCAGGCTGGTTTCGTAAGTACGGTGTATCCGTGCGAAACCGCGTTCAAATGCGCGCGCCAGCCATCCGGGCGGACGCTCGGCGGTCTTCGGTTTCAGCAGCCATGCGCACATCATCGGCGTGGTGGTTAATGAAATCACCAGCGAGATCAGCACCGCCGCCGACAGCGTGACCGCGAACTCGCGGAACAGCCGCCCTACCTGGCCGCCCATGAACAGCAGCGGGATGAACACCGCCACCAGCGACAGGCTAATCGACAGCACGGTGAACCCGACTTCGCGCGCGCCGAGCAATGCAGCCTGCATCCGGTCCATGCCGTTCTCGATGTGGCGGCTGGTGTTTTCCAGTACCACGATCGCATCGTCCACCACGAAGCCGGTGGCCACCGTCAGCGCCATCAGGCTCAGATTGTTCAGCGAAAAACCGAGCAGAACCATGACGCCGAAGGTACCGAGCAGCGACACCACCGTGGCCACCGCCGGAATGACGGTCGCGCGTGCGCTGCGCAAAAAAGCGCTGACCACCAGCACTACCAGCACGATTGAAATCAGCAGCGTGACTTCGATCTCGCGCAGCGATGAGCGGATCGAATTGGTGCTGTCGGTTGCCACTTGCAATTGCACATCCTGCGGCAGTTGCGCCTGCAGTTCCGGCAGCAGCGCGCGCACGCCGTCCACCACCTCGATCACGTTCGCGCCCGGCTGCCGCGTCACCAGCACGATCACCGCCGGCTCGCCATTGAACAGGCCCAGCGTATTGGTGTTCTCGACGCCGTCCGCCACTTCGGCGACGTCGTCCAGCCGGATCGCGGCGTTGTCGCGCCAGGCCACCACCAGCCCGCGGTAATCGGCGGCGCGGCGGCCGCCGCCGGTGGCGCTACCGGCCTGAGAGTAAATCTGCAGCCTGCGCGCCTCGCCTTCGATCGCGCCTTTCGGCCGGTTGGCGGCGCTTGCCTGAATCGCCGCCCGCACGTCTTCCATGCTGACGCCGTAGTGATTCAACGCGAACGGCAGCAGCTCGACGCGCACCGCCGGCAGCGAACCGCCGCCGAGTTCCACGTCGCCGACGCCCGGCACCTGCGCCAGCTTTTGCTGCACCAGGTTGGATACCGCTTCGTACACCTGTCCCGGCGAGCGCGTCTTCGATGTCAGCGCAAGAATCACGACCGGCGCATCGGCAGGATTGGCCTTGCGGTAAGTCGGGTTGCTGCGCAGCGTGGCGGGCAGATCGGCGCGCGACGCATTGATGGCCGCCTGCACTTCGCGCGCCGCCGCATCGATCTTGCGATTGAGTTCGAATTGCAAGCTGATGCGAGCCGAACCCCTGCCGCTCGACGACGTCATTTCATTGACGCCGGCGATCACGCCCAGGCGCCGCTCCAGCGGCGTGGCGACGGAAGTCGCCATGGTCTCCGGGCTGGCGCCGGGCAGCGATGCGCTGACCGAAATGGTCGGGTAATCGACCTGCGGCAGCGGCGACACCGGCAGCACGAAGAATGCGCCGATGCCCGCCAGCGCAATGCCGATGGTCAGCAGCACGGTGGCGACCGGGCGGCGGACGAACGGCTCCGACAGATTCACGATGCGCCCCGGTCTTCCGCAGCGATCGCGCCGGCAGGCGCATTCGCACTTGCGCGCCGGCCGGACCAGCGCCGCGCCAGCCGGTCGAAGCCGAGGTAAATCACCGGCGTGGTAAACAGCGTCAGCATCTGGCTGACGATCAGCCCGCCGAAAATCGCGAGGCCCAGCGGCCGCCGCAGTTCTGCGCCGTCGCCCCAGCCCAGCATCAGCGGCACGGCCGCGAACAAGGCAGCCAGCGTGGTCATCAGGATCGGGCGGAAACGCAGCAGCGCGGCCTGATGAATCGCTTCGCGCGGCGACTTGCCTTCGTTGCGTTCGGCGTCGATCGCAAAGTCGATCATCATGATCGCGTTCTTCTTCACGATGCCGATCAGCAGGATGATGCCGATGATGCCGATCACGCCCAGATCCTGGCCGCTGATCATCAGCGCCAGCAGCGCGCCGACGCCGGCCGACGGCAGCGTCGACAGGATCGTCAGCGGATGGATATAGCTTTCATACAGCACGCCCAGCACGATATAGACGCAGATCACCGCGGCCAGGATCAGCCATAGCTGGTTGCTCAACGATGCCTGGTAGGCGCCGGCGGCGCCGAGGAACGTCATCGTCACGTTGGTCGGGAAATTAATGTCGAGCGCGGCCTGACGGATCGCATCGACCGCCTTGCCCAGCGATACGCCGGGTGCGGTATCGAAACCGAGCGTGGTGGCCGGATACTGCGCAACGTGCGTGATCTGCAGCGGCGCGGGCCGTTCGGTAATGGTGGCAATGGCCGACAGCGGCGTGGTGTTGCCGGAGCCGGTGCGCAACTGCAACTGGCCGAGCGACGCCGGCGTGGTCAGCAAGTCCTGCCGCGCTTCGAGAATCACGCGGTACTGGTTGGTCTCGGTAAAAATGGTGGAGACGATGCGCTGGCCGAAGGCGCTGTACAGCGCATCGTCGATCGCTGCAGCGCTGATGCCCAGCCGCGATGCGGTGTCGCGATCGATGTCGATGAACACGGCAACCCCGGTTGCATCGGCATCGGATACCACGTTGCGCAATTGCGGCAAATCCTGCAAGTGCTGCGACAACTGCGTCGCCCATTGCACGACGCTTGCATTGTCCGCGCCTTCCAGCGACACCCGGTACTGCGTCGGGCCGGTCTCGGCATCGATGGTCAGATCCTGGGTCGGCTGCAGATATATCGTCACGCCTGCCACCTGCCCGACGCGCTCGCGCAGCCGGTCCATGGTCTGCTGCTGCGTGCCGGTACGAGTCCGTTTCAGGTTGATCAGCATGCGCCCGGTGTGCAGCATCGTGTTGTTGGCCGCATCGACGCCGATCAGCGAACTCAGCGTCTCGACGTCGGGGTCTTCGAGGATCGCTCTGGCGGCGGCCTGCTGCAGTTGCGCCATGCGCGCATAAGACACCGACTGCGCCGTTTCGATGCGGGCTTGCAACTGGCCGGTGTCCTGGGTCGGAAACAGGCCTTTCGGAATCATCACGTACAGCAAGACCGTCAGCGCCAGCGTCGCCAGTGCGACCATCAGCGTCAACGTCTGGCGCGCCAGCACCCAGTTCAGCGAGCGGTCGTAGCGCACCATCACGCCGGAAAAAAACCGCTGCATCCGGCCTTCTTTCGGCGCGTGGCTTTCCAGCCAGCGCGCCGACATCATCGGAACCAGCGTCAGCGACACCACCGCCGAGATCAGGATCGTGATCGCCAGCGTGACGGCGAATTCGCGGAACAGCCGCCCCACCACGTCGCCCATGAACAGCAGCGGGATCAGCACCGCGATCAGCGATACGGTCAGCGAAATGATGGTGAAACCGATCTGCGCCGCGCCCTTCAATGCAGCCTCCATCGGCGGTTCGCCTTCCTCGATATAGCGCGAGATATTCTCGATCATCACGATCGCATCATCGACCACGAAACCGGTCGCGATCGTCAGCGCCATCAGCGAGAGGTTATTCAGGCTGTAGCCGAGCAGATACATCGCGCCGCAGGTGCCGATCAGCGAGATCGGCACCGCCAGGCTGGCGATCAGCGTCGCGCGCGGGCTGCGCAGGAACGCGAAGATGACCAGCACCACCAGCAGCACCGCCAGCAGCAATTCGATTTCCACATGTTCGACCGAGGCCCGGATGCCGGCGGTCCGGTCGCTCAGCACCTGAACCTTCATCGTTGCGGGCAGCCCGGCCTGCAATTCCGGCAGGCGCGCCTTGATCGCATCGACAGTGGCGATCACGTTCGCGCCGGGCTGGCGCTGCACGTTCAGAATGATGGCCGGCGTCAAGCCCGCCCACGCGCCGAGCCTGACGTTCTCGGCGCTGTCGACCACTTGCGCCACATCCGACAGCCGCACCGGCGCGCCGTTCTTGTAGGCGACGATCAGGCTCTTGTAATCGGCGGCGGCCAGCAGCTGATCGTTGGCGTTGATCGTGTAGGAACGGGTCGGCCCGTCGATGCTGCCCTTGGCGCTATTGGCGTTGGCCGCGGCGATCGCAGTGCGCAGCGTATCGAGCCCGAGCCCGTACGAAGCCAGCGCCCGGGTATCGCCCTGTATCCGCACCGCCGGCCGCTGGCCGCCGGACAGCGACACCAGGCCCACGCCGGACACCTGGCTGATCTTCAATGCCAGGCGCGTGTTGACGATATTCTGCACTTCGGTCAGCGGCAGCGTGTCGGACGTGATGGCCAGCGTCAGCACCGGCGCATCGGCCGGATTGATCTTTGCGTACACTGGCGGCGCCGGCAGATCGGCCGGCAGCAGCGAGCCGCCCGCATTGATCGCGGCCTGCACTTCCTGTTCGGCGACATCGAGCGTTTGCCCCAGGCCGAATTGCAGGGTAACGAGCGACACGCCGGCGGCGCTGGTCGAACTCATGCGCTGCAGGCCGGACATCTGGCCGAACTGGCGCTCCAGCGGCGCGGTGACGGTCTGGCTCATCACCTCGGGACTGGCGCCCGGATACAAGGTTTGCACCTGGATGGTCGGAAAATCGACCTGCGGCAGCGCCGACAGCGGCAGGAACTTGAACCCGACGATGCCGGCCAGCACGATCGCCACCATCAACAGCGAAGTCGCGACCGGCCGCAGGATGAAGGGACGGGATGGGCTCATGACGCCGCGGCGATCGAATGCCTTGACAGTATAAGTTTGCGCGTCATGGCGCGGAAGCCTCCGGCGCACGCCGACGCTTGCCTTTGCCGGCGGGCGCGGGCTTGTCGCCCGCCAGCATGACCTTCGCGCCATCCTTGAGCCGGTCGGCGCCTTCGGTGATGACTTTCTCGCCGGCCTGCAATCCCGCAGTGATTTCCACCTTGTCCACCGTAGCCTGGCCGCGCGTCACCGGACGCAATGCCGCGGTCCGTTCGGCGGTATTGAGCACATACACGAAGTCGCCGTTGCTGCCATGGCGCAGCGCGCTTACAGGAACCATCACCCCGCCCCGGATCGTGCGCAACAATAGCCGCACATTGACGAACTGGTTCGGGAACAGCGTGAATTTCGCATTGTCGAATCGCGCCTTGGCGCGCACGGTGCCGGTCTGGGTATCGATCTGGTTGTCCAGCGTCAGGAAACGGCCCGCGTCGAGCGTGCCGGCGCGCATGCGATCGAGCGCCGTTACCGGCAGCACCGCGCCTTCACTGACGCGCGCCTGCACGTCGGGCACCCGATCCTGCGGCACCGCGAACTGCACGTCGATCGGCGACACCTGCGTAATCACGACGATGCCTTTGGCGTCATTGGCGCCGACCACGTTGCCCACATCCACCACCCGCAAGCCGACCCGGCCGCTGATCGGCGCCACGATGCGGCTGTAGCCGAGATTGAGGCGCGCCGTGCCTTCGGCCGCGCGGTCGCCCATGACCGTGCCCTCAAGCTGCTTGACCAGCGCAGCCTGCGTATCGACTTCCTGGCGTGCAATCGAATCCTGCTCCAGCAGCGTGCGAAAGCGCTGCAGCGTCACCTTCGCGCTGTCGAGCTGGGCCTCGTCTCGCTGACGCTGGCCGGAAGCCTGCATCAGCGCCATTTCGTATTGCCGCGGATCGATGGTCGCGAGCAGTTGCCCGGCCTTCACCATCTGGCCTTCCTGAAACAGCACCTTTTGCAACACGCCGCCGACCTGCGGACGCACGGTCACGGTGACCACCGGCGTCACCGTGCCGAGCGCTTCCAGCACGACCGGAATATCCGCCCGTTCGGCGGCGGCGACACCGACCGTCGTTGCCGGCGCACCTCTGCCGGGGCCGCTTGCGCCGGGCGCGGCATCCGGCTTCGTCAGGTGCCAGGCCAGCCAGCCGAGTCCGGCCGCGACAATCAGCGCCACCATGCTGCCGATGATCGACCTGCGGCGGCTGAGGCGCCTGCGGGATGAAGAAAGCGTGCCGTCCCGCCACGCTTCGACTTGCTGATCCATCGTTTTTCCTTTGGTTCTTCAGACTTTTTTGCAGGTGAACTTTACGGCAAGCCGCACGCCTTCAAGGAACGTCGTTCCGGTGAAGCGGGGGTTTCGCGGAGCGTTGCGCGGAAACGCCGAACACGGGACTTGCGCAAAATGGAAAATATGCAGGAGGCGGCTTGCTTTCGATTAGCATTTTCCCGGCATGAAAGCCGCGCCAATCGCCGTAGCCGTACACAGTGATTTTTTCACCGCGATCTCCAGGTCATCATGTTCGACCTGAATATACCCAACTGTGAAAAATAAAACCACAACAGACGCATCTGCTTACAACCGGCGATGCGATGACGCTTCGGAAAACAGGCTCATGAAACCGGAAGCAGATGGCCCAGCTTTTCGGCTTTGGTGCTCAGGTATCGGCGATTGAAGGGATTGCCGTCGATTACGAGCGGAATGCGTTCCGCGATTGCCACGCCGAGTTGCCGTAGCGCTTCGACCTTGCGCGGATTATTGGTCATCAGGCGCAGGTTCGCGACGCCAAGATGACGCAGCATTCCGGCGCACGAATCATAGTTCCGCTGATCCGCCGCGAACCCGAGTTCGTGATTGGCCTGCACCGTGTCCGCGCCCGCATCCTGCAGCCGGTAGGCGCGGATCTTGTTCAACAGCCCGATGCCGCGCCCTTCCTGCCGCAGATACAAAAGCACGCCGCGCCCCTCTGCCGCAATCCTGCGAAGCGCGCTTTCGAGTTGCGCGCCGCAATCGCAACGCCGGCTGAACAGCGCATCGCCGGTCAGGCATTCGGAATGGATGCGCGCCAATACCGGCGCGCCATCATCGATATCGCCAAGCGATAGCGCCACGTGCTCCTTGCCCGAAGCCCGCTCCATGAAACCGTGCAGTTGAAACGTGGCCCACGGAGTGGGCAAAGCGCAGGACGGCACGTATTCGATTTCGCCGGCGGCGGCTATCCGTTGCAGCATGCGTGGAGAATCCGGCTTGTTCATCATGCGCCTCCTGTCGGCAAATCAAATATTTCTGTGCGTCATGCAGCGGCGGACAACGGTGCGATCAATTGCAGAATGGCGGCTTGCGCGCCGGCCACGGCCGCCTGTTTGCCGGTTTCGCTCAGTGCCAGGCCTTCGGCATATACGAACTCCACATCCGTGATCCCGAGAAAGCCCAGAAAGTGCTGAATATAGGCGGTTTGCGTATCGAGCGGCGTGCCGGCGTACAGCCCGCCGCGCGTGGCGAATACATAAGCCTTCTTTCCGGCAAGCAAACCCTGCGGCCCTTTTTCGGTATAGCGGAACGTCTCGCCGGCGCGGGCGATATGGTCGAAGTAAGCCTTCAGTGTCGATGGCACGCCGAAGTTGTACAACGGCAGTCCCAGCACAATGACATCCGCGCGCCTGAGCTCGTCGATCAGCACATCGGAGTAACCGGCCACCGCCCGTTGCTCGGCAGTGCGCTCTTCCGGCTTCGCGAGAAAGGCGCCGAAACGCTCGGCGGTCAGATGCGGCACCGGGTCGCCGGCCAGGTCGCGCACGATCACGCTGCCGTCGGGATTGATGCCGCGCCATGAAGCGACGAATTGATTGGCAAGCAGGCTCGATTGTCCGTTGCCGGAAAACAGGCTGGCATTCAGTTGAAGAAGTGTTTTCATGTTGTTTCTCCGATGAGTTTGTATGCCCTCATTTAATCATTGAATGAACCGATGAAAAAGTATAATAATTAGGCTTTAAATATCTAACTATTAGATAAATGACCCAATTTCATACCATCACCCTTGAGCAATGGCGCACTTTGATCACGGTGGTCGATACCGGCGGCTACGCCCAGGCAGCCGAGGTTTTGCACAAGAGCCAGTCATCCGTCACCTATGCGGTAAAAAAAATCGAAGCGCTGCTCGATGTAAAACCTTTTGAAATCCGGGGCCGCAAGGCCGTCCTGACGCCGATCGGCCAATTGCTGTATCGCCGCGCAAAGCTGTTGCTGGACGATTCCGTCGCGCTGGAACGCTCGGCCAAAAGATTGTCGGCGGGTTGGGAGGCGGAGATTCGGCTTGCCGCGGAAATCCTGTTTCCTACCTGGCTGCTGCTCGACTGCCTCCATCAATTCGGCACGGAAAGCCCGCAAACGCGCATCGAACTCATCGAGTCGGTGCTGGGCGGCACGACGGAAGCGCTATTGACGGGGCAGGCGGACATCGCGATTTCGGAGCGGATTCCGACCGGCTATTCGGGAAGCCCGCTGGTACGCCTGCGCGCCGTTGCCGTCGCTCATCCCGATCATCCGTTGCACAAGCTCGGGCGCGAGATCACGGTTCAGGATTTGCGCGCCCATCGCCAACTGGTGGTGCGTGAATCGGGCAGCACCCGCAACAGCAATGTGCTGAGCGTGGATGCAAGCCAGCGATGGACGGTCAGCAATAGCGCGACGTCGATAGGCGCGGTAAGCAGGGGCTACGGATTCGCATGGTTTCCGGAAGAAAAAATTCCGAACGAACTGAAGGAAGGAATTTTGAAGCCGTTGCCGTTGCGCGGAGGCGGAGAACGCTTTGCCCAACTGTATCTGATACTCGCGGACCCGGATTCCGCCGGACCGGGAACGCTGCGCCTGAGCGAAATCCTGCGTGAGGCGGTGAGCAGGAAATGTCCGCGTAGTTGACGAACCAGGCATTCAAGGTTTTGGCAGCGATTCAGCCGTTTGGTAAAAATCAGCTGCTCGATCGATAACTGCGATCGGCCAACAACGAACGCTCCTAATCCGGCCCCACGCATCAAGACAAGAGTCGAATCAATCCTGCGGGATGGATGACCACCCCAGCAAACCGGACAACCCCATTACCACTCCCCCGCCGGTAGGAATCAAAGCGGCGAAATACAACCAGCGTTGATGGGTCAGCGCGGTCACCGCAAGGAACGCAATCGCGATCGCGAAGACAATCAACGTTCGGCACGCAGCAGTCGTTCGCTTTAACCATCATGCGATTTTCAGCCTACACGTCAGAAACCCGGGCTTGTTCCTGCTCGGCCTTCAGCGCGCGACGCAGAGACTGGGTCGCTGAAACCATGTTTGAAAGCGCCTCGCATGTTTCAGGCCAGCCGCGCGTCTTCAAACCGCAATCGGGATTGACCCACAATTGCGCATCGGGAATGACGCCGCGCGCCTTGCGCAAGAGCCTCTCCATTTCTGCAACGCGCGGTACGCGGGGCGAATGAATGTCGTATACGCCAGGGCCGATGTCGTTTGGATAAGCGAACTGTCCGAAACCATCGAGCAACTCCATATCCGAGCGCGAGGTTTCGATCGTGATGACGTCGGCATCCATCGCGGCAATCCACGGCAGGATGTCATTGAATTCCGAATAGCACATGTGAGTGTGAATCTGCGTATCGTCGGCGATGCCGGAAGCGCTGATCTTGAAGGCACGCACCGCCCAATCAAGATAGTGCGGCCAGTGACACGCTTTCAGCGGCAAGCCTTCGCGGAACGCCGGTTCGTCGATCTGGATCATGCCGATGCCGGCCTTTTCAAGATCACACACCTCATCGCGCAGCGCCAGCGCTATCTGTAACGCCGTGACTTCGCGTGACTGATCGTCGCGCACGAATGACCATTGCAGCATCGTCACCGGGCCTGTCAGCATGCCCTTCATCGGCTTTGCAGTCAGGCTTTGGGCATACTGGCTCCAGGTAACCGTCATCGCTTCCGGTCGATAGACGTCACCGTAAATCACTGGCGGCTTGACGCAACGCGAACCATAACTTTGCACCCAACCGTTTTCGCTGAAGGCGTAACCCCACAACTGTTCTCCGAAATATTCGACCATGTCGTTGCGTTCCGGTTCGCCATGGACCAGAACGTCAAGACCGATTTCTTCCTGCCTTTCGACTGCGAGACGGATCTCGTCACGCATACGGTTCAGGTAGTCCAGATGGCCAATCTCACCGCGCTTGTGGGCCGCGCGCGCTTGGCGAATCGACTCCGTCTGCGGGAAAGAGCCAATAGTCGTCGTTGGAAACGGCGGTAAATCGAATCGGGCACGCTGCAAGGCGATACGTTCGCAAAATGCCGCACCGCGCCGGGAGTGGCCCTCTGTCAGTTCCGCGAGACGTTGCTGCACTAACGGATTATGAATCAGCGTTGAACTGCGCCGCGCACTTTGTCTCGCTCTCGACAACTGCAGCGCATCCTCGACTCTCCTGGTCCCCTCATTCAAGGCACGTTTCAAGATGGCGAGTTCGTCAAGTTTTTGGGTTGCGTACGCGAGCCATTCCTTGATAGCCGGATTGAGCTTGTGCTCGTTTGCCAGGTCGACCGGCACATGCAGCAGCGAGCAACTGGAGCCAATCCACAAGCGGTCCCCCAGCTTTTCTTGCAATGGCCTGATGTTCGCCAGCACGTTTTCCAAATCTGCGGCCCAAATGTTGCGGCCATCAATGACGCCCAGCGATAGCACCTTGTCCTGCGGCCAGGTTGGGGCGAATGTCGTTAGTTGCCTGGGGCCGCGTACCAGGTCCAGATGCACGCCAGCAACCGGCAGCGACTGTAACAGCGCTGCATGCTCGCTCACCTCGTCAAAATACGTCGCCAACAACAATGATGGCGCATCTTTGACCAAGGCAGCATACGTCGGCCAAAAAGCGTCAAGCCATCGCGTATCGAGTTCCAGTGACAGGATCGGTTCGTCGATTTGCACCCAGCGCACGCCTGCTTCCCGCAATCGCTTGAGTACGCGCGCGTAACCATCGACGATGCGCGGCAAGAGATCGAGCTTGTGTTGCAGGCCGGATTTTATCTTTCCCTGATATAGCAATGTCAGCGGACCGACCAGTACGACCTTGGCCTCGCGACCGAGCGTTTGCGCTTCCTTGACCTCATCGAACAGCCAGTCGACGCCACCGGCGAAACGGGTTTTGTCGGTCCATTCCGGCACCAGGTAATGGTAATTGGTGTCGAACCATTTCGTCATTTCCATGGCGAAATGCTCTGTGCTGCCACGCGCCAAATTAAAATATTCCGCAAGCGTCAGCTTCTGCGGATCGAAACCGAAGCGCTCGGGTATCGCCCCCAGCAAGGCAAGCGTGTTCAATACCTGATCATAAAATGCGAAATCGCCGACCGTGACAAAATCCAGCCGGGCCTGCGCCTGTAATGCCCAATGGCGCATCCGCAATTGGCGGCCGGTCTCCAGAAGCTGCGCATCATTGCCTGTGCCGCCCCAAAACGATTCCAATGCGGATTTCAGTTCGCGGCGTGCGCCGATGCGTGGAAAACCGAGGATATGTGCCAATGCCATGACGCGCTCTCACTTATTTAAAGTGACATCATGCGCAGTTTTCAATTATTATAAAAGCGATATATTTTACTAATTAACATGAATATTTCTAATAATGCAGTCAATCATCGAACTACGGCATCTCAAGACTCTCCTGGCGCTACGCGAGGCGGGCACGCTCTCGCGCGCCGCGACGCTCCTGAACCTTACTCAATCGGCTCTTTCACATCAGATCAAACAACTTGAAGATCACTACGAGGCGTCCCTGTTCCTGCGTAAATCTTCGCCGGTTCAGTTCAGCTCCATGGGCGACCGGCTATTGAAGCTGGCAGACGCGATACTGCCGCAAGTGGGGACGGCCGAACGCGACATCGCGCGGCTGTCGCAAGGCACTGCCGGACAACTCCGCATCGCGGTCGAATGTCATACCTGCTTCGACTGGCTGATGCCGGCGATGGACCATTTTCGCAATCGATGGCCGGAAGTCGAGCTTGATATCGTGTCCGGTTTTCAAGCGGACCCGATCGGCTTGCTCCATACGCATCGCGCCGACGTCGCAATCGTGTCGGAACCGGATCCCGACGAAGCAGTCGATTATCACGCCCTGTTCAGTTTTGAAATTGTCGCGCTGCTGGCCAATGACCACACACTGCTCGCACGCGACCACCTTCGACCGAAAGACTTCGCCGAAGAGACGCTGATCACCTATCCGGTACCCGACGATATGCTCGACATCGTGCGCCAATTTCTCAAACCGGCCGGCATCAATCCTGCTCGCCGCACTACCGAATTGACGATCGCCATGCTGCAGTTGGTGGCAAGCCGCCGTGGCATAGCTCCGCTGCCGTTATGGGCGGTGCAATCCTATCTCGACAAGCAATACGTCACTGCTCGCCGGATAGGCGCCAAGGGATTGACCGGACGTCTTTATGGCGCCTGCCTCCCGGCACTATCGTCCAGGGCTTATCTGCTCGATTTCGTCTCGATGATCCGCGACAGTTGTTTTCTGAATTTGCGCAGCGTCGAGTTACTGTGAAAGCCAATTGCGTCACCGCTTGAATCCAAGCTCAACAGCAGCCATCCGCTGAATGTGACCGCAGTAAAATTCGTTCATGATGAAGCGCCAAATCCTTTCGCTGCGAGCGCCGCAACAATGGCCGGCATGCCAGCAAGCAAAAATGCGCCATTTGGAATAGACTCGATATCGCTGCCGGTGATCGATATCAGCCGGCAACGCCGTCGATCCATGCGATTCAATCAGCCTTATTCCATGCCCCTTCACGACTCCGCCGTACTGCCCGTTCCCGCCATACCTCGACTCGCCATTCTGTCCCTGGCATTCGCCGCGTTTGCCAGCGGCATTTCATTGCGCATCACCGATGCGCTGCTGCCGCGGCTGGCGACCGAGTTCGGCGTATCGCTCGGCGCTGCGTCTTATGTGATTACGGTGTTTGCGATTGCCTACGGTTTGTCGCAATTATTGTTCGGGCCGCTGGGCGACCGCTTCGGAAAATATCTGGTGATCGCATGCGCATGCGCGGCTTGCGCGTTTACCGCGTTGCTGTGCGCGGTCGCGCCGAATTTTCCGCTGCTGGTGCTCGCGCGGGTGCTGGCAGGTGCGACGGCGGCGGCCATCATTCCGCTGTCGATGGCGTGGATCGGCGATGTCGTGGCTTACGATCAGCGCCAACCGGTGCTAGCGCGCTTTCTGATCGGGCAGATTCTCGGATTGTCGACCGGCGTGCTGGTCGGCGGACTGGCCGCCGACCATTTCAGCTGGCGCGTTCCGTTCTTCGGCATCGCGGCGATCTTCGTCGCGATCAGCGCCATTTTGTTTGCATTGAACCGCCGCCTGCCGGCGCATGCGCGCGCGCTGCACAAGGCGGAAGGCGCGGTGCTGGTCCGCATGGCTTCGGAATTCGGCCAGGTGCTTGCCAGGCCGTGGGCACGCATCGTGCTGGCAACGGTTTTCCTCGAAGGCGCATTCTTGTACGGCGCGTTTGCGTTCATTGCTTCGCATTTGCATCGCGTCCATCGCGTGCCGCTTTCGACCGCGGGAGCGATGGTGATGCTGTTCGGGCTCGGCGGCCTGCTGTTCGCGATGAGCTCCGCACTGCTGGTGCGGCGGCTGGGCGAAGTCGGCCTCACGCGCTGGGGCGGAATCTTCGTGGCCGGGGCGCTGTTCGTCATCGGCGTCGCGCCGGCATGGTGGTGGGCGATACCCGGGTGCTTCGTTGCGGGATTGGGGTTTTACATGCTGCACAACACGCTGCAGATCAATGCAACGCAGATGGCGCCGGAACGGCGCGGCGCGGCGGTATCCGCATTTGCGTCGAGCTTTTTCCTGGGACAATCGGCGGGCGTCGGCATCGACGGCGTGCTGCTTGAGCATATCGGCACCGGCGCCGTGATTGCGATCGGCGCAATCGGCGTGCTGATCGTTGCGCTTAATTTCAGCCGTCTGCGAAGAATTCATTCATCCGGCATGCCCTTGCCGTCTGCCGGATAACGCGAAGCCGCGATCGAACCGCCTGGATGCCCGAACCGGCTGGAGCATCTCCGAACGCAATTTTTCAATTTCGTCTACGATGCATATTGCAAAACCTGAACCGGGGCCAGCGCCTCGTCTATCGTCTCAACTGTGACGTACTACATGAATACAAATCCAAACAACAGTCACTGCCCTCACCCGCTGGACGTGGCGACGTTGCTCACGCCGATCGAAACCGGACTGTATCGCGGCGAGACAAGCGCGGCATACGGCAACATGGTCGGTCCTTTCGGCGGCATCATTTCCGCGGTCCTGATGAACGCGGTCTGGATGCATCCCGAGCGTCTGGGCGAGCCGATTGCACTGACAGTCAATTTCGCCGGACCGATCGACGACGGCGAATTCATCGTCACAGCCAGGGCGTCGCGGACCAATCGCACCACGCAGCATTGGTATATCGAGCTGAGGCAAGGCGATCAGGTCGGCGCGACAGCGACCGCAGTGTTTGCCACCAGACGCGACACCTGGTCGGCGACCGAGGTGAATTTCCCGGCGGTTGCTACGGCTGCGACGATAGAGCGCGAACCTGTGATCGAACGTGCGAAATGGACTGCCGCATATGACATGCGGTTTCTGCACGGCGGACTCGATCTTGACGGGGAAGCCGTGAGCGATCGGGATTCCGTCAGTTCGCTCTGGATCCGCGATGAACCGCCGCGTCCGCTCGACTTCGTTTCGCTGGCCGCCATCTGCGATGCATTTTTCCCGCGCATTTTTGTGCGCCGTCCGAAATGGGTGCCGATCGGCACGGTGTCGCTGACGACTTATTTTCATGCCGATGCCGCCGCGCTCAAGCTGCAAGGCGACC
Organism: Herminiimonas sp.; assembly: GCA_027310305.1. Lineage (GTDB taxonomy): Bacteria > Pseudomonadota > Gammaproteobacteria > Burkholderiales > Burkholderiaceae_D > DAIDBD01. Next base: position 27,531 of record DAIDBD010000021.1, read on the forward strand.
GTCCGATGTTCGGCACGGCGCGCGCGCTGCATTTCGGCAAGGGCTACTTCGACCAGACGGCGGAAATGTGGAGCGACAACCAGGCCTTGCTCGCCACCAGCCATCAGGTGGTGTATTACAAGGAATAGACCGGTTTGCCCGGATCAGGCATTGCCCGGTGGCGGCAGCGGAATTCGTCTATGATGGAACGCCCAATCCCCTCGATGCGAGCGCCGCAGCAATGACCGACATTCCATCCTTCGATATGCCCGATGAATCCGCGCAGGATCGCGATACCAAAACGCCGCGACTGTGGCGCGATGCCGGCTGGACCGCGCGCGTCATCAAGAACGAAGACGACGAAGGCTGGGCTGTGGAAATGATCAAGGACGGTGAACCCGAACCGGCGCTGGTCGGTCCGTGGACGATGGGCCGCGACAAGAAGAATCCGAAGCCGCTTGATACCGCCGCGTTCAATACGCTGGTCAAGACCGCATCGGAAGTATTGCGCCGGCACGAACAGCAACTGCATGCGATGCTGCACAAGAGCATCGCGGTGAGCGGGCGATCCGCAACGTTCAACGTCACGCTGGACATCGTGCCCGATGAAGACGACCCTTATGCGTTGCTGGCCGCTTGCGATGACGCCGGCGAACAGATCGCCCAGGTGCGCGTCGCGCCGACCTTCAAGCTGAACATGACCAGCGCCACCGCATGGATCGAGAACGATTTTCGCAAGCCCGGCTGATCGGAGCGCTTGCCGGCTTGGCAGCGATTTGTGTCAGCAATCGACTATCAGGCTTATGGCGGATTAGCATGGCGATCTCCAATTTTAAAATGCTAATCTATCGTAAAACAGTGTGCGCCGTATGTGCGCTATCAAACGTTGTGATCGCTTGCATCCTTGTACCCATGATGTCGAGGACAGCATGCCGTTAGACAAAAGTCGGTATTTAAAGAGACAAAAATTAATGTTGTCCCGTGCGGAAAACATGCGGCGCAATACGCTTCGCTATTGACGACCGGAGGAAGTCCCTTTTCTGGACGCCCTACTACTAACTACGACCAACGGAAGTCCATGTTCGGACGACCAACGGAAGTCCATGTTCGGACGACCAATGGAAGTCCATGTTCGGACGACCGAAGGAAGTCCGTGTTCGGACGGCCAAAGGAAGCCTGGTAGGGCGTCAATAAGCGAAGCGCATTGCGCCGCATGTGTCGTTTAAATTACCAACCTTTATGTAATCCGCAAGCGCCGATTTAAATTTCATTTATTCCGGCACCACCGCCGTGACCTCAATCTCGACCCGCGCGTCATCCTCGATCAGCGCCACCACCTGCACCGCCGTCATCGCCGGAAAATGCCTGCCGATGATTTCACGATAGGCGATGCCGATCTCCTTGTAGGCAGTGATGTATTCTTTCTTGTCCACCACATACCAGGTCATCCGCACGATATGTTCCGGCGCGGCTTTTGCCTCGGCCAGCACCTCGACGATATTGCGCAGCGCCTGGCGCACCTGGCCGGCAAAATCGTCGGTGTGGAATTTGCCCTGGCTATCCCAGCCGATCATGCCGCTGATGCAGACGGTGCGTCCGGTTGCGGCGATGCCGTTGCTGTAGCCTTTCGGGCGTGCCCAGCCGGGCGGTTGCAGGAAGTGCATCAGAGTCCTTTCGAGATTAGGTTATTCGGTTCAAGCCAAGCAAAACGGCGTGATGCGCAAACGCATTTCCTCGCTGATGGGTACCGCACGGCACTTTTGCAAATCCATCATCACCAATATCAGTTTGGCGCGCACACGCTCCTTGCCGGACGGCCCGCGCAACCGGATCGCCAGCGTGATGGAACTGCCGCCGACTTTTTCGACTTGCAATGTCGCTTGCAGCACGTCGCCCAGTTCGCTCGGTGCGATGAAATCGGTTTCGATATGAATCGTCGGCAATCCCAGTCCGCGCGTCATGTGCAGTTCGCGAAAGTTGATGCCCAGACCGTTAGCGCACCAGTCCTCCACAACATTGTTGAACATTTCAAAATAGCGCGGATAGAACACGATGCCGGCCGGATCGCAATCGCCGAAGCGCACGAGAATCTGCGTCGAAAAAGATTTACCGAAATCGGGTGCGATTGAATCAGCCATTTGACGCCGCCGCGCTTGCCGTATCGCGCAACAGTTCGCGTGCAATGATCAATTGCTGCACTTCGGTTGCGCCTTCGTAAATCCGCAACGAGCGGATTTCACGATACAGCCGCTCGACCGGTTGCTCGCTGACCACGCCGAGGCCACCGAACATCTGCACCGCAGCGTCGATCACTTGCTGCGCCGTTTCGGTCGCGGTCAATTTCGCCATCGCCGCTTCCTTGGTGATGCGTTCGCCCTGGTCGCGCTGCCATGCGGCCCGATAGGTGAGCAATGCCGCCGCGTCGATGCCGGTCGCCATCTGCGCCAGCTTGGCTTGGGTCAACTGGAAATCGGCCAGGGTTTGTCCGAACATCTTGCGCGTGGTCGTGTGCCGCAGCGCTTCGTCCAGTGCGCGCCGCGCAAATCCGAGCGCGGCAGCGGCCACCGAAGTGCGGAAGATATCCAGCGTCGCCATCGCGACCTTGAAGCCCTGCCCCGCGTCGCCCAGACGATGGTCAGCAGGCACGCGGCAATCGGTGAATTTGAGACGCGCCAGCGGATGCGGCGCGATCACGTCGATGCGCTCGGCAATTTCGAATCCGGGCAGGCCGGCATCCACGATGAAGGCCGAGATGCCGCGTGCGCCGGGCGCTTCGCCGGTGCGTGCGAACACAACATACAAGTCGGCGATGCCGCCGTTGGAAATCCAGGTCTTTTCGCCGTTCAGCAGGTAATGATCGCCCTCTTGTCTTGCCGCGCACTGCATCGCCGCCACGTCCGATCCGGCGTCCGGTTCGGACAATGCAAATGCGGCAATCGCATCGCCGGCGCCGACGCGCGTCAGATATTGCTGCTTGTTGGCCTCGCTGCCGAACAGCGTGATCGCGCCGGACCCCAGGCCCTGCATCGCGAACGCGAAATCCGCCAGGCCGGAATGGCGTGCCAGCGTCTCGCGGATCAAACATACCGCACGCGTATCGATCGCATCGCCGGCCGCGCCGTAAGCTGTGCCGCCGATCGCGTATTTTAGCCAGCCGGCTTCTCCCAGTTGCGCCACCAGGCGGCGGCAGGCGGCATCGACATCCTTGTCATGCTGCTGTGAAATGGTGCGGCTAGCCCATGCGTCGAGCGACAGCGCCAGCTCGCGATGCTGCGGCGTCAGGAAAGGCCAGTTCAGATAATTTTTGTCGGACATCATCTTCTCAATTTGTTGGAGACAGAGTTCCTTCGATACGCTGCGCTACTCAGGACGAACGGACCTGATCAGGGTAGCTTTCACTTCACTCTGTCCCGCAATTGTTTAATCACCTTCGAAAACCGGTTTTTGTTTTGCAACGAATGCATGATAGGCGCGATGGAAATCGTTGGTCGCCATGCAGATCGCCTGCGCCTGCGCTTCGGCTTCGATCGCTTCGTCGACGCCCATGTTCCATTCCTGCTGCAGCATTTTCTTCGTCATGCCGTGCGCAAAGGTCGGGCCCTGCGCCAGATCGGCGGCGAATGCCTGCGCGTCCGCCAGCATGGTTTCAGGCGCGCACAGGCGGTTATAAAAACCCCAGCGCTCCGCTTCTTCGCCGCTCATGCTGCGCCCGGTATACAGCAGTTCGGAGGCGCGGCCCTGTCCGATCACGCGCGGCAACAGCGCGCAGGCACCCATGTCGCAACCGGCCAGCCCGACGCGCGCAAACAGGAACGCGGTCTTGCTGCGCGCCGTGCCGAACCGGATATCGGACGCCAGCGCCAGCAATGCGCCGGCGCCGGCGCAGATGCCGTCGATCGCGGCCACGATCGGCTGCGGACAGGCACGCATCGCCTTCACGACATCGCCGGTCATCCGCGTGAAGGCGAGCATGCCCGGCATGTCGAGCCTGGTCAGCGGGCCGATGATGTCGTGCACGTCGCCGCCGGAACAGAAGTTGTCGCCGGCGCCGGCGATCACGACCGTTTTCACATCGTCGGCATAAGCCAGCGCGCGGAACAGTTCGCGCAGTTCGGCATACGAATCGAAAGTCAGCGGATTCTTGCGCTCGGGCCGATCGAGCGTCAGCGTCGCAACGCCCTGTTTCACGTTGAACCGGAAATGCCGGGCCTGATGATCGGCCAGGCTGGTTCGATTGCCGGGCAATTGTTGCGGTTGTCCAGGTAAATAACGCATGGCGGTCTTCCTTATTCGGCGGGTTCGGATGAGTCGTTGAGATGATGCTTCATTTGCGACAGCAGCTGGATCAGTCTGGCCTTGTCCGGCGCCGACACGCCGCCCAGCAGTTCGGCGATCCAGCCTTCATGCACCGCCGCCATGCGTTCGAACGCGCGCCGTCCGGCGGCAGTCAGCTTCACGCTGTACACGCGCCGGTCGTTCGGGTCCGGCACGCGCACCACCAGCTTTTCCTGTTCAAGCTGATCGGTGATGCCGGTGATGTTGCCGCCGGTGACCATCATCCGCTTCGATAATTCTCCCATGCGCAAGCCTGCGGGATGCCGCTGCAACTGCGCCATCAGATCGAAGCGCGGCAGGGTGATGCCGAATTCATTGCGCAGCCGCGTGCGGATTTCGGTTTCGATGCGTACCGTGCACGACAGCATGCGCAGCCATAACTTCAATGACTGATGATGATCTTGCGTCAAGCGCGTTTCGAGATCGAACACCTGGCCGGATTCATGGTGCGCGCCGGCTGGCTTGCTGTCTGCCTTGTTCGCCTCATTCCTCGCTGCTTTATTTGCCATTCCTATACCTTTATGCGACTCGCGAAAAACAAGGAAAAGGCAGCGCGCGCCATGCGCACCCTGCTCTCTCCGGATTGACTTGCATCGTCATCCCTCCAGCAGCCTGGCTGCGATTTGCTGCGGCGTCAGCCCGCCATTGGCGGCGGCAATCTGCTTGTCGCGTTGCAGATTGCGCTCCAGTTGCACCTTCGCCGCCTGGTACTGCTTCGGCCATGCGATGTCGAGATAGCCGATTTTCGCCGCTTCATTCAAGGTCCATGCCGGATTGGCCAGATGCGGGCGCGCGATCGCGCACAGGTCGGCGCGGCCGGCGGCAATGATGCTGTTGGCATGATCGGCTTCGAAGATCGAACCGACGGCAATGGTCGGAATGCCGGCTTCATTGCGGATGCGATCTGAAAACGGCGTCTGGAACATGCGGCCGTAAACCGGCTGCTCCTTTTTGCTGACCTGCCCGGATGAACAGTCGATCATGTCGGCGCCGGCCTGCTTGAACAGCTTTGCGATCGCGACTGCATCGTCCGGCGTAATGCCGCCCTCGACCCAGTCATGCGCCGAGATGCGCACGCTGATCGGCCTATGCTGCGGCCATGCCGCGCGAACGGCGGCGAATACTTCGAGCGGATAGCGGCAGCGGTTTTCCAGCGAACCGCCGTAGGCATCGGTGCGATGGTTGGTCAGCGGCGAGATGAAGGTCGATAACAGATAGCCGTGCGCGCAATGCAGTTCCAGCCAGTCGAATCCGGCTTCCGCCGCGGCGCGTGCCGCGCGCACGAAATCGGCCTTGATCCGTTCCATGTCTTCCGGGGTAGCAGCGCGCGCCGTGTGCGACATGCCTTCGACATATTGCTGCGCGGACGCCGCGAGCAACGGCCAGTTGCCGCTTTCCAGCGGCTGGTCGATGCCGTCCCACGCACGCCGGGTCGAACCTTTCGGGCCGGCATGGCCGATCTGCATCGCGATCTTCGCATCCGAGTTGGCATGCACGAAATCGACGATGCGCTTCCATGCCTGCGTATGTTCCGGCGTGTACAGACCGGGACAGGCCGGCGTGATGCGCGCATCCGCCGATACGCAAGTCATCTCGGCAAACACCAGCCCGGCGCCACCCATCGCGCGGCTGCCCAGATGGACCAGGTGATAATCGCCGGCGACGCCATCGACTGCCGAATACTGCGCCATCGGCGACACGACGATGCGGTTTTTCAGCACCGTGCCGCGCAGCCTGAACGGCGTCAGCATCGGCGGAATGCTGCGGCCGGGCCGGATGTCGGGTGGCGGCAATCCGGCCTGCGCAAACGCGCGCGCGGCAATCCAGTTTTCATGGCGTTCCACATAGCCGGCATCGCGCAGCCGCAGATTTTCATGCGACAGACGCTGGCTGCGCGTCAGCATCGAATAGGCGAATTGCTCCGCTTCCATCGCCGTATAGCGCTCGACGTTTTCAAACCATTCCATCGAGTTGCGCGCCGCGCTCTGGATTTTCAGCACTTCCACCACACGCAATTCCTGGTACGCGGCCATGACTTTTTCCATCCCGTCGCCGCCGAATTTCTCGAAGCAGCGCGCCAGTTCGATCGCATCTTCCAGCGCCAGCTTGGTGCCGGAGCCGATCGAAAAATGCGCGGTATGCGCGGCATCGCCCATCAGCACCACCGGCACGCGCTTGCCGCCGATGTCGTTCCAGTGCACCCAGTTATTGCAAATGATGCGCGGGAATTTTATCCACATCGCGGAACCGCGCAGATGCGTTGCGTTGCTCATCAGCGATTGGCCGTCCAGATAGTTCGCGAACAGCTTTTCGCAAAACGCGATCGCCTGTTGCTGGCTCATCCGGTCGAGCCCGGCTTTCAACCACACGTCTTCCGGCGTTTCGACGATGAAGGTGGACGTGTCGCCGTCGTACTGGTACGCATGCGCCTGGAACCAGCCGTGTTCGGTTTGTTCGAATGCAAACGTGAACGCATCGAATTTCTTCTTCGTGCCGAGCCAGACGAAGCGGCACTTGCGCGCTTCGATGTCGGGCTGATAACTCGATGCGTAGCGGGTGCGAATGCGGCTGTTCAAGCCGTCGCATGCGATCACCAGATCGGCGTCGTATTCTGCTGCGATGTGCCGATCGTCGGTCACATCGGTTTCGAATACCAGCCTGACGCCCAGTTCTTCACAGCGCTGCTGCAGAATATTCAATAAGCGCTTGCGTCCGATGCCGCAAAAGCCGTGACCGCCGGACGTGACCGACTGTCCTTTGAAATGCGTATCGATGTCGTCCCAGTGATTGAACGACTGCAGGATCGTGCGCGCGGTCGGTTCATCGGCATTGACCAGGTTGCCCAGCGTCTGGTCCGAAAACACGACGCCCCAGCCGAACGTGTCGTACGCGCGATTGCGTTCGATCACGGTGATCTCGTGCGCCGGATTCTGCTTTTTCATCAGCAGGCCGAAATACAGTCCCGCCGGCCCGCCGCCGATGCATACGATCTTCATCGCCACTCCTTGATGCTGCATGTGTGATGCCATGCTGCGATGTTATTTGTCCACGAAAAACATTACTCAGGAGTCAGTATTCAAAGCGACAAATTTTGACGCCCTCGGCGCAAAAAGACATGCGGCGCAATACGCTTCGCTATTGACGCCCTACCAGGCTTCCGTTGGTCGTAGTTGGTAGTAGGGCGTCAATAAGCGCAGCGCATTGCGCCGCATGTGCCGTTCAAATTACTGACCTCTGTGTAATTATTCATTACGCAGCCTGTAGCGCTGCAGCTTGCCGGTTTCGGTACGCGGCAGGCCGGCGCGGAATTCGATTGCACGCGGATATTTATACGGCGCGATGGCGTTCTTGACGAAATTCTGCAACTCCGCCGCCAGCGCCGCGCCCGGTTCGAAACCCTGTTTCAGCACCACGAACGCCTTGACGATCTGCCCGCGTTCTTCATCCGGAGCGCCGATCACGCCGCATTCGGCCACCGCGGCATGCTTCAGCAGCGCATCTTCAACTTCCGGGCCGGCGATGTTGTAACCGCCGGAAATGATCATGTCGTCGGTGCGCGCGCGGTACCGGAAATAACCGTCGGCATCCATTTCATATGCATCGCCGGTCAGGTTCCAGCCGTTCCGGACATAATCGGCCTGCCGCGCATCGGCCAGATAGCGGCAGCCGGTCGGCCCCTTGACGGCGAGCCTGCCGATCACGCCCGGGGGCACCGGATTGCCGTCATCGTCCAGCACGCAGGCTCGGTATCCCGGAATCGGTTTGCCGGTCGCGCCGGGACGGATCGCGTCGCCGGCGGCCGAAATGAAAATATGCAGCATCTCGGTCGCGCCGATGCCATCGATCATCGCCAGGCCGGTCGCCTGCCGCCAACTGTCGCGGGTGGCGCTCGGCAACGCCTCGCCGGCGGAAACGGTTTTCTTCAAGCTGGATAAATCGTACCGGGCAGCCATCGACGCCATCTGCCGGTAAAACGTCGGTGCGGTAAAACAGACGGTCGCCCGAAAATCCTGCACGGCTTTCAGCAGCAATTCGGGCGTCAGCTTTTCCAGCAAAACGGTAGCGGCCCCCACCCGTAACGGAAACAGCAGCAGGCCGCCCAGGCCAAACGTGAAAGCCAGCGGCGGCGTGCCGATGAAAATGTCATCGGCCTGCGATGCCAGCGTGGAGCGCGGAAAGCAGTCGCAGACAGCCAGCACATCGCGATGGAAATGCATCGTGCCCTTGGGTATGCCGGTGGTGCCCGAGGTAAATGCGATCAGGCATACGTCTTCGACAGAGGTATCCACCGCATCGAAGCGTGCGGATCTGGATGCCATCCGCTGCTCCAGCGCATCCGGCGCGCGATCGTGGAAATACACCACCTTGCCGAGCGCCGGCGACCGGCCGCGGGCGATTTCCATTTCTTCTCTCAGGCCGGACGCGCACAATGCCGCGTTAACGCGCGCCTTGTCGATGATCGCCGTCAGCTCTTTCGCGCGCAGCAACGGCATGGTCGGGACCGCGATGCAGCCGGCTTTCCAGACCGCCAATACGCAAGCCGCCATCATCGGATGGTTGGCGCCGCGCAGCAGCACGCGATTGCCCGGCACCAGTTGCAAGTCCTGCCGCAGGACATGCGCGATCCGATCGACCTTGTCGCGCAACTGCGAATAAGTCCAGTTCCCTTGATAATTGCAAATTGCGGGCCGGTCGGCATGGCCTGCATCCACCATGCGATCCAGCAGCTCCACCGCGCAATTGAGACGGTCTGGATAATGCAATTCCGGCAGATCGAACAGCAGTTCCGGCCAGCGTTCGCGCGGCGGCAAGCTGTCGTTTGCGAAAGTGTCGATATGAGCTGTCGCGGCCATGTGCGCTCCAGGAAGGTGGTCACAATATACTTTAAGCTTAAACTATTTGAACGTAAAGTATTTTTTGAATATCCTTCCGTTGCTTATCGGCTGACGGTACGTACTGTCCACGAAAGGCACGAAAGAATTCACAACGTCATTCTTCCGGTGTTTTTCGTGCCGTTCGTGTTTTCGTGGGCCATGTCTTGCCACCATGCTCATGCTCAAAACCGTTGCGGGCGATTGCCGGTTCAACAAGCTTGGCGATTGAATAACAAAGCTTTTGAAATTAATATTTATTCGAGGAAACCAAAAATGCGCCGCATGATCATATGGTTCGTTGTCTTGCAGAATCAATTTTCAAACAAAGGCGCATCAATGAAAAAACAGTCCGAAGAAAAGAAAACCGGTTTCCTGTCCCTGCTGTCAAAAAATTATTCCGGCCCCATCACGCATGTTGCGATATCTGCATTGAGCGCCTGGATGATCGTGACCGGCTTGAAAGGGCTTCTCGGCTTTACCGTCAATTCGCAAACGGCAATGGCCGATCTGCTCGGGATCGTTATCGTTGTCGGAATCGTGCGATGGATGAAAGTAAAACAAGACGCGAAATAAGCTATTGGGCGCTCCATAATGCATTGTTTCAGCGGCGGCTGCTTTTAACCAGCGCGCCGTGCGCGCTGCTTTCCTTGAATGCCGTGTGCTGCCGCATGAAGATTTCCAGCGCTTCGGCGGACATGGGGCGGCTGAAATAATAACCCTGGATTTCGTCGCAGTGCTGCTCGCGCAAAAAAGCGAGCTGATCGTCGTTCTCCACGCCTTCCGCAACAACTTTCAGATTCAATGCATGCGCCATCGCGATGATGGCGCAGGTGATCGCCGCGTCGTTGCCGTCCTGCGGGATTTCGCGGGTGAAGGAACGGTCTATCTTGACGCTGCCGATCGGGAAGCGCTTGAGATTGGCGAGCGACGAATAGCCGGTTCCGAAGTCATCCATCGAAATATGGATGCCCATCGCCTTCAGTTCATTGAGTATCCGGATCGCATGTCCGGGATTGTCCATCACGGCGCTTTCGGTGATTTCCAGTTCCAGCATGTCCGGAGAAAGACCGCTTCGCCTCAGCGCCACCGCTATGTCGGATAACAATTCATCGTGCGCGAACTGACGCGCCGATAAATTGACGGCAATCCGGGCCGGCGGCAGCCCGCTGTCGCGCCATGCCCGCAATTGCCTGCAGGCGGATTGCAACACCCATTGGCCGATCGGCACGATCAGCCCGGTTTCCTCGGCCAGCGAAATGAACTTGAACGGCGAAAGCAGTCCCTTTTCGGGATGCTGCCAGCGCACCAGCGCTTCAACGCCGGTGATCTCGCCGGTCGCGATATGCAACTGCGGCTGGTAATGCAGAACGAATTCGTTTTGCTCGATCGCGCGGCGCAAGCCGGCTTCCAGCGTCATTCGCTCCAGCGAACCGGCACTCATCTGCGCCGAATAAAACCGGTGATTGTTCCTGCCGTGCTGCTTGGCCCGGTACATCGCGATATCGGCATTCCTGATCAGCGTCTGAAGATCGTCGCCGTCGCCGGGATAGGTGCTGATGCCGATACTGACCGTCTGATGGAACTCGCGTCCCTCGATGGTCATCGGCATCGCCAGTTGCTCGATCAGCTTTTTGGCGACTACGGCCAGTGCCGACGGCTCCTTGAAATTTTCCACCATGACGACGAATTCATCGCCGCCCAGGCGGGCCACGGTGTCCTCTTCGCGCATCGTGGAGCGAAGCCGTCTGGCGACTTCCTGCAGCACCTGGTCGCCGGCGTAATGCCCCAGCGTGTCGTTGATATTCTTGAACCGGTCGAGATCCATGAACAACAGGCCGATCTGATGATCGTTGCGTCCGGCCTGGGCCAGCGCATGGGAAAGAACCTGCGAAAACATCGCCCGGTTGAGCAGCCCGGTCAGTTCGTCGTAATGCGCGAGATGACGAATGCGCTCCTCCGATTTGCGGCTTTCGATCGCAAGTCCGGCCAGATCGGTGACGAGCTGGATCACGCGCAATTCACGGTCGGTCGGCATGCCGGGCTGCCGATGGTATATGGCGAAGGTTCCCAGCACCTGGCCGGCACGGCCGGCGATGGGCCATGAAAAACAGGCGCGCAAATCATGCGACAGCGCCAGCTCGCGATAGTGCGCCCACAGCGGATCGGTTGCGATATCGGATACTGCGACCGGCTCGTTTCGAAAAGCCGCCGTGCCGCATGAACCCGCGTCGGGTCCGATCGATAGCTCATAAATTGCATGCTGATAGCTGTCGGGCAGCGAATCCCCCGCGCCCCACGCAAACTGCGTTCCCGCATCGTTCAAAACCAGGATCGAACAAAGCGCATCCTTGCACTGTGTTTCAACCATGCGGTTGATTGCGGTCAGCGTTTCCTCCAGCTCGCTTCCCGCCGTCATCATCTTCAGGATACGGTTCTGGCTGGTGATCAGATCCTCGGTTCGCTTGCGCTCGGTTTCATCGATGAGCGCGGCTTCGATGCGCCGTCCGCGGCCCGATGCATCGCGCTGCACCACCCTGCTGCGCACCGCAATCCATTTCCACTCGCCCGACAGCAATCGAATCCGGAATTCCGTGTGGCACAAATCCGTCCGGCCTTTCACGCAGCGCACGATCGCCGCATTCAAGCCGGCCCGGTCGTCCGGATGAATCAGGCGCTTGAACTGGCTGGATGTCGTCAGCGTCGGATGCGATGATCGGTCAATCGGTACCGACCACCGCTTGCTTAAATAAATACTGTTTCCGGGAAGCTCCCATACCATGACGATAAGGCCGGCGGATTCGGCGACCAGGCCAAACAATTCATCCGCCTCGAAGGCGGGCGGCTCTTGCGAATCCGGTCTGTTTATGGTCATGGGGCCCCGAGCTTGATTTGCGCATTGCATCGCCATCCGATTTTCCAGGCGGCGTTAACAATGCTTGACCCGCTCAATTCAGTCAAGTTGCAAAAATCGTCCGGAAATACGGCAGGACCGGGTTCTTCATCGGCTATCGCCTGTCTGCCGGCCTGCGGCGCACCGACAAGCTTGCGGTGGCGACGAAAATTTCCCGCAGCAGATAAAAGAAGCTGCCGATCAGCGCCAGCATCGCCAGTACAAACAGCATGGCAATGAAAGTCGCCAGACGCAGGCCCAATGCATCCCCCAAAAAGAGCGCGGCAATGACAACGCAGATCAGTAGCGCGCAGGTCGTGCTTAAAGTGATTGCGCGATTGACCAGATGCGCTCGGCGAAAAAGAATGTCGATTTCCGCCTCGCATTCGGATTGAACTGCCTCGGTGGCCGTATCGATACGTTCTTCAAGCACGCGCGAGCGATCGATTATGCGCGCCAGGCGGTTGGTCAATACCAGCAAATTGGTACCGACGCCCGTCAGCAGGAAAACCGGAGCGATTGCCAGCTGAATGATGTGACCGATATCGCCTAATTGAATTTCCATGGCGCGTTATTGTTGGATTGAAACGGCAAACGGGCTTGCATGCCGGAATGGCACCGGCGATCCGGATAATGACAACAGTCTATCAGCAAGCGTCGTGCACCGGCCTGCCCATGCGCCTCTCCGACCAGCATCTGCAATTACATCGGATCAACTGTAACGCATCATATTGTGCTGTCTCAAACTTGCATGCTTTTCGTCCGATTCGGCCTTCATTTGAAGAACAATATGCATGAATCGATGATCCTCCTTAATAACGGCGCAGCGATCTTGAACAAAGATGATGCGACGTTATTGCCGACTGCGCGCGACGGCATAAACACGGCACCGGAACGTTTATTTCAGGAATGCGGGATTGCGAAAACAGCTGCAATGCCCGGCCGCTCCTCTGATGAATTGCATTCAGGCGGTTTCGTTGGCCCCCAGTTGGCGCCGTCGGAATAACCACATGGCAACGTTGCAAACAGGACTGCCGGCTTTTCAATGGAGAGTCGTACGCAACGAGCTTTTGCTACATCCATCATTCTTTGCGCAATGCGCAAAGCTTTGCAACAACTACGAGAACCGAGATGATCGAGCAGCGGGAACCGAGTGATTTTACTCAATCTTCCGATTTCTTTACCGAAGTTTCCTGTTTTCCATCCGACAAGATTGGCGCTTGGCTGCTGGCGATCATCGAGTCGATCATGGATGGCGTGATTGTGCTTGATGCGACTCGCCAACTCGTTTTGTTCAATTGCGAAGCCGAGCGCATCTTCGGCTACACGGCGAAAGAACTGGTGGGAAAACCGCTTGATATTCTGCTGCCGGCGCCAGTCCGGGAACAGCACCGTCTGCGCATGGATCATTTTGCCGCTGCCAACGAAGGCGGCTCGCGCATGATGAAAACCCGGATGCAACTGGAAGGCGTGCGGGCCAATGGAGAAGAATTCCCGATCAGCGCTGCCGTCTCGCGGGTCATGGTGAAAGGAGAGATATTCCTGGTCGTGATTTTCCGTGAAAGCAGGACACCGGACAATATTTCACTGAAGTATTCGCTTGTGCCGACTGCCGCATTACGCGAACGGGCGGTATCGTCGCAACAGGCCGGCGAAATTGAAAAAAGGCGTCTTTCCAGGGAACTGTACGACGAACTGGGGCAAAGGCTAAGCGTTCTCAAACTGGATATGGATTGGCTGGAAAACAGCTTGCCGTCCGCCGGCAAGCTCGATCCGATCCGCATTGCGCAAATGCAGGGCCTTCTCGACAACATCATTGTCAGAACCAAAAATATTGCGTCCAGCCTGCGCCCTCCTCTGCTGGACGATTTCGGCCTTTTGCCGGCGATTCACTGGCTGGCGGAAAACTTCCAGAAAAAAACCGCGGCCGTTTGCGAAGTGGAAAGCAGCGGCGTATCGGTCGCGCTCGGCGATCCGGTCGAATCGGCCATCTTCCGGCTAGTCCAGGAAGCATTGCTGAATATCGAACGGCATGCACAGGCGGATTTTGTAAAAATAACAATATGGCATGCCGACAGGCATCTCGAAATCATCATTCAGGACGATGGAGTCGGCATGCCGGCCGACAGCGAGAACAAGGCAGGCTGTTTTGGATTGATCGCAATGCAGGAACGCATCTATACTCTCGGTGGCACGATTAGCATCAACCTAAAAACCGCAGTTGACCGAAGATTTGTCGCACAACAGCAGCGTTTTGGGTGGCCCGATACCGGCAAGAGTCAGTTTGAGGTGCTCACACACGCAGCGCCAGACGGTCGTGTCCTGCAACTGCTCCGCAGCCTCTTT
>DAIDBD010000033.1 GCA_027310305.1 Herminiimonas sp.
GCCGCTGCTGCTGATTTTTTACCAAAGTTTTCTGTCGGCGCCGTTTTTCTCGCCGGTCAGGGTATTGAGCCTTGAACCGTACCGTTTCATTTTCGACGATCCGGATTTCCGGATCGCATTCCGCAACGGCTTCCTGCTGGCGAGCGGCCTGGCGCTGATCGCGGTGCCGCTCGGCGCGATGCTGGCATTCCTGATGGTGCGCACCGATTTGCCGGGCCGCAACTGGGTCGCGCCGCTATTGCTGGTGCCGATTTTCGTGTCACCGATGGTGGTTGCATTCGGCTACGTGGTGTCGATGGGGCCGGTCGGGTTCTATACGCTGTGGGTCAGGCATCTGATCGGATATTTCGGCGTGGATATTCAGCCGTGGAACATCTACGCATTTTCGAGCATCGTCATCATCGCCGGCCTGACGCATGTGCCGCATGTGTATCTGTATGCATCGGCTGCGCTGAAGAGCCTGGGCTCGGACGTCGAGGAAGCCGCGCGCGTGGCGGGCGCATCGCCGTTGCAGGTCGCGCTGAACGTGTCGCTGCCGATGATCATGCCGGCGCTGGCCTATTCGGGCGTGCTGGTGTTTTTCCTCGGCTTCGAAGTGTTCGGCCTGGTGCTGGTGCTGGGCGATCCGGAGGGCCATCTGGTGCTGGCGACGTATCTGTACAAGCTGACCAACAAGCTCGGCACGCCGTCCTATCATCTGATGGCAGCGGTCGCGGTATGCCTGGTCGCGGTGACGATGCCGCTGGTGATGCTGCAGCGCTGGCTGCTGAAATCGGCCAACAAGTATGTGTCGATCAAGGGCAAGGGCGCGCGCCAGAAAGCGCTGCCGCTGGGCAAATGGAAATGGGTCGCGTTCGGCCTGATCGCCGCCTGGCTGATCTTCACCGTCGTCGTGCCGATTTCCGGCATCGTGCTGCGCGCGTTCGTGTCCAATTGGGGCGAAGGCGTGCAGCTGATGAATGCGCTGACGCTGGAACACTTCAAGGATATCTGGGAGCAGCCGTCGCTGATGCGCGGCATCTGGAATACCGTGCTGATCGGCGTGATCGGCGGCGCGCTCGCGGTCATCTGCTACAGCGGCATCGCGCTGGCGATGCACCGCAAGCCGGACGGCATCACGCGCTTTCTCGATTACAGCGTGCTGGTGCCGCGCGCGGTGCCGGGCTTGCTGGCCGGCCTGTCGTTCCTGTGGGTATTCCTGTTCGTGCCGGCGGCGCTCGATAGCATGCTGAAGTGGTTCGACAATGACATCGCGCGCTGGCTCTCCGACAACCTGATTCCGCAACTGCGCGCGGTGCGCTCGACCATTTTTTCGGTCTGGCTGGCGTACTCGGTGGTGTGGCTCGCGTATGGCTTGCGGCTGATCACGACCGCGCTGCTGCAGGTCGGACCGGAACTGGAAGAGGCGGCGCGCGCGGCCGGCGCCAGCCGCGGCCAGGTCACGCGCGACGTGACGCTGCCGCTGGTGCGCTACGGCTTGATCGGCGCCTGGCTGATGGTGTTCCTGATTTTCGAACGCGAGTATTCGACCGGCGTCTACCTGCTGTCGCCCGGCACCGAAGTCATCGGCGCGATGATCGTGTCGATGTGGGGCGCCGGCGCGGTCGACCTGGTGGCCGCGCTGTCGTTCATCAACATCACGCTGGTGGCGATCGGGCTCGGCATCGCGTTGCGCTTCGGCGTCAAGCTGCACGATTAAGTCAAAAGGAAAATTAAAATGTCAGAATTAACCGTCAATAACCTGTACCTGGACTACGGCACCGGCGCTGCCGCCAACGCCATTCTCAAGGGCGTGTCGATGGAATTGCAGCGCGGCGAAGTGGTCGCCCTGCTCGGCCCGTCCGGCAGCGGCAAGACCACGCTGCTGCGCGCGGTCGCCGGCCTCGAAAGCCCGAAAGCGGGCACCATCCGGATCGGCGACCGGACCATGTTCGACGACGTACGCAAGCTGGAAATGCCGGCGGAGGAACGCAATCTCGGCCTGGTGTTTCAATCGTATGCGCTATGGCCGCACAAGACCGTGTTCGACAATGTCGCTTACGGATTGAAGCTGCGCAAGATGAGCGGCAGCGAGATTGCCGAACGCGTCAGGAAGGTGCTGGCGCAGCTCGGCCTCGGCCCGCTCGGCGAACGTTTTCCGCATCAGCTGTCCGGCGGCCAGCAGCAGCGGGTCGCGATCGCGCGCGCGCTGGTGTATAACCCGCCGGTGATTTTATTGGATGAACCGCTGTCGAATCTCGATGCCAAACTGCGCGAGGAAGCGCGCGTATTCCTGCGCGAACTGATCGTGCGGCTCGGCCTGTCGGCATTGATGGTGACGCACGACCAGAACGAGGCGATGGCGATCTCGGACCGCATCCTGCTGCTCAACAACGGCAAGATCGAACAACAGGGCGCGCCGCAAAGCATGTACGAAACGCCCGACACGCTGTTCACCGCCGAATTCATGGGCAGCAACAACCGGCTGCCCGGCAAGGTCATCCGGCGCGACGGCGCGCGAGTGACGCTCGATATCGACGGCGCCGCCATGACCGGCACCGCGCGCGGCGCGAATGCGGGCGCCGATATCACGGCGATGATCCGGCTGGAGCAGGTGCGCATATCCGATACGCAGACCGACAATGCGATCAGGCTGCCGCTGTCGACCTGCATGTATCTGGGCGACCGCTGGGAATGCCTGTTCCGCCGGGACGGCATGGCCGAAGCCGGTGTGCGCGCCTATGCGCCGTACAAACTGGCGGCGGGCGATTACTGGCTGCAATTGCCGCAGGATAAACTCTGGATCTTTTAGGACGCATTTCATGGCGATAACCGTAATTATTCAGACCGCAGTGCCGAGTTATAGATTCGCACGTGAACCAGTTCGTCCTGAGTAGGTCCGTTCGTCCTGAGTAGCCCGTAGGGCGTATCGAAGGATCTTTGGGCACAGCCAGCCCCTTCCGACGGGCTCAGGACAGGCTTCGATACGCTCCCCCTTCGGTACGGCCTGCGGCCTACTCAGGACATGCTTCGATACGCTGCGCTACTCAGGACGAACGGCTGGTTGAAATTGCCTGGTTGCGAGCTGAATGGTTACGCTAGGGTCTGTTAACAATCAAGCGATCCAGATGTAAGCGCAAACGAGATTCAGGAAAGACAGGTAGTTGCGCGCCAGTTTTTCATAACGTGTTGCGATCCGTCGGAATTGCTTGATCCGATTAAAAAAACGTTCGACCAAA
>DAIDBD010000038.1 GCA_027310305.1 Herminiimonas sp.
ATTGGTAACTTAAGCTTGGATGATGTCGAATTCAACATGAATAGTTCTCCACTGGAAAGAACTGATTCTGATAGGCATCCAATATTTAAGTTCAGAAATATTTCGAGAAAAAAAGATTTCGTTGCGGAAAAAATAATGCCGCTAAAAGCGGCCCTGCAAAACCATTTCCTATGGAAAACGCGATTTTCCGCAGTGAAAAAATATGTTGAATGTCAGGAAGAAAGAATTCTGAATAGAATGGATTTTTTAGTCATTCAACCAAGAAAAAACAGAGTGTTCCGCTTTTATTGGCAACATTGCCAATGCATGAATGACACATTGCCAAGCCGCTTGATTGTTTTGGCGATATGCGCTGGCAGGGAATGAAAAAATGGAATTGACGCAAAGCCGCGGCGCAGCTTTTGGCCGCAGTGGGCTACATGATCGGAACCCGGATCGCATGCAGCGATGAGAATCGCTGCACACTGCATTTTCAAATTCGCAAGCCGCGTCTCGAACCCGAGACGCGGCTTGCGTTAACAACGGTTAGTCAAGTTGCCAATTACTGCTTGCGGCCGATAAAGCCTGCAACTACGGCCTCGCCTGCTGCATTCGACAGTGAAAATGCACCGCCGAGCTCCGCCGGACCGGCACCGGTCTTGCCGGTCGTGACAACCGGCCCGAAGTAACGGCCGCTGAGGCCGCCCTTGAACCTGCCGTCGTCCACCGGACCGGTCAGATAGTTGGCGACGTTGGTGCCTGCCGCGCCCATTGCCGTAGTGGCCTTCAGCGGAACGGAAACCGGGACCGAATAGGTTTCCTTGATCGGGTCATAACCTACCGTGTTGCTGACCGTCACGACGACTTGCCGCGTCGTGAAATTCACCGTCATCACGGCTTCTCCGCGAAAGATGGTGGCTTCCGCAGTAGCATTGGGCGCGTACCAGCCATAGACAAAACCTGAATAGCTCGCCGTACCGGTTGCCGGCACGAGAGCAGAATCGGACACGGCGCCGTACGCTATCACGCCGCGGCGATTCTGGTTGCGTTCGTCGGTTGCGCCCCAGTCAGCGATTCGAGCCGTGTCTTTCGTCAGCCATGCTCCCAGGTTGCCGTACTGCAGACCCCAGTTGACCAATTCGCGGTTGCCCTTCGTGCCGGGAAACGGGACGCCCTTGCCGGTGCCGCCGGGCAGGTTAGTCCTGGCGCCGCTAGAGTCCGGAATGCCATCGCCGGCATGAATATCGCCATCCCCATGCACCCGGATCGCTCGCGTCATGTCAGGCACGATGCCGCCGCTGCGCCAGTCGCTCGCAATCCACTGCGCGCCGGTCGTCATCAAGCCGGCCGTCTCGGTGGTGGGGCACGGCACGAAGTTTGGATCTCCGGCAGGGCAACGCGACGGATCGGCACGCGGGAAGTATCGGTTGTTGGCGTAATTCAACTGCGTGGCAGCGCCTTGCTTTCTGGCGAAGTCATAATAAGTCAGGTCCGAGCTATCGGGCAGCGCGCTGAAAGTCAGCAGGCCATTCGCATCTTTCTGAACGCGGCCTGACGTGGTCCTGAACGTCTCGATGATCGGCGGACGCTCCTTTACGCCATCCCACGAAATGCCGAGGTTGCTCAACAACAGCGCAGCATCCGATACGGCGCCGGTGGTGGTACCCTTCGCCACGCGGAGTTCCGCGACGCCGCCTGAGGCCAACGCTAATCCTTTTGCGGTCGTAGGATCCGCGATCGGGGTCGCAAGATCATTCGTTGACTTTCCGTATGCCTGTACGCTCGAACTGGTCAGCGCTACACCGTTCTCGCTTCTGATGATGGTTGGGCCACTGCACTGATACGTCGGCCCATCGACACACGACATGGTCGTCGAGGCCGAGGTTGGCACAGGAGCCGGAACCGGCGCTGGTGTCGGTGTCGGCGCTGGTGTCGGCGCTGGTGTCGGTGTCGGTGTCGGTGTTGGTGTCGGCGTCGGCGTCGGCGTCGGTGTTGGCGTCGGCGTCGGTGTCGGCGTCGGACTGGTCGACCCACCTCCGCCACAAGCGGTCACGGAAGCGACCAGCAGCAGCGAAAGGATTTTGCGGTATGGGTACCGAAGCATCATAGTTTCTCCAATTTGATTGATCAGTTTCGCTTTTCCTCCATGGCGCTGCATGAGGAAGAAAAGCTAGACTTGAAGTTATCGGAGAAGCGGTGGTGCCCAATTGATAACAAACAAAAAGTAAAACCACATTGAAACTTTCTTGTTGCGAATTTGCGGAAACACAATGATTGCGCGGCGCAATGAGATCGGTTCCATAGAGCAAGAAGGAGGATTGATGCGGCACGCGGCATGCAAGCGCGGTTGCCGTTCATTGCGATTCGGTGCGATCGGGAACAGCAGGCCTGAATCGGAATTTGACAGCGATGAAGTGATCCAGGCAACTGGTCACAAAGACAGGCTGATGAGATGCCGTTCGAAATAGCAGGAAATTACTTCATCAATAAATAAACGGATGCGCGTCGCCTGGACAGTGCGCATCCGTTCTCATCTCAATAAAATTTGATTTCCAAACGGACAGAAGCGATTCACGCCAGATAGGTTTTGACTTCGTTAAACGATATCAGCTTGCGCAAATGCGGTATCTCGCGCACCGAGGCGGAAAGCGAGGTTCCCAAGCCGGCATCGATAAGATCGCCTTCGCCCGAGAAAACGGGATGCACCATCAATTCCACGACGACATCGCCGGCACTGCACTGCTTTTTCATTGCGGAAATGTTCGACAAATCGCAAAAATAATTGGTGCCTTTCAACCCAAACAGCCTGATCAAAAAATTCAGATTCGACTTGTACGCCTTGCGCAGGAAGGAAGTATGGCGAACGTTGTCGGTGAGCCTCAAGTACGGTATGTTGAATTTTCGCAGCGCCTTTGCGACAGTAAGAGAGATGATCAATTCGGTGTGGACATGATGATGCGAATCCGCATGCGTAATTTGCAATCCGTGCGCGCGGCACCGAAGAATCTGTTGTGAAATTTCATTCCCGAGCAATGCCACTTCGTTCAAGGGAAGCCAGTAATGGCTGAAGCGGCGAAAATTGAATTCGCCGACTTCATTGCAAAATATCCGGGAGTTTTTTATCTCCGCGGTAAGCGGAATGCCTTCCGTGATATTCAGATGAATCCCCACTTTGTGGGCGAAGCCGTTTTTTTTCGCAAGCGCGCACGCGTGTTCGAATGCCGGCGCATTCGCCATGATGGTCGTACTCGAAATCAGCCCTTCTTCAAATGCGGCGGCAATCGCATTGTTGACACTTTCGGAATAACCGAAATCGTCGGCGGCAATTATCAGCATGCTGGGATTCTCTTGAAAGTCATTACAGATATTTACGGAAGAAATTCTTGCTCACGCTTCTCTTTTTCAGCATATGTTCAAAGTCTTCCAATATGCGGTTGATGTTGAATTTCATCTCCGCATATCTTCGTCCCGCCATCCCCAACGCTTTTCGGTGCGCGGGATCGTTCGCCAATGCGCGGATCGCTTCCGCAAAGGCAGCGGCATCGCCGGGCGCGGTAACCAATCCGCAGCCGCTCACCGCCCTGCCCAGTTCGGTATCGCCGCCGGCCGTCGCCACGACCGCGCGCCCGCTCGCCAGCATTCCCGTCAGCTTGGACGGCATTACCAGATCTGCTGCATCCGCGCGTTGCGGGAGCAGGTGAATGTCCGCCAGGCCGAGCAGATCGTTGAAGCGCTCGACCGGTTGCAGATTCAGGAACCGTACATTCGTCAATCCCTTTGTGAGATGCTCCAGATCCGCCTTGCCCGCGCCGTTGCCGCAAAATACGAACAGCAGATTGGGCGAATCGGACAACAGCCTGGCGGCTTCAGCCATGATCTCCAATCCTTGCTTCCCTCCCATGTTGCCGGAGTACAGCGCCACCACCGTATCGGCGGAGATGCCAAGCGTCGCCCGATAGCCGCTGGGTTTCGCTATCGGATATATCCTGGCCAAGTCGATCCAGTTCGGAAAATAAGCGATCCGGTCCGCTTCCACGCCTTTCGCCGCCGCACGGTCCATCATGCTTTCCGAGATGGTCGATACTTTATCGAAGCGGCGCATCAGCCATCGTTCCAGTCCGGTGACGAACCGCCGCGCCAATCCGCCCTGCAGCAATCCGAGCGCAAAGGCGGCATCCACCTCGTAGTCCTGCACATGCAGCCATGCCCGCGCGCCGGTCAGCCGCGCCACGCACAATGCGGTCGGCGCGCAAAACAGCGGCGGCTCGACCACCCAGACCACATCCGGCTTCCACAGCAACTGCCGCATCATCAGGGGCAGACTGCTCAGCGCGAAACTGGCCAGATGCAGCAGGCGCTTTATGCCGGACGGGCGCGCCGGCACCCACAACGGCGCGCGCCAGACCCGGACGTCATTCCAGATTTCGTAACCATAGCGGACGGCGCTATAGCGTTCGTCCACTTTCCAGTCCGGGTAATAAGGCGGCGCGGTAACGACGCGCACATCATGTCCGGCCTTTGCCAGCCACGCCGCCATTTCGCCCGTGTATTTGCCGATGCCGGTAAGCTCCGGGGAAAAATTGATGCCATACAGTAGGATTTTCAAACGTCTGCCTTTAATCTGGATTTAACCTGCCTGGCCGGGGAACCGAAACACACCATGCCGGCCGGTATGTCGTGAAATACCGAACTGCGCGCGCCGATGACGGCGCCCGCGCCTATCGTTACGCCGGGCGCGACAAATACGTCGGCAGCCAGCCACGCCTGTTCGCCGATCGAGATTTTCCGGTCGCGAATCGGAAAATCGGACCGGGTATAGTCGTGATCGGCTGCGCACAGGTAACCGGACTGCGATACGACAGCGTGGGCGCCGATATCGATTTCGCCCAGGCTGTACAACACGGCATGGTCGCCGATCCACGCATAATCGCCAATCTTCACTTTCCACGGATAGGTAATGGTCGCGGTAGGGCGAATCACCGCGTCCCTGCCGACTTGCGCACCGAAGCGACGGAGTATCCAGTTCCGGAAGCCATAGGCGAATTGCGGCGAGCCGCGGAAAAAGGTGGCTTGCACCAGCCACCATAACTGCACTATCAGCGCGGACCGGCCGCGAAAGTTTGCTGGCAGCTTGAACGTGGATAAATCCTGCATCATGCCGTTATGCCCGCAGTGGTTTAGGTAATTGTTTCGGTGCGGCGATTCTCTCCAGCAGCGCATCGAGCCTGGCCGCATGCGTGCCGCGCATGCCGGAAAACTGTTTGGAAGCGCTTTCGGAAAGCGCCGTCAAGGAAACCGTTCCGGCCAGCACCGCCTTGATGTATTCCGATGCGTCCGCAACGAAATGCCCGATTTCCGGAAACACCTGGCCGGACCTTGCGCTGATCATCGAACGGATACAGCCTCTGCCTGCGGCGAGAACCGGCACGCCTTCGCGCAACGCTTCCAGAATGGTGAGCGGTTCCGCTTCGTTCCGGTATTTTGTCGGGAACAGCAGAAAATCGATGCTTTGAAAATAGGCATCCTTTTCCCCGTCATAGACCGGACCGACATATTCGATCTCGTGCTGGTCCGCCATCAACGACGCGAACATTTCTTTCAGCGCGGGATCGACCGGGCCGGCAACCAAACCTTTGACACGCAGCCCTTGCTGCGTCAGGCAGGCCACCACATCGAAAAATTCGACGATGCCTTTTTCAACGATGATGTTCGACAGGAACCCGAGCGTCAGCACTTCCCGCGCCGGCTTTGCGCCGCGATGCGGCGGCATTTTTTCATTCAGGAATGCGGCATTGGACAGGATGAAAATCCGTTCTTCCGGAATGCCGTAGGTCGAAGCGAGCTTATCGGCCATCGCATCGCACAATGCAATATGGCAGGCGCGGCCGGCTGCCCACAGGCAAAACCGGTTATACGATCTGACCTGATTCACATAAACAAAGCTGTGATGATGAATGTAAATATTTGCGCCGGCGAGACGGGCGGCAAGAAGGCAAAGGGAATCGAATAGTTGTCCCGCGCCGCCGGAAAGACCTACGTACATCGCATCCGGGCGTTTCACAAGACAAAGAAACAGGAAGGCAAGCAGCGACCCGAGCGAACGAAAAATCCTGAAAACACTTTGCCATTTTGCGTTGGCCGCCGAATTCGCCGTCTTTGCCGCCGGTGCGGAATTGAATACGCGCACATCGGTTTTCTGCTGCAGGAGCGTCAGCATTTTCTGGTTGATGGCAGAAAATCCATGGACAGGCGGTGGCAGCGGCCCGAGAAAGAAAACCATTATCGCCCCCTTTGTTCGGAAAGGATCATGTGGCAGCCCTTGAGAATTTGAGCGGCGGCTTTTTCCGGCGTGAATTTTTGCATCAGGGTGATGCAATCGCCGGCAACCTTTGCAACGTCGTTCAAGTTCGTTTTGATCAGCAGCATTTTCCCGGCAAGATCGGCGACATCATCCATCTCGAATACATAGCCCGTTTCGCCTTCAACGATTAAATCCGGCGCGCAACCGCAACGATCGCTCACGATTGCAGGACAGCCGTAGCTCAATGCCTCGTTGACCACCAGGCCCCATGCTTCGCTGCGGCTGGGCAGGACCAGGCAACTGGCCTGCAGGTAATAGTTTTCCAGCTTGTCGATATGCAGGGCGCCGGTGAAATTCACTGCGCCGGTCAGTTGAAGCGAAGCGACCAGGGTCCTGAGTTCTTCATGCAAATCTCCATCGCCGGCTATCGTGAGCAATGCGGAGCGGTCGTGCTGATATAGCCGATGGAAGGCCCGAATCAGCGTGTCGATTCCTTTTTTTTCAACGAGCACGCCAACAAAAAGATAGTGCGCAGGCATGTCGGCTTTGCGCCGCTGGATTCGATTCGATAACGCGCTCTCCGGGCTGTAATCATGCGTCAATGCGGCGGCCTGGCAGCGCGTCGTGATTTTATGTTCCGGCACGCCGAAGCTCATCAAGTATTCCGTGCTTCGTTGGCCGTAGCCGAAAAACCCGTCGCAAAAACTGAAGAAAAGGCGTTTCAGAATATGTTTCAACGTTGAATCCGGCTGATCATAGCTGGTGGAGTCGACGAAAACAGCGCGTTTTTTGCGGGTAAGAATGCATGCCAGAAGCATGAACCAGTATTCAAGCATGTGATAGCCCGGCAGCAGAACAAGATTCGCGTCGGAATAAGCCGCATGTTTAAATAAAATCCTGCACAGCTTGAATTTTGGTATCGAATCGTATGTGCTGTTGAATAAAAGTTTATAGGGATAGCGGTGATAGGAAAAATCGACCTCCCCCAGATTTTTCCGGTCCTCTGTCGTTTTCGCAATTTGGAAAAAGGAAATATTGATATCGCTGGGCAGTGAAAAATCATGCAAGCCTGAAAAGATGATGCCTTTATATTTTGGCCATAAAATATTGTGGTAGATGTTCACTACATAAGGCGCTTTATGCATTTTTATGTCTGCATTGCTCATGATTTTGGTGTCTTGCTTCGACCGAACAATCAGTGTTTTATCAAAAAAATTCATCTGTGATTTGTACCGCATTAATGAACAAGGAAAAATTGCGCTATCGCGTACCATGCCGCCGGTCATTCGCTGTCGGGATGTATAAACAGATTCGGATAACCGGCAAGCGACGGTGTCGCGGAAGCATATCGATTTTTTACAGGCTCATTGGCAACCTGCGGATTCATGGAAGACATGTCCGATACGGCAAAACCGGTTTCCGGATGCTTCAATTGCTGAACGATATGCGCCGACAGCCTGAGCGTAAGCGCTGCGATCGTGATGGTCGGATAATTGGCTCCCGCGGTCGGGAAAACGGAACTGCCGGCGATATACAGATTTGTCATGCCATGCACCTTGCACTCGCGATCGACGACCCCTTGCCTCGGCGAGTCATGCATTCTGGTCGTACCCATGTGATGCCATGTGCCTTCTTTTTCCAAAGTGGAAGGCCACGGATTTCCCTCGATGGCAGGATCGAGCGCCACTGCGGCGATTCCCGTGCCGCGCAGTTCCTCCGCAAGAAGCGCGAACGTTCTGTCGAACGTTCTTTTTACCTGTTCCCCCAACCGCCAATCGACCCGCACCCGCTGCATGCCGAGCCGGTCTCTTTGCGTTGCCGATAGCGTGATCCGGCTATCAGGATTCGGCTCCGGCTCGACGATGGCCTGAAACTTGATGCTGCTGATCAATGAGCGCGGCTGGAAAAGACGGGTAAATCCATAGGCCAGCGTGTCAACCGGATGCGAGATCATCGTCGCCAGATCGCGTCCCGGCTTCCAGCCCGGCTGTTCTTTGTGCAACAACGCCTGCTTGTATCTGAACAGCGCTTGCGCGCCTTCGCTGCCTTCGCCGGGAAATACCGATGAAAACCATACCTGCGCATTCAGCAGACGCTCCTGCTTCAGCACCTCCGGCGCCAGCGAAAATTGTGACGCGATGTGCGTACCATGCGCGGCCACCGACGCATTCTGATAGTGATATTTGATGTCGTGCAGCTTGTTGCGCGACCACTCCTTCGTGAAGCGGATGTTGCCCGACAACAGGCGCGGATGATCCATGAAAAAGCGGCCCACCAGATCGTTCCCGTTGCCCAGGCCGGCCGCCTGCACCTTGTTCGATGCAAGCAGCAGGCGCGGATTTTCGATGCCGCCCGTCGCCAGCACGAACTGTCTGGCCGATACATACATGGTGCGGCCGCTCAGTGTGACCACTTTCACGCGCGAAACCGTGCGGGCCTGCTTGTCGGTTTCAATATTGACGACATTCGCATAGAGGAAAACGCGCACGCGTTGCGCCCGCTTCAGATTTTCGCTGTATTCCTTGCCGAAGCGCACCGGCGGGCTGAACTGCGAGATGGTGTCCCTGACCTTGCCGCTGGTAAGCGGGATTCTGCGCACGTCCTTGCGGCCGATGGCGGCTTCCCAGAATGCCGGCTCGAAAGTTTTCGGACCGAGCTTCAGCAAGTCATGCGTGCGTGCGTAAAATGGCGCCAGTTCTTCCAGCCCGAAAGGCCAGCCGCTGTGAGCGATCCAGTCGCGCTTTTCGAAATCCCACGGCTCCAGCGGGCGGCACCAGCCGCCCCAGCAATTGCTGCCGCCGCCGAGAAAACGGCTGCGGCAACCGTCGCCGAACCGGTAAGGCAAGCCGATATCTTCTCCGCGATGGAGATCCCGGGTGTCGTCATCCGGGGCGAATCCGCCGCTTTCCAAAAGGCATGTTTCTATGCCAATTTTTTCCATTTCGAGCGCGAGGGTGATGCCCGCTACCCCGCCGCCGATAATACAAATCGTTGTATCGACAACGCTTCCTTCCTCAACCCGTCGTGTATCAATAAACATTATTAGTTTTCTCCGTTTCACCCAGCATGCGCCGAAACCGGCATGACAATACTGTCTCATTGCATCTGAACAAGCCCGTGTAAATATCAAACATCGGGCCGATTTTTAAAAATTTTCATGTTGCTCAAAACGGCAGCGCCGCATC
>DAIDBD010000040.1 GCA_027310305.1 Herminiimonas sp.
AAGGCGAACGGCCGAGCGCGGTGATTGCCAGCTACGGCTTTCACCGGTGTGTGATTTATCGCTGGATGAAAGCGGCGGCGGGCCGCGGCAAAGGCCTGCGTGCGCTGACATCGCGCAAGGGGACCGGGCGCCCGAAGAAGCTGTGCGCAGCGCAAGAGCGGCAGGTATTTCGCTGGATTAACGGCAAGAACCCGATGCAGTACGGCTTTGACTTCGGGTTGTGGACGCGCCAGATCGTGCGGGAACTGGTGCAGCGGGAATTCGGCGTTGCGCTGAGTCTGGCGTCGATCGGCGCGCTGCTGGCGCGGCTGGGTTTGACGCCGCAAAAGCCGTTGCAGCGTGCATACCAGCGTGACCCGGAAGCGATCGAGCGGTGGCAGCGCGAGACCTATCCCGCCATTGCGCGGCGCGCCCGTGCAGAGAACGCCGACATTTACTTCTGGGATGAATCGGGTTTTCGCACCGACGCGGTGCAGGGCCAGACCTGGGGCGTCAAAGGACAAACGCCGGTGGTGCAGGTGCCGGGCCAGCGGCAGAGCATCAGCGCCGCGTCGGCCGTCAGCGCCAAAGGCGCGTTCTGGTTCGCCACGTACCAGGGCGCGCTGTCGGGAGAGTTGTTTGTGGAACTGCTCGAGAAGCTGGTGGTCCGCCGCAAGAAGGCGCTGCACCTGGTGCTCGATGGACTGCCTGCGCACAAGAAAGCGGCGGTCAAGGACTATGTGGCGAGCACGCAGGGCAAACTGACGCTGCATTATTTGCCCGGTTATGCGCCGGACTTGAATCCGGACGAACTGGTGTGGAGTCACGCCAAGCGCACGGGCAACGCGCGGCGCCCGCTGCAAGCCGGCGAGAAGCTGTAAGAACGCGTGAGCGCACAGCTTGCCGAAATCGGCAAGAAACCCGCGCTGGTGCGTGCGTTCTTCAAGCATCCAAGTGTTACCTATATTTCTGACTTATGAGTAACAGGAAAATCTTTTCCAGCAATCACTGTCCTGTTCGCTGGAAAACCGATGCAATATCCTGATATCGAGTCCTTATTATTTTTAAAATCCGCTGTATAATAAATTCTGAACGGTCGTGCTTTTTGGCTGGAATAACAAACGGAGACAGCATGGATTTGAATTACACGGCGGACGATCTGGCGTTCCGCGATACTGTTCGCGCCTATCTGGACGCGAATCTGCCTAAAGATCTGCAGCACAAGGTGTTGAATCACAAGCGCCTGTCGAAAGAGGATTTCGTGCGCTGGCACAAGATCGTCGCCAGGCAGGGCTGGATCGGTACCGGCTGGCCGGTTGAATACGGCGGCACGGGCTGGTCAGCCGTGCAGCGCCATATCTGGGAAGAAGAATGCGCCAGCGCCGGCACGCCGGCGATTCTGCCGTTCGGCGTTGCGATGGTCGCGCCGGTCATCATGGCGTTCGGCAATGAAGCGCAGAAGCGCCATTATCTGCCGCGCATACTGAATTGCGACGACTGGTGGTGCCAGGGATATTCGGAACCCGGTTCCGGTTCCGATCTGGCATCGCTGAAAACACGGGCCGAACGTCAGGGCGACCATTACATCGTCAACGGCCAGAAAACCTGGACCACGCTGGGCCAGCATGCCGACATGATATTTTGCCTGGTGCGCACCGATACCGGCGCGCGCAAGCAGGAAGGCATTTCATTCCTGCTGATCGACATGCACACGCCTGGCATCGCCGTGCGCCCGATCATCATGCTCGATGAAGAGCATGAAGTGAACGAAGTGTTCTTCGATAACGTAAAAGTGCCGGTCGAGAACTTGATCGGCGAAGAAAACAAAGGCTGGACTTACGCCAAATATCTGCTGGGCCATGAGCGCACCAATATCGCTGCCGTCGGCCGCGCCAAGCGCGAATTGCAGTTTCTGAAGCGCGTCGCAACCGATCAGCGTAAAAACGGCAAACCATTGCTGGAAGACCCGATGTTCGCATCCAAGGTCGCATCGCTCGAGATCGAACTGATGGCGCTGGAAGTCACCGTGCTGCGCGTGATTTCGCAGGACAGCGCCAAGCGCGGCCCGGGGCCGGAGGCATCGATGCTGAAAGTCAAGGGTACCGAAGTGCAGCAAACGCTGACGGAATTGATGGTCGAGGCCGTCGGCCCTTATGCGATGCCGTTCGATACCGACTATCTTGACGGTGGACATGAACACAGCGTGACGCAGGATGATGATGCCGCCCCGCTTGCCGCGTACTATTTCAATTATCGCAAGACTTCGATTTACGGCGGCTCCAACGAGATTCAAAAAAATATCATCACCCAAATGATTCTGGGCCTGTGAGGAGACAAAAATGGATTTCAACTTTACCCAAGAACAACAGCAATTTTCCGATGCGCTGCGCCGCTGGATCGCCAAGGATTACACTTTCGAACATCGTAAAAAAATCATTCATTCGGAAAAAGGCATATCGGATAGCGCCTGGGCCACACTGGCGGAACTCGGCATGACGGCACTGCCGGTGCCGGAAGCGCAGGGCGGCTTCAGCGGTTCCGCAATCGACATGCTGGTCGTGATGCAGGAAATCGGACGCGGCATTGTGGTCGAACCGTATTTCGCTACCATTCTGGGCGCCGAATTCCTGAAGCTTGCGGGCGGACAGGACGCGTTGCTGGAACAAGTCGCAACCGGCGAACTGAAACTGGCCTGTGCATTGGGCGAGAAGCAATCCCGCCATGAGCTGTTCGACATTGCAACCACCGCCAAAGCCGGTGCCGATGGCTATGTCGTCAACGGCACCAAAACCGTGGTGATCCACGGCGCGCAAGCCGACAGAATCATCGTGTCGGCGCGCAGCAATGGCGGCCAGCGCGATGCCGGCGGCATTTCGCTTTTCGTGGTGCCGGCCGATGCGGCCGGACTGACGCGCCGCGACTACCGCACCATCGACGGCCAGCGCGCCGCCGACATTATTTTCTCGAATGTGGCGGTGCCTGCTTCCGCATTGCTGGGTGCTGCCGGCGCCGGTTGGGACATTCTCGACGCCGCTGCCGATTACGGCGCAACGCTGTTGTGCGCCGAAGCGGTGGGCGCCATGGAAGCGCTCAATGCCGCCACCCTCGAGTACCTGAAAACCCGCCAGCAGTTCGGCGTGCCGATCGGTAAATTCCAGGCATTGCAGCACCGGATGGCTGAAATGTTCATGCAACTGGAACAGGCCCGTTCGATGGCGACGCTGGCTGCCGTCAAGGTTGCATCGGTTGATGCGGATGAGCGCCGGCGCACGGTATCGGCCGCCAAGGCGCGCATCGGACAAGCGTTGAAGTATGTCGGCCAGCAGGCGGTGCAACTGCACGGCGGCATGGGCGTGACGGACGAACTGCCGGCAGCGCATCACTTCAAGCGGTTGACGATGATTGAACTGACGCTCGGCGATACCGACCATCATCTGGCGCGCTTTATTACGCAGCCGGATTTCAAGAAAGCTGCTTGAGAAATTATTTTTTAAGAGATGAACATGTCGCAATTGAAATGGTATTTCGAAGACTTCGAAGTCGGCAAGACAATCGAGGTCGGCTCTCGCACCATTACCGAAGAAGAAATCATTTCCTTTGCGACGCAATTCGACCCGCAGCCTTTTCATGTCAATCCCGAAGCCGCAGCCGGATCGATCTATCGCGGCATCATCGCAAGCGGCTGGCATACCTGCAGCCTGATGATGCAGCTGATGGTGGATGGCTTTTTACGTGAAGCGGCCAGCCTCGGCTCGCCCGGGGTGGACGAGGTACGCTGGCTGAAACCGGTACGCGGCGGCGATACGCTGACGGTCACGACCACGGCGGTCGATGCGCGTCCGTCGGCCAGCAAAACCGATCGCGGTGTCATCCATACATTATGGCAAGCCACGAATCAGCATGGCGAACTGGTGGTCACCGTCAAAGGGATGGGCATGTTCTTGCGTCGGCCAAAAGTTTGATCACAGGAAAAATCGGAGATATCATGCGCGAAATCGCATCGCTGGCGGATCTTAAAGAGTTGGTAGGGCAGGAAGTGGCGGTATCGGATTGGGTTGAAATCAGCCAGGAGCGCGTCAATTTGTTTGCCGACGCCACCGGCGATCGTCAATGGATCCATATTGATGCGGAGCGCAGCCGCAAGGAATCGCCATTCGGCGGTACGGTTGCCCACGGCTTTCTGACCTTATCGCTATTGCCGATGCTGATGGAAAGGGCGATCGTGATGTCGGACGTCAGGATGGGCGTCAATTACGGTTTGAACAAAGTACGCTTTCCGTCGCCGGTGCCGGTCGGCAGCCGGCTGCGCGGGCGCATGACGTTATTGTCGGTGGAAGATATTCCCGGCGGCGCGCAGATGATCTGGCAAGTCACGATGGAGCGGGAAGGCGGCGACAAGCCGGTATGCGTCGCGGAGTCCATTTCGCGGCGCTATACGTAACGGGCTTTCTAGCGCTTCGCGTACTGCGTAGCGCCGAACAACGCTTCTTTCGCCTTGTCGTCAACCAGCGGTTTGCGCAAGCTCGCCAGCACGTCAACGCCGCGCTTGACTGCAGGGCGTTCGCTGATTTCATCAAACCAGCGCTTGGCATGCGGAAATTCCGCCCAGCCGATCCCTTGATTTTTCCATGAACGCGTCCACGGAAACGTGGCGATATCGGCGACCGTGTAGTCGTTGCCGGCCAGGTAAGCCGTTTTCGACAGCTGCTTGTCCAGCACGCCGTACAGACGCTTCGCCTCGTTGGTATAACGGTTGACCGCGTACTCGATCTTGTCCGGCGCGTAGATGCGGAAGTGATGTGCCTGACCCAGCATCGGACCGACGCCGCCCATCTGGAACATCAGCCATTGCAGCGTCGTGAATTTTTCGCGATCGGTGTTACCCAAAAATTTTCCGGTTTTGCCGGCGAGATAAATCAGGATCGCGCCGGATTCGAACAATGAAATCGGCTTGCCGTCCGGTCCGTCGGCATCGACGATCGCGGGAATTTTATTGTTCGGCGAAATCGCCAGGAAGTCGGGTTTGAACTGGTCGCCGGCGCCGATGTCGATGTGGTGCACCCGATAGGGCAATCCACATTCTTCCAGCATGATATGGACTTTATGACCATTGGGTGTGGCGGTGGAATAGACGTCGATCATTTTTTCCTTTGGAGGTTCGCTGCAGGCTGAAAGCCGAAGAATTTCAAACGCTGCATGATTATGCTGAAATTTGAAATTCTTCGCTTTCCGCTTGAAACACCGTCAAGAAAAGACGCGTGGTATTACCCGCGCGTAACCGGCAGCTCCAGTTCTTCGCCGGGAAGCGGCATATGTTTGGCCAATTCCAGTTTGGCGACCGCATTGCGATGCACTTCATCCGGACCGTCGGCGATACGCAGCGTGCGATTGCCTGCCCACATGTAAGCCAACGGGAATTCATCCGACACGCCGGCCGCGCCGTGCGCCTGGATCGACCAGTCAAGCACCTGTTGCGCCACGTTCGGCGCCAGCACCTTGATCATCGCGATCTCGGCTTTCGCATGCTTGTTGCCCACGGTATCCATCATGTACGCCGCCTTCAACGTCAATAAACGCGCGGTGTCGATTTGAATCCGGGATTCGGCGATGCGTTCGCGCCAGATGCTTTGCTCGGAAATCCTGCGGCCGAATGCAACCCGCTCGTTCAAGCGCTTGCACATCAATTCCAGCGCACGTTCGGCGACGCCGATCGCCCGCATGCAATGATGAATCCGGCCTGGTCCCAAACGGCCTTGTGCGATTTCAAAGCCGCGTCCTTCGCCGAGCAGAATATTCGATGCCGGCACGCGCACATTTTCATAGGTGATTTCGCAGTGACCGTGCGGCGCATCGTCATAACCGAATACCGGCAACGGACGCTTGATGGTGACACCCTTGGTATCGACCGGCACCAGGATCATCGATTGCTGCGAGTGACGGGCAGCATCGGGATCGGTCTTGCCCATCAGGATGAAAATCTTGCAGCGCGGATCGCCGGCGCCGGAGATCCACCATTTATGACCGTTGATCACGTACTCGTCGCCATCGCGCTCGATGCGGGTCGCGATGTTGGTGGCATCCGATGACGCGACCGCCGGTTCCGTCATCGCGAAGGCGGAGCGGATTTCACCGCGCAGCAATGGTTCGAGCCATTGCTTTTTGTGCTCTTCGGTGCCGTAGCGTTCGATGGTTTCCATGTTGCCGGTGTCGGGCGCGGAGCAATTGAATACTTCCGGCGCCCAGCCGACGCGGCCCATGATTTCGCATAGCGGCGCGTAATCGAGATTCGACAAGCCTTCCGGCGCGCGCACCGATTTCGGCAGAAACAGGTTCCACAATCCCTGCTCGCGCGCTTTCGGTTTCAAGGTTTCGATCACGGTGGTCGGCAGCCAGCGATTGCCTTTTTCCTTGCCGTTATCGTCGATCTCTTTCTTGTATGCTTTCTCGTTCGGATAAATATGCTCATCCATGAACTTCAGCAGTTTTCCCTGCAACTGCTTGCAGCGGTCCGAGTATTCGAATTCCATGATGTCTCCTCGATTGAATCAGTGAGTGTTCGGTTCGATTTCTTGCGTTAGTTGTTTTTTCCCGATGCGTAACGCCATCCCATTTCCGCCATCGGACGCGCTGCCTGGCCGGATTTCAGCGCCTGCTCGCTCGCAGCGGTGCCATCGACGTAACGCTTCATGATGCCCTGCAAAATACCGGCCATGCGGAACATGTTGTAAGCCAGATAAAAATTGAAATCTTCGGGGCGTATGGTCTTGCCGGTGCGTTCGCAGTATTGTGCGATGTACTCCGCTTCGGTCGGAATCCCGAGCGATTTATGGTCGAGGCCGCCGATGCCGCGGAACTGGCCGGGCGGAATATGCCAGCTCATCAAGTGATAGGAAAAATCCGCCAGCGGATGGCCGAGCGTCGACAGTTCCCAATCCAGAATGGCCAGAATGCGCGGTTCGGTCGGATGGAACATCATGTTATCGAGACGGTAATCGCCGTGCACGATGCTGGTTTCGTCGCCCGGTGGAATATTGTTCGGCAACCACTCGATCAACTGATCCATCGCGTCGATTTTTTCCGTCTCGGACGCCTTGTATTGCCTGGTCCAGCGATCGATCTGGCGGCCGAAATAATTGCCGGGCTTGCCGTATTCCGCCAAGCCGATCGCCGCATAATCGATGGTGTGCAATTGCGCGATGACCCGGTTCATTTCATCGTAGTGCGCGGCGCGTTCGGCATTGCTCATGCCGGGCAATGCCTGATCCCACAGCACGCGGCCATCGACGAATTCCATCACATAGAATGCACGGCCAATGACCGATTCATCGGTGCACAGCGCGTACTGCCTGGCAGCCGGAAAGCCGGATTTGTTCAACGCATCCATCACGCGGAATTCGCGATCGATCGCATGTGCCGATGCCAGCAACTTGGCGGCAGGGCCGGGCTTGGTGCGCAGCACGTAACGCTGGCCGCCGGCGGTCAGTTTGAACGTCGGATTGGATTGGCCGCCCTTGAATTGCTCGATCGCCAGATCGCCGGAGAATCCATCGACATGCCGGCGCATGTATTCCTGCAATGCACCGAGGTCGAATTTCTGGCGTTCGGAAACGGGTTTGGTGCCCATGAATTCTTCGTACATCTTGTCTCCTACGGGAAGGGTGCGGGAATTTTTATCGGCTCATTTTACAGCATAAAATCGTACGATCGTACTATTTCAAGCGTCATTTTCTGCCGATGAAAAAATGAATGAAAGCTCAAAGTCCACGAAATATTTTATATTGATCCAGCAATGCTTCCATCGTCGTGCTGCGCGATTCGCCTTGCAGTGGCGACGGCGGCGAATAATTGACGAGGCGCACCACCCAGTCGTTCGCCGCTTCGCCGACATCGAGCGCGTTGATGCAGCCTGCGGTTTGCGCCAGATTCCCTAAAAACAATCGCTGTCCGGTCAGCGCATAAGACAGGACCGCGCGGTTCACGCCGCCATGCAAGACGAGTAAAACCGTATCCCACGACGGGTCGGCGCGCAACCGATCGATGCAAGGATGAATCCGATCCATCAATTGGCCGATCGATTCGCCGCCCAGGAATTGCTTGTGCTCCGGCACCACGCCTTCGAATGCGCCGATGAATGCCTCGCGCAAATCGCTATCGACAATGCTGGCCAGCTTGCCGCCCTTGATCTCCACCAGTTCCGGCCATTGTTCAACCGTGATTTGCTGGCCGGTTTCAGCCAGTACGCAGGCCGCCGTCTCGACGGTGCGCGGCAGACCCGACACGATCGCGCGGTCGAACCGGATATTTTCATTGGCGAATACGCTACCGGCAGCGGTTGCCTGCGCGCGGCCCTGTTCATTCAGCGGCACCGATTCAGGCAGATGGGGTTTTCCGGCAGCGTCGAAATACGTGACGCTGCCATGCCGCATCAGATAAATGCGGCGTCTTTTAACGGAAGTCATTTGTAGTGGGGTTTTCTTTTTTCGAGGAACGCGTTGATGCCTTCTTGCGCATCGCGATGATGCAGGCTTTCGACGAAGCTGTGCTTTTCCGCTTCGAAATGCTGCGCCAATGAATTGGATCGTGCGTCGCGCACCAGCGATTTGATGCGCTCGACCGCATTGGGAGAAAGGCCGGCCAGTTCATCGGCCCAAGCCAATGCATTATCCAGCGCCGTGCCGTCTGCCACTATCTTGTTGACGAGTCCCAGTTCATGCAAGCGCGGCGCGAGTACCGGTTTCCCTTCGATCAGCACTTCAGTCGCCAACTGGCGCGGCAATGCCTGCGCGAGAAACCATGAACCGCCGCCATCGGGCGTCAAGCCGACCTTGACGTAAGCCATGACGAATTTGGCCGATGCGCCGGCCACGATCATGTCGCATGCCAACGCCAGCGAAAAGCCGGCGCCTGCCGCCGCGCCGTCGACAGCGGCAATGACCGGTTTCGGACAATCCCGGATTGCCTCGATCCAGCCGTGCAGGTTGTCGATCGAATTGGCTTGCTCCGACTTGTCCTTGGCGCGGTTCTCCAGCAACCGATTCAGGTTGCCGCCGGCGCAAAAGAAGCCGTCTGCGCCGGTCAGGATCACGGCGCGGATGGAATCGTCGCGTTCCGCGGTCGATAATGTCTCGATCGCAGCGGCGTACATATCGGGATGAAGTGCATTTTTTGCGCCGGGATTGGAGATTGTCAGGATCAGTGTGGCGTCGCGGCGGGAGGCTTGAAGTTCGGCGGACATGGTAGCGGTTATTGGTTAATTGGAGTCAAGCCAAGATAGTAAACCGGAATCGGGAATTTTTTTATATCGGATTATTTTTGCGTTGATAACTCAAGGGCTGATACACAGATGAGAAATCAAACCATGATGATTTGAACCGGCGCTTCATGCTAATGTTAACAATCGACAATTGCCTTAATAAATAACGGAGATGACATGCTTAAATTGTGCGGATTTGCTGCAAGCAACTATTACAACAAGGTCAAGCTTGTGCTGCTGGAAAAAGAAATCGAGTTTGAAGAAGAGCTGGTATGGGCGGATCGTTCACCTGCATTGCTGGAAAAATCGCCACTCGGGAAAATTCCTTATTTCGAAGTGAACCAGGGCGTGCTGTGCGAATCGCAGTCAATGGTCGAATATCTCGAAGCGGCCTATCCGGAAAAACCTTTGATGCCGGCTGACCCTTTTGGCGCGGCAAAGGTGAGGGAATTGATCGTTTTCATGGAATTGCATCTTGAGCTGGTCGCGCGTGAATTGTATCCGCAAGCATTTTTCGGCGGCACGGTGACGGACGAAGTAAAAACGCGGGTGCAGAAACTGTTGAAGCGCCATGCCAAGGGATTCGCGCAACTCGCGAGATTCGAACCTTTTATCGCGGGTGCGGAATTCACGATGGCCGATTGCGCGGCATTGGTGCATTTGCCGCTGGTGTCCATGGCTTCCAAGGCCATCTACGGCGAAGACGTGCTGGCCGATTTGCCGGTGCGTGATTACACCAGGATGCTTGGCGAGCGTGCGACGGTGCAGAAAGTCAATGCCGATCGGAAGATAAATCAAGAATTGATGATGACGCGGATCAAGTAAAAAAACGGTTCTGTAATCGTTAAAGCGGCGCCAGCCGGTCAAGCGCCGCATGCAGGGTTTGATCCTTTTTTGCAAAACAAAAGCGCACGATGCCGGACTCCTGCGGCTGATGATAGAACGCGGAAACCGGAATCGCGGCCACGCCGATTTCCGCAGTCAGCCATTTGGCGAAATCCGCTTCCGGCATCGTCGAAATCGCCGAATAATCGACGCATTGAAAATAAGTGCCGTCCGACGGCAACAGCTTGAAACGGGTTTGTCGCAGCCTGTCGCGAAACAGGTCGCGCTTGCGCTGATAGAACGCCGGCAGTTCGAGATACGGCGCAGGATTGGCCATATAGGCGGCCAATCCATGTTGCACCGGCGTATTGACGGTGAATACATTGAACTGGTGAACCTTGCGGAATTCAGCGGTCAACCGTGCCGGCGCGGCGACGTAGCCGACTTTCCACCCGGTGACATGATACGTCTTGCCAAAGCTGGATACGACAAATGCGCGTGCCGCCAGTTCGGCATGGCGGCACACCGATTCATGCCGTGCTGCGTCGTACACCATGTGCTCATAGACTTCATCCGACAGGATCAGGATGCCGGTACCGCGCACGATTGCCGTCAATGCGTCGAGGTCGGCGGCGCGCAGTACCGAGCCGGTCGGGTTGTGCGGCGAGTTGATCATGATCAGCCGCGTCTTGCCGGT
Source organism: Herminiimonas sp. (assembly GCA_027310305.1). Classification (GTDB taxonomy): domain Bacteria; phylum Pseudomonadota; class Gammaproteobacteria; order Burkholderiales; family Burkholderiaceae_D; genus DAIDBD01. Next base: position 10,755 of record DAIDBD010000040.1, read on the forward strand.
CACGGCCGCGGCAACCTTGGGCCACGGCACGGCATAACCTTGCGGACCGATCTCCATTTGCACAAACACCGGCGTGCCGCCTGCCAGTTCTATCGCCGGCACATAACTGTCGTAGGCCGGTTCGATCACGATGACTTCATCGCCCGGATGCACGCAGCATAAAATGGCGGTCAGAATCGCCTGCGTGGCGCCGGCCGTGACCGTAATTTCGGTTGCGGGATCGTATGCGCCGCCATATATTCTTCCGATTTTTTGTGTGATCGCTTCACGCAACGCCGGGATGCCGGCCATCGGCGGATACTGATTCAATCCGTTTTTCATTGCGGTGGCGACCGCTTCGATCAATGCCGGGTCGCAATCGAAATCCGGAAAGCCCTGCCCGAGATTGACGGCGTTTTTCTCAGTTGCCAGCGCCGACATCACTGTAAAGATTGTGGTGCCGACCTGAGGCAGTTTCGATACGATTTGCGTGAAGTTGGCGTCCGCCATGGCGAACGAGGAAGCGGCTTGATCGGTGAGCATGTTCATTCGGATTGGAAGGTGCGTGTTTAAAATGCCATTCTAGCGTTTTGCAGGTGCCTTCAGGCGCCGGATTTGCAGGAAGCTTCAAGCAGTGTCCACGTCTCCGGCAGCATGATCGCGAACAGGCCTGTTTTCGCGGTCTTTTTTGCCAGCTTCAACAATGCCTTGTCTTTGGTAATCAGCACGTCGGCATTGGCATCGCGCGCCAATTCGAGAAACTTCTGATCATCGGGGTCGCTGCAGACAGGCAGCCGCACATCGGAATCGGATTCATCGATGCCGAGACAGGCAATCAGGGAATCGAATTCGGTTGCTGCCTGAACCCGTGATTCGCCGTTCAAAGGCAGGTGCGAATAATCCAGAACGATCAGCCACTCCATCCGGCAGTCGACGCACGTGACGGCCTGGACCGTGCCATTCCTGAGCGCCGCATGCAGCCCGGCCCAGCGCGGATCGCGAAAAACGAAGAGGTCGAGACACACGTTGGTGTCGATTACGATGCGCGGAACCGGAAAGCTGATGCTCATGCGGGGCTTGTTGAAAATTCACAATTTTTCGAATGGATTTTACTGCTTCGCCGATATTTCGCGCCAAGCCGATCCGCGTAAATCACCATGAAGCGCACAGTAAAAAGCCTCGCATCGCGAGGCCTTTTGGAAGTTCCGGCAGCGTTTACCAGATTTTCCACCAAGGCTCATTTTTCTTGCGGCCGCCTTTCAGGAAATCGCTGTTTGGGAAATTCTTTTTGAATACGCGATCCGCATCGTCGCGCAATTCGGGCAAGCCCAATGCATCGTAGGAGCGGACCATGATGAACAACGCTTCTTCGATTGCAGGCGCATCGCGGTAATCCCTGACGGCGGCCTGGGCGCGATTGGCCGCGGCCAGGTAGGCGCCACGCCGGTAATAATAGTTGGCGACATGGACATCGTACTGCGCCATTGCGTTGACCAGATAGTTCAGGCGGGCGCTGGCGTCCTTGGCATAGATGCTGTTCGGGAACCGTTCGACCAATTGCTTGAATGCGTCGAATGCGTCGCGCGCCGCTTTGGGATCCCGTTCGCTTGGATCCTGGCGCGACAGGAAGTCGAATATGCTCGCCCTGTCGTTGAAATTGATCAGCCCGCGCAGGTAGTACATATAATCGACATTCGGATGATTCGGATGCAGCTTGATGAAGCGCTCCACGGCGGCCAATGCCAGCGCCGGATCGCCCTGGCGATAATGCACATAGGCGACTTCCATTTGCGCTTGCTGTGCATAAGTGCCGAACGGATAGCGGGATTCCAGCGTTTCAAAATGCTTGATCGCTTTTTCGTAATTCCCGCTGGATAATTCGTCGCGTGCCTCCGCGTATAATTTGGCTGCCGACCATGTTTTGGTTTCGTCGACCTTGTCGGTTTGCAGTATGCCGCATGCCGACAGCAGCAATGCCAGAACGACGGTAGCGAATTTCAATGATTTTTTTTGCATGGGTTTTGCAAGAATGCGTCTGAACAATAAATGATTATAGCCGATGGGACTTGCGCTGATGTCAACCGAAATACCGAATCCGGCTGAAACCTTGCCGGAAGCCGACATTGAAGATGCCGACGATGGCGATGATACATTACTCGATGCATCAGCCGACGTTGCGCCGATCGTGCTGAAGCTGACGCCGGCGGCGTGCGGCGTGCGGCTCGACAAGGTGCTGGCAACGCTTGTTCCGCAATATTCCCGCAGCCGGCTGCAGCAATGGATCGAATCGGGCCGCGTTACCGTGGACGGTGAAACGGCGCGCGCCAAGATGCCTGTTTTTGGCGATGAAACCCTCGTGATCCTGCCGCAGGCCGCTCCCGAGGAGCAGGCGTTCAAACCGGAATCCATGACGCTATCGATTGCGTACGAAGATGCGTCGATTCTTGTCATCAACAAGCCGGCCGGACTGGTGGTGCATCCCGCCGCGGGCAACTGGGGCGGCACCTTGCTCAACGGGCTGCTGCATTACCTTCCTTCGATAGCGGGCGTGCCGCGTGCCGGCATCGTGCACCGGCTGGACAAGGATACGAGCGGTTTGATGGTGGTGGCGAAAACGCTGGAGGCGCACACCGACCTGGTACGCCAGCTGCAAGCCCGCACGGTCAAGCGTGAATATCTGGCGCTGGTCTGGGGGGCGCCGTCGGCAAGCGGCAAAGTCGATGCCGCGATGGGACGGCATCCTCGCGATCGTATCAAGATGGCGGTACTGGAAAATGCGACCGCGAAGCCGGCGGTCACGCATTTTCAGCGCATCGCCGGCGGTTCGCTGGATGGGCGTCCGGTGAGCCTGATGCGCTGCCAATTGGAAACAGGGCGCACGCATCAGATCCGGGTGCATATGCAGTCGATCGGTTTTGCGCTGGTCGGTGATGCGTTGTATGGAAAGCCGCATCTGGCGACGGCCTTTACGCGCCAGGCGTTGCATGCCTATCGGCTCGGCCTGATCCATCCGGCGTCGGACAACGCATGCGAATGGATGGCGCCGTTGCCGGAAGACTTCGCCGGCCTGATCGAGCGCGCCGGCATCGCACAACCGGCATGAGCGGTTTTGACAAAGCCGCCAACGTGATCATTCCCGACTGGATCGGCGCACCCGCCAATATCGGCGCGCTATCGACCTTGCGCCCAGGCGGCGCGAGCCGTGCGCCATACGACGATGGATGCGGCGGCGGCGGTTTCAATCTCGGTGTGCATGTCGGAGACCGGCCGGGCGATGTCGAACAAAATCGCGCGCAGTTGCAGCGCATGCTGCCGGCGCAACCGGCATGGCTGGCGCAAGTGCACGGCGCGCGGGTGGTCGATGCCGCCGGCGTTACGGACGCGCCGCAAGCGGATGCCAGTTTTGCGACGCAAGCCGGCGTGGTGTGCGCGATCCAGACCGCAGACTGCCTGCCGGTATTGTTCTGCGATGCGGCGGGAAAGGTGGTGGGCGCCGCCCATGCGGGCTGGCGAGGTCTGGCCGGCGGCGTACTGGAAAATACGATCGCCGCCATGCGCAACGCGGGCGCGGGCGACATTCTTGCATGGCTCGGGCCGGCTATCGGACCGCAACGGTTTGAAGTGGGCGAGGACGTCGTGGCGGCATTCGTCAATCTGGATGGCCAAGCGCAAACGGCATTTACACCGGTTGCCGGCCGGTCCGGAAAATACCTGGCCGACATCTGCCGGCTGGCGCGAATGCGTCTTGCAAAAGCCGGCGTGCGGCAAGTTCATGGAGGCGGCATGTGTACGGTGGAAGACGGGCGCCGCTTTTATTCATATCGCCGCGACCGCGTGACCGGACGCATGGCATCGTTGATCTGGATCAAGTAATTTCACGTCTCATTGACCGGAAGCGCTATCGGATTGCATCTGCGGATCCGGCGCCGGTTCAAGCCGCAATTTTTCTGCGGCCGCGCGATCACGCTTGCGCTTCCCCGTTCCCATCAGGTATAAAATGATTGATAAAGGCATCACGCCATAGATCACGAACGTCATGATCCCGGCGACCACGGACGCTTCCGCAATGGACATCATCAGCACTACGTACATCCATCCGATCGCAACAATATACATAAGCGCCTTTAACGTAAATTCAACCTGCCATTCAATCCATAACCATACGCCAAAAAAGAGATGCCAGCATGAATACGCCCATCATTCCGCAAGCCATGCAACTCGACTGGATGTCGCAGTTCTCCGATCCAGCCGCATGGCAATCCTGGTTTCAGTCGCAGATGCCAGCCGGCCCGGTTGCCGCCAATCCCGCCGGCCTGGAGGCTGCTCTCGATCCCGCAGTCGCCGCGCAATTGCAAAACGATTACATGCAGCAGTTCTCTGCTTTGTGGCAAGACTTGCTGGCCTCGAAAGCGCCTGCGCTCAAGGACAAGCGTTTTAACGCACCGGCATGGCAATCGAATGCGCTGTATTCCTTCAACGCCGCCGCCTATTTGCTGAATGCACGATTTCTGATGGCGATGGCGGATGCGGTGAACGCGCCCGCCAAGGTGAAACAGAAAATCCGCTTCGCCGTGCAACAAACGGTCGATGCAATGTCGCCCGCCAATTTCCTGGTCACCAATCCGGAAGCGCAGCAAAAGATCATCGAGACCAAAGGCGAAAGCCTGGCCAAGGGTCTCGTTCACATGATCGCCGATATGAAAAAAGGACGGATTTCCCAGACCGACGAATCGGCTTTCGAAGTGGGCAAAAACGTTGCGACCACGGAGGGTGCGGTTGTTTTTGAAAACGAATTATTTCAGCTGATTCAATACAAGCCGCTGACGAAAACCGTCTACGAAAGGCCGTTATTGCTGGTGCCGCCTTGCATCAACAAGTTCTACATCATGGATCTGCAGCCGGACAATTCACTGGTGCGTTATGCGGTCGAGCAGGGACACAGCGTGTTTCTTGTCTCGTGGCGCAATCCCGATGCATCGATGGGCCACGTCACATGGGACGATTACATTGAAGACGGCGCGATCAAGGCAATTCAAATCGTCCAGGAAATCTCGGGACAGGAGCGGATCAACGCGCTCGGGTTTTGCGTCGGCGGCACCATTGTCGCCATCGCGCTGGCGCTGCTTTTTGCGCGAGGCGAGAACCCGGTTTCCAGCCTGACGCTGTTGACCGCATTGCTGGATTTTTCGGATACCGGCGTGCTTGATGTATTCATCGATGAAGAGCAGGTGCAAAAGCGCGAGCAGGCGATCGGGCGGGGCGGGCTGATGCCGGGCCGTGATTTTGCAGCTGCATTTTCCAGTCTGCGTCCAAACGATCTGGTATGGAATTACGTCGGATCGAATTACCTGAAAGGCGAAAGTCCGCCGCCATTCGATTTGCTGTATTGGAATTCCGATAGCACCAATTTGCCCGGCCCGATGTTTTGCTGGTATTTGCGCAACATGTATCTGGAAGACAATCTGAAAGTGCCGGGAAAAGTGACGGTGGCCGGCGAACCGATCGATCTCGGCAAGATCAATACGCCGACCTTCATTTACGGATCGCGCGAAGATCACATCGTTCCGTGGGCGGCGGCTTATGCGTCTACCAATTTGCTCAACCCCCAAAAGCCTGGCAATAACCGCTTTATCCTTGGCGCATCCGGCCACATCGCCGGCGTCATCAATCCGCCTTCGAAAAACAAGCGTAGTTACTGGAGCAATGACAAGGCCGTGGCGAATGCGGACAAATGGCTTGCAACGGCAACGGAGCATCCTGGCAGCTGGTGGCCGGAATGGTCGGCTTTTCTGGCAAGAAACGCCGGCAAAGAAGTGAACGCCCCTCGAAAATATGGCAATGCAAAATATAAACCGAGCGAGCCGGCGCCCGGGCGTTTCGTCAAGGCAAAAGCGGAATAGCAAAAGCTTTTTGCTATATTTGATAAACCAATACTTGCGAAGGACCATTCGGAAAGTGCAGGCAGTTGCATTCCAATAGATTGGTAAAAATCGTCTAATAGTTGTGTAAACCTTTGTTTTTCAGCACTATAATGAAATATGCCGAAGTGAACGCACGTTCATTTTTTACCTGTTATAGACGCGTTGCGACGCAATAAATGGAATTTCCGATGAACAGTGCAAAAAAGCTTTCCGAGCGCTTGATTAAGAAGTATCCGAATCGCCGCCTGTACGATACGCAAACCAGTTCTTACATCACGCTTACCGATGTGAAGCAACTGGTGCTGAACAACGAAGAATTTGCCGTCGTCGATGCGAAAACGGAAGAAGATCTGACGCGCAGCATCCTGCTGCAGATTATCCTGGAAGAAGAGTCAAACGGTTCGCCGATGTTTTCCAGCAGCGCCCTGTCGCAAATCATTCGGTACTACGGCCATGCGATGCAGGGCATGATGGGATCGTATCTGGAAAAGAATATCCAGGCCTTCATCGATATCCAGAACAAGCTGACTGAAAACTCCAAGGGCCTGTATGAGGGCAAACCGTTCAGCCCGGAGATGTGGACCCAGTTCATGAGCGTGCAGGGACCGATGATGCAAGGCATGATGAGCAATTACATCGAGCAAAGCAAGAGCCTGTTCATTCAGATGCAGGAGCAAATGCAGAGCCAGACCAAGAACATGTTCGGCACGTTCCCGTTCGTGCCGCCGACGGTCGACAAATCGCAGAAATGACAAACCGGCAATAGCCGCCGCATCAGCCGCGCCGGGCTTGGAGCGGCAATGAAGGAGGTACAATAGCGGATTCGCTTTCGACCTCCTTTTTTATGTCCATTGATTCTCAGGCAAACCCTCAGGCAGTACCCAAAATCGGTTTCGTATCCCTCGGTTGCCCCAAGGCGCTGGTCGATTCAGAGCAAATTCTCACGCAGTTGCGCGCCGAAGGCTACGACACCGCCAAATCGTATGACGGCGCCGATCTTGTCATCGTCAATACCTGCGGATTCATCGATGCGGCGGTCCAGGAATCGCTCGATGCGATCGGTGAAGCGCTGGCGGAAAACGGCAAGGTGATCGTCACCGGTTGCCTGGGTGCGAAAAAAGACGCGGCCGGCGACGACATTATCTTGAAAGTCCATCCGAAAGTGCTGGCCGTGACCGGCCCTCATGCGCTCGGCGAAGTCATGGATGCCGTTCATACGCATCTGCCCAAGCCGCATGCGCCATTCATCGACCTGGTGCCGGCGCAAGGCATCAAGCTCACGCCGAAACATTACGCGTATCTGAAAATTTCCGAAGGTTGCAACCATCGTTGCAGCTTCTGCATCATTCCGTCGATGCGCGGCGACCTGGTGTCGCGTCCGATTGCCGACGTGATGCTGGAAGCGGAAAATCTGTTCAAGGCAGGCGTCAAGGAGTTACTGGTCATTTCGCAGGATACGAGCGCCTACGGCGTCGATGTGAAATTCCGCACGGGTTTCTGGAACGGCAAGCCGGTCAAGACGCACATGACCCAACTGGTCGGCGCGCTCGGCGAACTCGCCGCGCAATACGGCGCGTGGGTGCGCCTGCATTATGTGTATCCGTATCCGCATGTCGATGCAATCATCCCGATGATGAACGGCGGCAGCGTGGTGCCTTATCTGGACGTGCCGCTGCAGCATGCGCATCCGGATGTGCTGAAGCGCATGAAGCGGCCCGCCAACGGCGAAAAGAACATCGAGCGGATTCAGGCCTGGCGCGCGATGTGCCCCGACATCACGATACGCTCGACTTTCATCGCCGGCTTTCCCGGCGAGACCGAGGAAGAGTTCCGCTATCTGCTCGATTTTCTGGAAGAAGCGCAAATCGACCGTCTCGGCTGCTTCGCCTATTCGCCGGTGGAAGGCGCTACCGCGAATGCGCTGGAAAATGCGGTGCCGGCGGAGTTGCGCGAAGAGCGCCGCGGCCGCGTGATGCAATTGCAGGAAACCATTTCGAAGAAGCGATTGCAGGCAAAGGTCGGCAAAACCATTCGGGTGCTGATCGATGAAGTCAAGCGCGATGGCGGTGTCGCGCGTTCGGTGGCCGACGCGCCTGAAATCGATGGCGTGGTCTACGTGAAACCGCCGTATGAACCGCACAGGAAACTGAAGGTCGGGGAGTTTTTCGATGTGACCGTGACGGCCGCCGATGCCCATGATTTGTGGGCGAAGGCATGATGCGGATATTGTCCGGTTCGATCCTGGCGATGCTCGCGTTCGCATCCGGCGCGGCACGGGCGGCGGGCAACGATGCTCAGTGCCGGCTGTCCCTGCCGGCTCGTCTTCGACACGGTCGAAAACAAAGCCCGTTCGGCTAAAGCCGCTCAAGCCATAGCGGAGACGCTGCGTGACCGATAAAAAATCATTTCAGACCGCACTCATCCATAGCGACTATGCGCCGCCGGATGGATTCGCTGCATTCCCGGCTGCGATTCACCATGCGTCGACCGTGCTGTTCAAGAATGTGGCGGCGATGCGCTCGCGCAACTGGCAGGATAAAACAGCCTATACCTACGGCTTGCACGGCACGCCGACCACGTTCACGCTGGAAGCCAGGCTGGCGCAGATAGAAGACGGCAAGCATTGCCTGCTGGCTCCGAGCGGCCTGGCGGCGATTGCGATGATCGATTTCGCATTGCTCAAAAGCGGCGACGATGTGCTGATACCGGAAAACGCATATAACCCGAATCGCGAACTGGGCAACTGGCTGACGCGCGATTTCGGCATTGCCGTGCGTTTCTATGATCCGTTGATCGGCGCGGGCATCGCCGATCTGATCCGGCCGAATACCCGATTGATCTGGACCGAAGCGCCGGGCTCGGTATCGATGGAAGTACCCGATATTCCGGCGATCTGCCGTGCCGCGCATGACAAGGGCGCGCTGGTCGCCATCGACAATACCTGGTCGGCCGGCATTGCATTTCGCGCGTTCGAGCATGGCGTCGACATTGTGATGCAGGCATTGACCAAGTACCAGTCCGGCGGTTCGGACGTCCTGATGGGCGCGGTCATCACGCGCGACCAGGCATTGAATCATCGTATCGAATTAGCCCACATGCGCTTGGGTTTCGGCGTCAGCGTCGAGGATGCCTACCTGGTGCTGCGCGGCTTGCCGACGATGAAATTGCGCTTCGATGCGCACGACGCAGGCGCGCGCAAGGTCGCAACATGGCTGAAGGGGCGGCCGGAAATTGCAACGGTACTGCATCCGGCGTTTCCCGACTGTCCGGGACACGACCACTGGAAACGCGATTTCAGCGGCGCCGGCGGATTGTTTTCGGTGCTATTCGGCGAACGCTATTCGGAAGCGCAAACCGATCGCTTCATCGATCATCTCAAGCTCTTCAAGATCGGCTTCAGCTGGGGCGGCGCCAACAGCTTGTGCGTGCCGTACCGGATTCAGGCGATGCGAAACGGCTGGAGCGGGCAAGGCCAGTTGGTCCGTTTCAATATCGGCCTGGAAGATCCGCTGGATTTGATAGGCGATATCGAGCAGGCGCTGGCAGTGCTGCAATCCTGAAGATTTTTCAGGCAGCGGTCAGCTTGCAATGGCCAGCGAGACTTCCGTGTTTTTCCGCAGCAGCTTGGCGAAGTCGCTCGCCGGGATCGGTCTGCTGAAATAGTAGCCCTGAATTTCGTCGCATCCGCGGCTGCGCAAAAACTGCAATTGCTCCAGCGCTTCCACGCCTTCCGCCACCACGATGATCTTCAGGCTTTTTCCCATCGCGATAATGGCATCGGCTATCGCTTCGTCGGCCTGGTCGCCCGGGATGTCGGTGATGAACGAGCGGTCGATCTTGATGATGTCGATCGGGAACTGCTTCAAATGCGACAGCGATGAATAGCCGATGCCGAAATCATCGATCGCGATATGAATGCCCATCGCCTTGAGCCCGGCCAGCACCTCGATCGTCTTGTCGGTGTTATGCATCATCATGCTCTCGGTGATTTCAAGTTCCAGCAGCGTCGGATCCATGCCGACCTCTCTCAGCGTGCTTTCCACGTCGCTCAGCAGATTGTCATCGACAAACTGGCGCGCCGACAAATTCACCGCAATGCGCAATGCCGGCAAGCCTTGCTTCTGCCATGCGCGGTTCTGGGTACATGCCTCCTTGAGCACCCATTTCGTCAGCGGTACGATGAGCCCGGTTTCTTCGGCAAGCGGAATGAAATGCTCGGGATGCATCAGGCCGAGTTCCGGATGCTGCCAGCGCGCCAGCACTTCAACGCCGGTGATGCGTCCGGTCTGCGCATCCACCTTGGCCTGGTAATGCAAAAGCAGCTCATCGCGCTCCAGCGCGCGGCGCAGGTTCGATTCAAGCGTCAGTTGTGCGGTCGAATGCAAATCCATATGGGCCGAATAGAACTGGAAATTATTCTTGCCGGCGGCCTTGGCGCGATACATGGCGACATCGGCATGCTTCATCAGGGAAAATTCATCCCGGCCGTCTTCCGGAAATGTGCTGATGCCGATGCTTGCCGTGATGTGGATCAGTTGACCGTCGAGCGGATATTCCTTCACCAGCGATGAAAGAATCTGCCGTGCAACCTGGCTGACATGAGACAGGTCGGTGACTTCCTCGAGCAGCACCACAAATTCATCGCCGCCAAGGCGCGCAACCAGATCGCCCTCGCGCAACGATGCCGTCAGGCGCCGCGCCATTTCCTGCAGCAACCGATCGCCGGCATCGTGTCCGAGCGTGTCGTTGATATTCTTGAAGCGGTCGAGATCGATGAACAGAACGGCCAATCCCTTGTAATAGCGGCGTGCCTGTATCATCGCGTGGCTCAGATGGCGATTGAACATGGCCCGGTTCGGCAGGTCGGTCAGCGGATCGTGATAGGCCAGATGCTGGATGTGATCCTGCAATTCCTTGCGCTCGGTGACATCCCGCGCCAGCGACAGCAGATGCTGGTGCCCGTCGATTTCGATCGGGCCGATACGGATCTCGACCGGAAACACCGTGCCGTCCTTGTGCCGATGGCGGCTTTCCAGTGCAATCGGCGACCTGGACGTGATCGGGCCCAGCAAGCTTTTCAGTTTATTGATCGACAGGTCGACATCGATATCGGCCAGGCTCATGTTCAACAACTCGCTTCGGGTGTAGCCGAGACAGTCGCAGCCGCTCTGGTTGACGTCGATGAACCGGCCTTCGAAGTCGTGCACGTAAAAGCTGTCCGAAGCCTGTTCCACCAAAGCGCGGAAATGCGCCTCGCTTTCACGCAATGCGGCTTCCGCCTGCTCGCGCTGGAAGAACTGCCCGATATGGCGGCCGATGAAATGCGCGCTGCGCAGCATTTCCGGGTCCGCCTGCTGAGGCTGCGCGGCGAACAACTCCATGATGCCGAGGATTTCGCCGCCGGCTTCGATCGGAAACGCAAAGGCGGCATGCAAGCCCGCCGTGCGGGCCGCCGCGGCGCGGGGAAAATCGGTATCTTGCGTCACGTCTGCAATCCAGATCGGTTCGCCGTGCCTGAGCGTGCGTCCGATCAGGCCGGCGCATCCGGAAACGGGCACCAACTGCTTCGTCATGCGAAAAAATTCCTCGATCTGCGGCTGCGGCAAAGACCAGACGGCATTCCGCTTGAAGATCGATTCCGCCTTGTCCATTGTCCACAATGCACCGCAGACCCAGCCGAGCGTTTCGCTGATGGTCTGGATAATTTCCGGAATCACTTCCGCCGGCGAATCGGATTCGGCGAGCAGGCGGGTGACGGTGTGTTCCATCGACTGCCGCAGTTCGACCAGCTTGCGCCGCGTGACATCCATGATGGTGCCGTGCAGGCGGCTCACCATGCCATGGGTATCCTTGACCGGCTGCCCGATCACGCGAACCCAGCGGGTTTCTCCGCGTTGCACGATCAGGCGGAATTCTAGTTCGAAATCCCTGCCGTCATGCAGCGCGGCATCGACCCGGTCCTTCAGAAAGACGCGATCGTCCTTGTGAACATGCTGCGACAATTCCCGATAGCTCAGCGAGGGCGAGGAGGGCGGCAGTCCGGCGATGCGGAAGCATTCTTCAGACCATAATCCTTTTTGCTCGACATGGTTGAATGACCAGTGTCCCAGTCCGGCGATGCGTTGCGCCGCTTCGAGACGGCTGTACAGATCCTGAATTTCGCGCGACGAAATTTCCTGGGAACGTTCGACCAGATAGCGTTCCTGATCCGCCTCGGTGTAAGCGCGATTGACGCACTCGAGAAACCGGACCCATTGTTCTGCGGTAAGCGGTTGTTCGATGTTGTCGGCACCTAGCCGTCTAAGCTGCCGCCGCAGCAGATTATGATTGACTGGCATGCGTCAGACCTCGGAAATGGTGGTGAGTGTCATGGTCTGGTTATGGAATTCGCAAGGTCCGTTCTGATCCGCCAAAAAGACTTCCCTGGCGGCGGTATTTTCTTTATTGCCATTCGAGATGCAGGGCGAGATTTCTCCGTAAGAATAAAATCCGATTTGTTCCGCGCCTTCCGGCAAATTGTGGAGCGTGATTTCGGTTTCTTCCTCGGTGCGCTCCCCCAATACCAGCCGCCTTCCCACGCAACTGATCGCCACCGCCAGCACCGGGCCGGCAATCGCCATGTGGTCCCTTGCCTGATCGGCCGCCTGGCTCGCACCGTTGCACAAGCGGTCGAAATTGGCCCGCATCAGTTGCGCGATATAGCCTTTCGGTATGTCTCCTGCGAAAGTCATCGATTGACTGGCTTCATCGACCGCGAGAATGGTACGCACCAGTTGGCGGGAATCCGTCGCATCCTGCCGGATCGACAAGGGAAACAGCAGTCCGGTGGCAGGCAAGCCGGCTGCGCGTTCTCCGAGATATTCCTTGTACAGTGCCAGTGCCGGCCGGCCGTCAAGTTCATGCAGGATATTGCCCTGCGAACGGGTGACGCGCCGCTCCGGGCCGAAGCTGTCCCAGCCGCCGCGCGAGCCATGGGTAATCTGCAAGCTGTCGCCGTAAAAACCGGTGGCGGTAATGACGCCGGCTTCGGGTTTGCCGTCGCGGATGACCCAGGTACGTTGAAAACGATCGCCGTCGGCGGCAAGTCCGCCGGTTACCACGACCTCTGGCGGCAATACCGAATTGAAGCCTTTCACTAGTTCGCTGCCGTTGACATGCAATCCGTCGGACAATATGAAAACGCTGCACAGATCGTCCCGATCGAGTTGCTTGGCAAGCTGCTCGCCGGCGGCCAGGGAATCCGAGGATTGGTCGATTTTTACCGAAGCAACGGCAATGCTGCTGCGCTCGAACTGAAGAACGGCTACCGAGAGGCTGCCATCGTTGATGAAGGGGCCGGCAATCTCGCCGGCGGTTGAGCAGCCGATCAGGCTTGATGTCGGATAGGCATTCGCCAACTCGGCCAGCGCAGCGGGGTGCTCGATATATTCCGGCGCTGCAAACACGATCACCAAGGTTCGTTCTGAATCGAGGGAGGGAAATTCGCTGACCGACCAGCGATTGCGAGGTTCAAAAGAAAAAGTGCTTAATTTCATGTCTGCCCGTTTACGAATCGCCGTATCGGCATTTCAAGTCGAGGACGAATTATTTTTTAAATCGGCAATATTCGAGCCGGCCCGATTGCCGGCGGGCGGTATTGACGTTTGCAGCAGGTTACACGGAATCGGCGCAAATAACGCGGATATGCGGCATTCAATTTGGCAAATTGGCGTCATTCCGATTCAAGATTGCCGAGATGAAACTTATTAGGTCGGCATCGGCTTGTTGTCGTTGAGGTCCAGCAGACCTTTGATGAGGCGATACGCTTTCCAAATCCATGCGCCGACCCATGTTGCCCAGGCGAGCGGAATGCCGATAATGGTCACGAATAGCACACCGCCCAAAATCATCCAGAACAGATACCACCAGAACGACCGGATTTGCCAGTTATGGTGGCTGTAAACGAAGGTGCCTTGCGCATCGGCGCGTTTGACATAACTGATGATGAGCGGAATCCATGAGAAGGCTCCCATTGAGAACACCAGGCTGGCGCCGTGAAACAGATATAGCCACCATGCAAGGTTTTTGCGCGACTGCAACTGATGATCGAAGACGAGTTCCTGGGCCATGCCGACTCCTTGTGCAATGCAATTGTTGGATCAGCGCTCGGTAAGGAGAGCCAGTGTGAAAAATTATTTTTCGAACAGGTTCAGGATGCCATCCAGGCCGACAAAATTCAAGGCAACGTCGGCTTGCGCGCGCACGATCGGCTTGGCGCGGAACGCGACCGACAAGCCGGCAATGCGCATCATTTCAAGATCGTTCGCGCCATCTCCCATCACGATTGCTTGCCGCGGATGAATGCCCAGTTCGGCGCAGACGCGTTCTACCGTGCGCTTTTTTTCAACTGCATCGACAATGCCACCTGCCACCCGTCCGGTGAGCTTGCCGTCGATGACTTCCAGCACATTGGAATGCGTGTAATCCAGGCCCAGCCTGGTTTTCATCCGGTCGGTGAAAAAAGTGAATCCGCCGGAGACGAGCAGCGTCTTCAAGCCTGCCGCTTTCACCGCAGCCAGCATTGTTTCCGCGCCGGGCGACAGCCGCAACCGCTCATCGTAGACGCGCTGCAATGCCGACGCTTCCAGTCCTTTCAATAACGCGACGCGGCGCGTCAGGCTTTCGCGAAATTCGATTTCGCCGCGCATCGCCGCTTCGGTAATCTCCGCGACCTGCGGCTTCAAGCCTTGCATGTCCGCTATTTCATCGATGCATTCGATCGTGATCAGCGTGGAATCCATGTCCATCGTGATCAGTTTGAAATCGGCCAATTTCCGTCCCGCCGCAATGAAGGTGCAGTCCAGCCCGGCAGCGATGCATGCGGCATCGATTCGGATTTTCAGCGCATCCGAACAGGCGGCCTCTTCGCAACGGTAAGCATGCGCATGAATCGGGATGATGCGCTGCGCATTTGCCAGCACGGCAATATGATCGATGGTCTGTCGGTCGGTCGAAAGGCCTTGCAAAATCAGGTTCATTATCTTGTCGAGTGTATTGATTTTTTGAGCAATTTTAATGACTCTAACTAAGCCATCAACGAACGAATCGCCGCCCTGACCTGCGACACCCGGGCAGCGAGATCCGGCATGCTGGCGGTGATGCGCAGTTTATCCTGCCCGTTCAATTTGATGTGCCGATTTTTCTGGATCAGCTCGATGATGCGCATTGCATCGATCGGCGGATTCGGCTGGAACTGCAGCACCGCCGATTCGCCATGCGCATCGATCTTGACGATACCGATCGGCCTGGCGGCGATGCGCAGCCGGTGGGTTTCCACCAGCGCCTTTGCCGGATCGGGCAGCTTGCCGAAGCGGTCGATCAATTCTTCCTGCAAATCGTCGATCGCCTCTTGCGTGCCGCAGTTGGCCAGCCGCTTGTAGAGCGACAAACGCTCATGCACGTCGCCGCAAAAATCGTTCGGCAACAGCGCCGGCACATGGAGATTGATTTCGGTCGTGCTCGATAGCGGTGCGGCCAGATCGGGCTCCTTGCCGTTCTTCAGCGAGCGCACGGCTTCATTCAACATGTCGGAATAAAGCTGGAAGCCGATCTCGGTCATTTCGCCGGACTGGTTTTCACCCAGCACTTCACCAGCACCGCGGATTTCAAGATCGTGCATCGCGAGGAAAAAGCCGCTGCCAAGTTCTTCCATCTGCTGAATCGCATCGAGCCGGCGTTGCGCCAGTTTGGTCAGTCCCTGCACATCCTGCACCAGAAGGTACGCATAGGCCTGATGATGCGAACGGCCGACGCGGCCGCGCAACTGGTGTAGTTGCGCGAGTCCGAACTTATCGGCGCGATGCATCACGATGGTGTTGGCGGTCGGCACGTCGATGCCGGTTTCGATGATGGTGGTGCACAGCAGGATATTGAAACGCTGCGCCACGAAATCGCGCATCACTTTTTCCAGATCCCGTTCATGCATCTGGCCGTGCGCAACGGCGATGCGCGCTTCGGGCAGCAGCGCCTCCAGCATCGCCTTGCGGTTCTCGATGGTCTCGACTTCATTGTGCAGAAAATACACCTGGCCGCCGCGCTTCAGTTCGCGCAGGCACGCTTCACGGATCACGGATTCGCCTTCGCTGCGGACAAAGGTCTTGATCGCCAGCCGTTTTTGCGGCGCGGTGGCGATGATCGAGAAATCGCGCAAGCCTTCCAGCGCCATGCCGAGCGTGCGCGGAATCGGCGTCGCGGTCAGCGTCAGCACGTCGACTTCGGCGCGCAATGCTTTCAACGCTTCCTTCTGGCGCACGCCGAAACGGTGTTCCTCATCGATGATCACCAGCCCGAGACGGGAAAACTTCACATCGTTCGACAGCAGCTTGTGCGTGCCGATCACGATATCGAGCGTGCCGTCGGCCATGCCCTTGATCGCCTGCGTGATTTCCTTGCCCGAACGGAAGCGCGACAATTCGGCAATCCTGACCGGCCAGTCGGCAAAGCGGTCGGCAAAAGTTTGCGCATGCTGTTCCGCCAGCAGCGTGGTGGGCGCCAGAATCGCGACCTGCTTGCCGCCCAGTACCGCGACGAACGCCGCGCGCAATGCGACTTCGGTCTTGCCGAAGCCGACATCGCCGCAAATCAACCGGTCCATCGGGCGGCCGGAAGTCATGTCCTTGATCACCGCATTGATCGCCGCCCCTTGGTCCGCGGTTTCCTCGAAACCGAAACTCTCGGCAAACGCATCGTAGTCATGCGCGGAATATTCGAATGCATGGCCCTGCCGCAGCGCGCGCCGCGCATACAGGTTGAGCAATTCGGCGGCGGTGTCGCGCACCTGCTGCGCGGCGCGGCGCTTGGCTTTTTCCCACTGGCCGGAACCGAGCGAATGCAGCGGCGCGTCTTCCGGCGACGCGCCCGAGTAGCGCGAAATCACATGCAGTTGCGACACCGGCACATACAGCTTGGTGTCCTTTGCATATTCCAGATGCAGGAATTCGGTCTCGCCTTCGCCAAGGTCCATGCTGATCAGGCCCATATAGCGGCCGATGCCGTGATTGACATGCACCACCGGATCGCCGATCTTGAGTTCGGACAGGTCGCGCACCATCGACTCGACTTGCGTGACGCCTTCCTGCTTTTTCTTGCCGATACGGCGGCCGGAACCGGCATACAGCTCGGTTTCGGTGACGAACGCCAGGTTGCCCAACTCTGCACCGAGTTCAAAACCGGCATGCAACGGCGCGACACCCAGCATCAGTTTGGCCGATGCTGTGATGAAATCCGTAAAGCCATCGCATGGCGTGAGCGCCAGATCGTATTCATTGAAATACTGCTGCAGCGTTTCGCGCCGGCCATTCGATTCGGCGCAGATCATGACCCGCTTGCCGGTTTGCAGCAGGTAGGCGCGCAGATTGGTCAGCGGATCATCGACCCGCCGGTTGACTGCGATATTGGGCAGCGGCGCGGCCAATTCGGATGCCGCGTCGTCTTGCCGAATCACCCAGCGACCATGCGGCTTGAGCAGCGCAAAAAAATCTTCATCGGTCAGGAACAGCGCTTCCGGCGCGAGCAATGGCCGCTCGCGATCCGCTTTCAAAAACCGGTAGCGCGACTGCGTATCGTTCCAGAACCGCTTGATCGCATCGTCGATATCGCCGATCAGCGCAAACGCCGTGTCGGCCGGCAGATACTCGAACAGCGTGGCGATATGATCGAAAAACAGCGGCAGATAATATTCGATGCCGGCCGATGCGATGCCGTGGCCGATATCCTTGTAGATCGCTGATCGGGATGGATCGCCCTCGAACATTTCGCGCCAGCGGCTGCGGAAAGCGGTGCGCGCCGCGTCATCCATCGGAAATTCGCGGCCCGGCAGCAACCGCACTTCCTTGACCGGATAGAGCGAGCGCTGCGTATCCGCGTCGAAGGTGCGGATGGTTTCTATCGTGTCGCCGAACAGATCAAGGCGGTAGGGCAGCGCGGAGCCCATCGGAAACAGATCGATCAGGCCGCCGCGCACCGAATACTCGCCGGGCGACATGACTTGCGTCACATGGGTATAGCCGGCTAGCGTCAGTTGCGATTTCAGCCGCTCTTCATCCAGCGTATCGCCCTGCTTGAAAAAGAACGTATAGGCCGCCAGGAACGATGGCGGCGCCATCCGCACCAATGCGGTGGTGGCGGGCACGATCAATACATCGCATTGGCCATTCCGGATTTCGTACAGCGTGGCGAGCCGCTCCGACACCAGATCCTGATGCGGCGAGAAGGCGTCGTACGGCAGCGTTTCCCAGTCGGGCAGCAGATGGCAGCGCAATGCAGCCTGCTCCGTGCTGCCGAACCAGGGAATCTCAGCCAGCAGGCGTTGCGCATCGGTCGCATTGGCGACCACCACGGCCAGCATGCGCTGCTGCGATTTCAGCTCGACCGCCGCCTGCGCCAGCGCAAATGCATCCGCCGAACCATGGACTGCCGGAAGAGCGAAACGCGTGCCGGGTTTGGGAAGAGATTTTTTTAGGTCGAATGACATTGAGTAACGACATCTGAAATGTCATTGTGCGTCGAATCGGCTGGACACAGCTTGATTTGACAGTGAAAAATTATGATGCGATTATAAACCAACCCCTCCGCATGACCGATCGGGGGAGATGCATTGCGGTTTGAATCCATCGCCGGCAATTCAGCCTTTCCACCGTAAATTTCCAATTCAACACAACATGATTTCGTCGCGTCACTTCGCCTTGATTCCCGCTGCCGGCATCGGCGTCCGCATGGGCACGCAACAGCCGAAGCAATACCTGCGGATCGCCGGCAAGCCGATGCTGTTGCATGCGCTCGACACGTTTGCCGCATCGCCGGCGATTGCCCATGTCTTTGCCGTGGTCGATGCCGAAGACGGTTACGTCGAGGAGGTGCTGTCGGCGGCGCCCCATCTGGCCGGCCGGGTAACGGTGTTATGGAACGGCGGCGCAACCCGCCATGAATCGGTATTGAACGGCTTGCATGCGATGCGCGCGCAGGTCGGCGATGACGACTGGGTGCTGGTGCATGATGCGGCACGCCCCGGTTTGACAGCGGCGTTGATCGACAAGCTGGCACAGTCGTTGCGCGGCGATGCGGTGGGCGGATTGCTGGCGCTGCCGGTGGTCGATACGATGAAGCGTAGCGGCATGAATGACCGTGTCGAGGCTACCGTGCCGCGTGCACGACTATGGGCGGCGCAGACGCCGCAAATGTTTCGCTACGCATTGCTGCGGCGCGCGTTGGAACAGGCGGTCAATGTCACCGATGAAGCCAGTGCAGTCGAAGCGCTCGGTTTGCAACCCAAGCTGGTGGAAGGCAGTCCGCGCAACTTCAAGGTGACCATGCCGCATGATGCCGCGCTGGCGGAACTCTATTTGAAGGGAATCTTATGAATAATTTACCGCCGTTTCGAGTAGGCCAGGGCTACGATTGCCATGCGCTGGTACCCGGCCGCAAATTGATCGTCGGCGGCGTGACGATTCCGCACGCAACCGGCTTGCTCGGGCACTCCGACGCGGATGTCTTGCTGCACGCGATCACCGATGCGCTGTTCGGCGCGGCAGGATTAGGCGATATAGGCCTGCATTTTCCGGATACCGATGCGAAATTCTCCGGTGCGGATTCGCGGGTGCTGTTATGCGAGGCGGCCAAACGAATCGCCGCAGCCGGCTACGCGATCGGCAACATCGATGCCACCATCATCGCGCAGGCGCCGAAAATGGCGCCGCATATCAGGCTTATGGCTACCAATGTCGCGACGGATCTGGGAATCGAGCCGGAGCAGGTAAACATCAAGGCCAAGACCAATGAAAAGCTTGGCTATCTGGGCCGCGAGGAAGGTATTGCGGCCGAGGCGGTCGTTCTTGTTTATCGCGTTTAATGCCTGTAGCTCTTGAGGTAATCCTCAATATCCTTTGATCCGAACCAGGAGATATCTTTTGCTATTTCTTCCCCGACCATTTTCTGCGCTTCCTTGCTTAAATTTTGCCGGATCAGGCCCAGAAATTTGGGCGGGGCGATCAGGCACAATTTGTCGTAGCGGTGATCGGTTCGTGCCTTGTCGAGATACTGGCCCAGATTTTTCGTGAACAATTCGGTTTCATGTTCAACTGCATCGACATTCGGCTGCCAGGTACTGGCCTGGGTCCGTCCTTCTGTTCCGCGCCGTGCTTGCGAATCGGTATTCAGTTCGCGGACGTTCGCACGTCCTTGCGGATTGGCAAAATCTTCGACTTCCTGAAAATTCTGTTCTGAAGGTTCGATTTCAAAGATCCTTGCGCGGCTGCTATCGGCAACTAAAATCCAAGTGGTTTGCATGAGACCGTCTCCCGAAAAAGATTCTTTGTTTGACAAGCCGGGGAGAGGTTTGTTCGATGATGGTTATTGAAATGATTTTGAAGCAAATAAATTTTCAATGTCGAAGCGGCTTTGTATTCCATGCGGAGCCATCCGCTTTTGAAATTACATGCCGCCAACCAATTCTTAATAGGAATAATCTTTTATTGAAGATTTTTTAATTGCATTTATCAATGTATTGCATTGAAATTGTCAATTTGAACTTTCTTTGGCAGCCGTTCACAATTCAAGAGAAATCTAATCGACCAGGATTTTAGCCAAGGCGTTTTTCAATGCGCCCGGGTTTAATTTGGAGCAGCACGCTGTTCCATCGCCGTGACAATATCAAGGAGATCACCATGTCAAATCTCAAAGGCTCCAAAACCGAAGCCAATCTGAAAGCCGCATTCGCGGGCGAATCGCAAGCCAACCGCCGCTATTTGTATTTCGCAAACAAAGCGGACATCGAAGGGCAGAACGATGTTGCCGCATTATTTCGCTCGACCGCTGAAGGCGAAACCGGTCATGCGCACGGCCACCTGGAATACCTGGAAATCGTGGGCGACCCGGCTACCGGTTTGCCGATCGGTTCTTCGCGCCTGAACTTGCAGGCAGCAGTCGCCGGCGAAACGCATGAGTACACCGACATGTATCCAGGCATGGCCAAGGCGGCACGCGAAGAAGGTTTCGACGAAATCGCCGATTGGTTCGAAACGCTGGCCAAGGCCGAGCGTTCCCACGCCAATCGTTATCAGAAGGCGCTTGACGCCCTCGTTGATTAAACCGCGTAGCGATCCGTTCTCTCCTTCCTCCTGAAAGGAGGAAGACGGGAGATGCGAGCAGGGCGGCCGATCCAGGGCCGCCGGTTTTACTATTCCTGCTCCCATCCCAACCCCCTCTTGCAAGAAAGAGGGCATCATTAACATTGGTCACGAAAACCCCATGTCGAATCGCGAAGGCAACCTTGAAGCGCCGACCCGGCATCCGCTCGATTGGAAAAGCGAGGATTTTTATAACGAGGACTCGCTCAACAAAGAGCTGGAACGCGTGTTCGATATCTGTCACGGCTGCCGCCGTTGCGTATCGCTGTGCGGCACGTTTCCGACACTGTTCGACCTGGTGGACGCATCGCCGACGATGGAAGTCGATGGTATCGACAAGAAGGACTATCGGAAGGTAGTCGATCAGTGCTATCTGTGCGATGTCTGCTACATGACGAAGTGTCCGTACACGCCGCCGCATCCATGGAACGTCGATTTCCCGCATCTGATGCTGCGCGCCAAGGCGGTCAAGTACAAAAAGGGCGAAGTCGTATTCCGCGATAAATTTTTATCGAACACCGACGCGCTCGGCAAATTCGCCGGCATTCCGATCGTTACGCAAACCGTCAATGCGGTCAACCAAACCAAATTCGCGCGCGGCATGATGGAAAATGCGATCGGCGTCGACAAGGACGCGTGGCTGCCTGGATTCGCACCGAAGAAATTTCGCTCCGGCGCCGCGGCATCCGAATCGTATCCGGTCAAGGATGGAGCGCTTACGCCGGGCAAGGTCGCGGTCTATTCAACCTGCTATGTGAATTACAACGAACCGGGCATCGGCCACGACCTGCTCGCCATCCTCGATCACAATGAAATTCCGTATGTGCTGGTAAACAAGGAGGTTTGTTGCGGCATGCCGAAGCTGGAGCAGGGCGACTTGGTCGGTGTCGAGGAAAAAAAGAATATCAACATTCCGCATCTGGTCAAACTGGCGAAAGAGGGCTACGCGATCCTGACGCCGATTCCTTCCTGCACGCTGATGTACAAGCAGGAATTGCCATTGATGTTTCCTGACGATGCCGATACGCAACTGGTGAAGGAAGCGATATGGGACCCGTTCGAATATTTCATTTCGCGCAATCGTGACGGCTTGCTGAAGAAAGATTTCAAGCAGCCGCTGGGCAATGTGTCGTACCATATTCCCTGTCATTCGCGGGTGCAGAACGTCGGCAGGAAAACCGCCGAAACCTTGCAGCTTGTCCCTGGCACGACGCTCAACATTGTGGAGCGCTGTTCCGGGCATGCCGGTACATTCGGCGTCAAAAAGGAATTTCATGCCACTGCGATGAAGATCGGCAAACCGGTGTTCAAGGCGATGGCCAACAATGCGCCGGATTATATTTCGTCCGATTGCCAGCTCGCCGGCCACCATATCGAACAGGGTATGGTCGAAGCGGGTTCGAAAAAAACCGAAATGGCGCATCCCCTGGCACTGTTACGAAAAGCGTACGATCTTTGAAAGGGCTGCAGCATGGCAAATGAAGGCTACCACGAACCGATCGACAAACTTTCCGCGCAAACGATGGACATGCATCGTGCGATCACGTCGCTGATGGAAGAGCTGGAAGCCGTGGATTGGTACAACCAGCGGGTTGATGCCACGACCGATCCCGAATTGAAATCGATTCTTGAGCATAACCGCGACGAGGAAAAGGAACACGCGGCGATGGTGCTGGAATGGATACGCCGCCGCGATCCGAAAATGGATCATGAATTGCACGAGCGTCTTTTCAAGACCGGTCCGATCACCGATCATCACGAAGACTGACAAGGAATTATCATGCCGATTAGCCGCGACAGCCTGATGACTCTCGAAGCCTATGCCAAGGCGCGTCCTGCGTTGCGCGCGGAAGTCATCGAGCATAAGAAATTGCGCAGCGTGAAGCTGGGCAATCACGTGACGCTTCTATTCGAAGACGAAATGACGTTGCGCTACCAGGTGCAGGAAATGCTGCGCATCGAAAAAATTTTCGAGGAAGAGGGCATTCAGTCGGAGCTGGATGCCTACAATCCGCTGGTGCCGGACGGCAGCAACTTCAAGGCAACGATGCTGATCGAATACGACAATGAAAGCGAGCGCAAGGCAGCGCTGGCAAAACTGATCGGCATCGAAGACCGGCTGTTCATTCAAGTGGAAGGGCAGGCCCGTGTCTATGCAATCGCCGACGAAGATCTGGAGCGCGAGAACGCCGAAAAAACATCCGCAGTGCATTTTGTGCGCTTCGAGCTTGCGCAAGCCATGAAGGATGCATTGAAAGGCGGCGCGCAGATGATGCTCGGCTGCGATCATCCGAATTACCCGGCGCATCTGGAGGAACTGCCTCAGGAGACGCTTGTTGCATTGCTGAGGGATTTGAGCTAAGGCCCACGCTACATCGCTACCGACCCTCTCTCGTCATGGAAGAGGGTGGCAGACACACATCAATTCAATTACTTCCCGGCTCGGCCACCGCCGTCACAGACGAGCCGAATTGATTGGGCTCCTTTGCTTCCTGGACAAGGAAGTACAACACGATCAGCCATCCAATCAATGGAATCAACAAGATCAGTTGAAACCAGCCGCTTCGATTCGTGTCGTGCAGCCTGCGTGTCGCTGCTGCAAGGGAAGGCAAGAGTGTGCCCAGGTAAAACAGTCCGGCCAACGTTTGGCTGACAAAAGACAAGGCCAGGCCAACCAGAAAAATGAAGAGGACGTACCACCAGTATTCGGATCGGGTAGCTCTTCCATTGAATTCGGCATACTTGGAAAAACAAGTTTTGATCGATTCTGCAAATGTCATTTTTTTGCTCCCTGTTTTATTAGACGCATTACAAGCTTATCCGATTTTTCCGGCTATTTTAAATACGATGCCGGCAAATAATCCGATTCAATTTCCGACAAAATGCCGCTGACGTGCCGAATTCTATTGAGCGCCAATCGAGCTGACCTTCGCATCCGGTATCGCAATCTGGACCATCAAACCGCCGCCGCTGCGGTTAAACAGGCGCAGCTTTCCGCCATGACGCAGTACTACGCGGTCGACGATAGCCAGTCCCAACCCCGCGCCGTTGGCTTGTCCGCGTGCCGCGTCCATCCGGGTGAAGGGGCGCAGCAAGTGTTCCATATCGCCTTCCGGCACGCCGATTCCGTGATCGGCGACTTCGATGATCGCCGTGCCGTCTTCCATCCGGCAGTTGATGTCGATGTCGGCCCACTCCGTCTTTGCGGTTTTGCCGTAGCGGCGCGCATTTTCGATCAGGTTATTGGTCACGCGCTTGAGGTCGGTCGGGTTGCCTTGTATTTCGATGCCTTCCGTTATATCGGCATTGACCCGCACGTCCGGCATGCGTGCCGCATCGCGTGCGGCATCGGCGAGGAGCGTGTCGAGAGCGATCGGCGTAAAGTCTGTACTGTCGGTCGGTTTTGCATAATCGAGAAACTGGCCGATGATCGCATCCATTTGCGCGAGGTCGGATTGCATGCCTTGTCTTGCTTCGTCAGACAAATCGAGCATTTCCACTTCCAGCAGCATTCTCGAAATCGGCGTGCGCAAATCGTGCGAGATGCCGGCCAGGATCACGGCGCGGTCGGATTCAACCCGGTTCAGGTCTTCGGTCATCTGGTTGAAACTCCGGTTGGCTTCGCGGATTTCGGTCGGACCTTTCTCGGGCAAGGGGTCGGGCTGCTGGCCCTTGGCAATGGCGCGGGTGGCGGCGGTCAGGCGCGCCAGCGGCTGGTTGATCAGACGGGAAATGAATACCGCACCCAGCAGCGACAGC
>DAIDBD010000074.1 GCA_027310305.1 Herminiimonas sp.
CCTGAATTTTGCATAAAAAGGGCAAGAATGCCGTAAGTGATTGATAAAATGTGAGTTATCCCTAAAACACATTCGTCCACACGAACACACCTTGCCCGACATGAATTCTACCCCAGAGCAGCTCCGTTTCGCGTCGATTCCAGCGCATAGCGTCCGTGCCGATTTTGCCGGCGGCGGCTTGTCGTCCGATCTCGGTCCGGTTTTGCTGCGCGGCGTCGATCTGCAGATTGGCTTGACCAGGCGCATTGCCGCAGGTTGTCTGACCGCCGCCATCAAAGTTACGTCGACCATTCGTACCACGATCTCTTGACGCAGCGGATTTACCAGATTGCCTGCGGCTACGAAGACGGCAACGACTCCAACAGCCTGCGCCACGACCCGATGTTCAAGCTGGGCGCGGCCCGTCTTCCATTCGACGATGACACCGCGCTGGCGTCGGGGGCGACGATGTCACGCTTCGAGCACGCGGCCAGCCGGCAGGACATCTATCGTGTCAGCAAGGCCCTCGTCGAGCAGTTCATTGCCAGCTTTGCCAGTGCGCCAAAGAGTTTGACTCTCGATCTGGATCACGCCGAGGACTCGGTCTACGGTCAGCAGCCACTGGCGTTCTATAATCACCACTATGGCGCCACCTGCTATCTGCCGCTGATGATCTTCGATGGCCAGTCCGGCGCACTGGTCGCGGCCGTGCTGCGGCCCGGCAAGCGGCCGTTTGGCGATGAGAATGCGATGATCATGCGGCGCGTTCTGAAACTGATTCGCCGCCATTTCCCCGACACCCGCATTCTCGTGCGCGGCGACGGACACTTCAGCGGCCCCGAATTGATGGGGCTGATCGACAGCATGCCCAACGTCGACTTCATCTTCGGCTTCTCCTGCAACGTCAAGCTGCTGGCGATGGCCGAGCCCACGAGGCTGCGCGCCATCGATCTGTGGGTCG
Source organism: Herminiimonas sp. (assembly GCA_027310305.1). GTDB lineage: Bacteria > Pseudomonadota > Gammaproteobacteria > Burkholderiales > Burkholderiaceae_D > DAIDBD01. The sequence goes on from DAIDBD010000074.1 coordinate 941, forward strand.
CGGCGCAAACGCAGGACGACGTACCGAACGCGGTGCGCCTGTTCGATGAATTTGCCTACCAGGCGCGCTCATGGCCGAAAGCCTGGCGCGTGCTGTTGAAGGCCGAGGTCATGGCGCTTGGCGAAAACACCCGTTTCATCGTGACATCGCTACCCGGACTTGACGCCGGCACGTTGTACGAAGAAATTTACTGTGCTCGCGGCCAGGCCGAAAACTATATCAAGCATCTCAAGCACGATCTGGCGTCCGACCGCACGTCCTGCACCAGCTTTCTCGCCAACTGCATGCGCTTGCTGTTGCATGCCGCTGCCTATGTCTTGCACCAGCAACTACGCACCGAGGCGCTACAACATACCGCGCTGTCGCAGGCGCAGCCATCGACAGTCATTGCCAGGTTGTTCAAGATCGCCGTGAGAGTCCGGCAGTGCAAGAACAGGATCGTTCTGCATCTGCCCAGCGCGTGCCCGGTAAAACATCTACTGCAAACATTGACCGAACGGCTGTACCTGCCGACCCCGGCAAGGATCCTCAACTCGTCCTGACCCGGTCACGTCCGGTCTGCCGCGAATCGACCACACACCGCTAACCTTCAACCTTCATGCCGCTTCATTTGATGCCCTCTTCGATGGGGGCAAGGGGAGACTTCGCCCGACACATGGCGATCGCAGTCGATACCGGCCTGCTGCCGGCAAACCTGCGCTGTGTTGGCAGTTTATGAAACATTCAGGCTAGGTATCGCCCGACCAATGTGTCGGGCGTGGATTGAAACAATTTAACTCCCCTTTAATCATGTTGCTGCCAAAGTATCGCCCGACCAATGTGTCGGGCGTGGATTGAAACTTGATATTGACTTCCCAGACAAGGACTGGTGCTGTATCGCCCGACCAATGTGTCGGGCGTGGATTGAAACTATGGTCGCGTCAAACGTGCCGCGCGCCTTGGCGGTATCGCCCGACCAATGTGTCGGGCGTGGATTGAAACAATAAAGGCGCAACGGCACGCCGAATGCCGCAGGGGGTATCGCCCGACCAATGTGTCGGGCGTGGATTGAAACTTATCGGACAAGACGGCCGCAAAAGATGCAGCGCGTATCGCCCGACCAATGTGTCGCAACAAAACAATCGATTGCTGCGGGCATGTTACCGCCGGCCTGCTATTTGCTCGCTAATTGGGAACGGTTGATCAGGAACGTCGTCAACAGCGGAACCGGTCGGCCGGTAGCGCCTTTCGCCGTGCCGCTCTTCCACGCTGTGCCTGCGATATCGAGATGCGCCCACGTGTATTTTTTCGTGAAGCGTTCCAGGAAACAGGCGGCGGTGATGCTGCCTGCCGGCGGGCCGCCGATGTTGGCGATATCGGCGAAATTGGATTTGAGCTGTTCCTGATAACTGTCTTCGATCGGCATGCGCCAGGCGGTATCGTTCGCCGTCTTCCCGGCGGCGAGCAACTGGTCGGCGAGCGCATCGTGCGCATCGTCATGGCGCGTGAACAGGCCGGAATTGTGGTGTCCCAGCGCGGTGATGCAGGCGCCGGTGAGCGTTGCGATATCCACTACCGCAGCCGGCTTGAAGCGCTCGACATAGGTCAGCGCATCGCACAAGATCAGGCGGCCTTCGGCGTCGGTATTGAGCACTTCAATCGTCTGGCCGGACATCGACGTGACGATATCGCCAGGCTTGGTGGCGCGGCCCGACGGCATGTTTTCGCAGGTCGGGATCACGCCGATCACATTGAGCTTCAGCTTCATCTCGGCAATCGCGCGGAATGTGCCCAGCACCGAAGCGGCGCCGCACATGTCGTATTTCATCTCGTCCATTCCCGCACCCGGCTTCAATGAAATGCCGCCGGAATCGAACGTGATCCCTTTGCCGACCAGAACCACGGGCGCGTCTTTCGCTTTGCCGCCCATGTGCTTCAGCACGATGAATTTCGGCGGTTCGTCGCTGCCGTTGGTGACCGATAGAAAGCTGCCCATCTTGAGCGCCTGCAACTGTTTGCGGTCCAGAATCTCCACGCCCAGTTCAAATTCCTTTGCAAGTTTTTTGGCGGTATTGGCCAGGTAGGTCGGCGTGCAAACGTTAGGGGGAAGGTTGCCGAGATTTTTGGTCAGGTCGATGCCGTTGGCCAGCGCCGCGCTTTGCGCCGCTGCGATTCTGGCTGCGCTGGCAGCAGCGGCCGGAACCGCGAAAGCCACTTTTCTGACGCCGGTTGGTGCCGGTTCCTTTTTGCTTTTCATGTCATCGAAGCGGTACAGATTCTCGCGCGCGGCGAGCACTGTGCTGCGAATTGCCCACGAAAGGTCGCGTTCCTTGACATCGTCGAACGGAAGAGCGACGACGGCATCGTTGGCGCCAAGCGATGAAAACATGCGTGCGATGGCTTGCACCGCCGATGAAAAATCCTTGCCCGCGATGGACTCTTCCTTGCCGAGACCGACCAGCAGAATGCGTTCAGCCGCAATGCCCTGAATTCCGCGCATCAGCAGCGTGCTGCCGGGCTTCCCGGAAATATCGCCGGATTTCATCGCAGCGGTGATGTCGCCTTTGCAATCCAGCGCCTGCGCAGCCTGCGACAGCTTCCTGTTTTCGAAAACCCCTACGGCAATGCAGCCGGTTTTCAACTGGGCGATTGTAGTTTTTGCATCGAATGTTTTTATGCTAAAGTCCATGATTGCTCCTTTTAATCCGCACAATTATAGAGCCTATCTCAATATGGATCGCGAGATGCGTTCAGCTGAAACGTGATGGATGCAAGGCGCATCGGGAGTGAATGGTTTTTCCTTCTACGACGAGTGCAACGCCGCACTCGCGATCCATATTGAAATAGGTTCTTCTTCGAATGATTTTTCAGCGCGCGCTCCGACGCGAATTGATCAGCACCGCCGGCGCCGTTTTCACTACGCTTTTTACGATTACCATTACCGTGATGCTGATCCGCATCCTGGGCCAGGCCGCAGGCGGCAGGGCCGATCCTCAGGACGTGGTTGCGCTGATCGGCTTCGCCGCGCTGAACTATCTTCCCATCATCCTGATTTTGACCGGTTTCATTTCGGTGTTGCTGGTCGTGACGCGCAGCTATCAGGATTCGGAAATGATCGTCTGGTTCGCGTCGGGATTAAGCCTGTTGAAATGGGTCAGGCCGGTATTGTCGTTCGGTTTGCCGATCGTGGTGCTGACCGGATTATTGAGCTTCCTCGCGACGCCATGGGCCAATCGGCAGAGCGCGCAATTCAACGAACGCTTTGAAAAACGGGAAGACGTATCGAAAGCCTCTCCCGGCAGATTTCAGGAGTCCGCCTCCACCGATAGAGTCTTTTTTGTAGAAGGGATTTCCGGAGATGCAACCAAGGTAAAAAATGTTTTCGTCAATTCATCGCAAAACGGCCGGACCACCGTGGTGGTAGCGAAAGAAGGCACGATCGAGCTGGACAAACGGGGCAACAAGTTCCTGGTGCTGGAAAGCGGCCGCCGCTACGACGGTTCGCCGGACAAGCCGGATTTTCGGCTGATGGAATTCGAACGTTACGGCGTGCTGATCTCGCGGCAGTCGCAGGCGCTGGTCGGCGACAAGTCGGCCCGTTCATTATCGACCGGCGCTTTGCTTGCCGATAGAAACGATTTCAACATGGGCGAGTTGCTGTGGCGGGTTGCGTTGCCGCTGATGAGCCTGATCCTGATGCTGCTGGCCATTCCGCTCAGCTTCGTCAATCCGCGCGGCGGACGGTCGGCCAACCTGCTGATTGCGCTGTTCCTGTTTGTGGTCTACAGCAACATGGTCAGCGTTTTCCAGGCGGCTGTCGTGCAGAAAAAACTGCCGCTGCTGCTGGCCTGGTGGCCGGTTCATGTCGCCGCGCTGGCGGTGGTTGCGATGCTGTTCTTGTGGCGGTTGAAAATGAACAGCCGCTATCATCCGCTTATTCTATGGGCCTCGATCAAGCGGCCTCGTCAAACCGGGCGGGCTTCCCGATGAAGGTTTTGCAAAGATACCTGGCGGCAGAGATCATTCGAGCGGTATCGTTCGTGCTACTTGCATTCCTCGCGCTGTTCGCCTTTTTCGATTTGATGAATGAGTTGCAGGCGGTCGGACGCGGCGGTTACCGGCTTGAGCATGCCTTCCTGTACGTCTTGATGGGACTGCCCGGTTATACCTATGAATTGATGCCGATCGCCGCATTGATCGGCACGATCTACGTACTGGCGCAGCTCGCATCGCGATCGGAATTCACGATCATGCGCGTCTCCAGCATGTCGACCCTGATGGCGGCCGGCATGCTCGCAAAGATCGGCGTGGTATTTGCGATCATTACATTCCTGTTCGGTGAACTGATTTCGCCGAAAGCCAGCGAACTGGCTGAAAAACTGAAATTACGCGTACAGGGTGCGTCGATTTCGCAGGAATTCCGTTCCGGCTTGTGGGCCAAGGATGTCATTCGGAAAAATGGCGCTACTGGTGAAGCGATCGGTTCGCGCTTTCTGAATGCCAGGGAAATGCGTCCGGACGGCCAGTTGCAAGGCGTGAAAATTTATGAGTTCGATCCCAATTTTCACATGACTGCGATTGTCACGGCATCCCGCGCCAGCTATGGCGGCGCGAATACATGGCGGCTCGAACAGGTCACCGAAACCCGTTTCTCCACCAGCGCCTCCGCGCAGACCGGCTCCATCCCGGATCTTACGACCGCCGTTTCAACGAACAGCATGGCGACCCGGACTCTGGTATCCGAGATCACGCCTGATATCCTGGCGGTGCTGTTCGCCGATCCGGACCGGATGTCGGCATACGATCTGTCGGCCTATACGAAGCATCTGCAAGAAAACCAGCAGCGTACCGAACGGTACGAAATTGCATTCTGGAAAAAAGTGATTTATCCGTTCGCCGTATTTGTGATGATGGCGCTTGCATTGCCTTTTGCCTATCTGCATACGCGTGCGGGCGGCGTCAGCCTGAAGATTTTCAGCGGCATCATGATCGGCGTCGGTTTTCAGTTGTCGAACAGCCTTTTTTCGCATCTCGGATTATTGAACACCTGGCCGGCGCTGATGACGGCGATAACGCCGAGCATACTGTTTCTGATGGTGGCGATTGCGGCATTATGGTGGGTGGAAAGACATTAATCGATATGAAACGACAAGCTTTGATTCTGTTTGCGCACGGTGCCCGCGATCCCAGGTGGGCTGCTCCGTTTGAGCGGCTGCAACAACTGGCGCAGGCGCAATTGCCGGATGCGGTGGTATCGCTCGCCTTTCTGGAATTGATGACGCCGCGTTTGCTCGATCTGATTCCCCAATTGGTGCAGATGGGATGCGACAGCGTGACGGTCGTACCCGTGTTTCTCGGGCAGGGCGGTCATGTGCTGCGGGATTTGCCGGTGATGATTGAAAAATTGAAAACCGATTACCCGCAGTTGACGCTGAATGTGGCGAACGCAGCCGGGGAAGATCCGGCGGTATTGAACGCGATAGCCAGATACTGTATCGGAAGCATGCCGAAATCTTGAGTTAACCGTTATTGTTTTGAGCGTCGGGGCATGCTGTTTCAATCCGTCGCGAAGCCAGCGCCTCGCCGATCATCACCAGCACCGGCCCGCTGCACTGCGACAAGCCCGATTCCAGTTCACTCAATCCCAGACGCAGCACGCGCTGATCGGCGCGGCTGCAGTTTTCCACCACCACCACCGGCGTGTCGGGCGAACGGCCTTGCGCCAGCAAGCTGCGCGCGGTCTTGATCGCTTCTTTTCCGCCCATGTATTGCACCAGCGTGTCGCAATCGGGCAGCGTCAGCTGATCCGGGTGATTGGGTGCGGTGCTCGACGTGAAAAAAGCGACGCTGCGCGCAATGCCGCGCTTGGTCAACGGTTGTTTGGTGGACGCTGCCGCAGCAAGTGCGGCAGTAATGCCGGGCACGATTTCAACCTCGATGCCTGCCGCTTCGAGCGCGCGCAATTCTTCATCGGCGCGTCCGAACAGCATCGGGTCGCCGCCTTTGAGCCGTACCACCAGCGCATATTTTCTTGCGCAATCGACAAGCTGCTGGTTGATCAGCGTTTGCGCGGTCGAACGCTGGCCGGAGCGCTTGCCGACGGAAATTTTGATGGCTTGCGGACACAGTTGCAGCATTTCTTCGATCACCAGCGCATCATGCAGCACGACTTCGGCTCGTTCCAGGATCCGCGCGCCGCGCACGGTAATCAGATCGGCGGCGCCCGGTCCGGCACCGATCAGATAGACCTTGCCAAAACCGATTTTTTTTTGCCCGGCATGTGACGATGTCATGCAGCTCATCGATCCGGCTCAGACGAGCCGGATCATTCCCGCAGCGACTGTCTGGTGCGTCACTTCGTCGATCAGGATGAACGAACCGGTCGAACGAATGGCGTCGTAAGCATCGGCGGCGAGCGGCTGCTGCACGGTGAGCGTGATACGGGCAATGCCGTTCAGATTCAACGCATCGGCCGGGCGTTTTTCCTGCGTATTGATATCGAGCAGCGTATCGATCCTGGTGACGCGCGCGGCAACCTGTCTGGTGGTGTGCTTCAGCCAGTATTTGCGGTGCATGTCGAGCGGTTCTTCCGATAGCCAGCAGACATCGGCGGAAACCGTCTTGAGCAAGGTAGCGGGGCGCTCGGTGGCAGCCAGCATGTCGCCTCGGGAAATGTCGAGATATTCATTCAGCAGCAGCGTCACCGATTGGCCGACGGCCGCCGATTCAAGCGAGCCGTCGAGCGTCACGATGTCCTTGACGGTTGCGGTCTGGCCGCCCGGCTGCACCACGAGCTTGTCGCCCTTGTGCACCTTGCCGGCTTCGATGCGGCCCATGTAGCCGCGAAAATCATCGGCTTGATGACCTTGATGGCGAGCGACAAGTTGCACCGGAAAGCGGAACGGTTCGTCGTGCGATTCATCATAGACGGACAGCGATTCCAGCAGTTCGATCAAGGTCGGCCCCCGATACCACGGCATCCTGGCGCTTTGCGTGACCACGTTGTCGCCGGTCAGGGCGGACAGTGGAATCGGACGGATATCTTTCAGGCCAAGCCGTTGCGCGAACTGCCGATAGGCGCCGACGATGCGGTCGTACACTACCTGATCGTAGCCAACCAGATCCATCTTGTTGACCGCAACCACCACGTGTTCGATTTGCAAGAGATGCGCAATCGTCGAATGGCGCTTGGTCTGGATCAGCAATTCGACGCTGCCGTCGTCGTTCAGTTTCACCTTGGACACATCGATCAGAATGATCACCGCATCGGCGGTCGATGCACCCGTCACCATGTTGCGCGTGTACTGTTCGTGGCCCGGCGTGTCCGCGATGATGAACTTGCGCTTCGGCGTCGCGAAATAGCGGTAGGCGACATCGATCGTGATGCCTTGCTCGCGCTCGGCTTCCAGGCCATCCGTCAGCAGCGACAGGTCGATCGCATCGCCGACGGTGCGCTTGTGCTTGGCGCGCGACATCGCATCCAACTGGTCGGCGAAGATGCCTTTGCTGTCGAACAGCAGGCGGCCGATCAGCGTGCTTTTGCCGTCATCGACCGAACCGGCGGTAATGAAGCGCAGCAAGCCGCGTTCTGCCGATTGCGGCGCGGCGGCCGGGGCCAGGTTTTTTTCTGCAACTACGGCGTTCATCAGAAATATCCTTCTTTCTTGCGTTTTTCCATCGAGGCTTCCGACGTCTGGTCATCCATGCGCGTCGCGCCGCGCTCGGTGATCTGGGTCACGGCGGTTTCCGCAATGATGGCATCGACCGTGGCGGCATCGGATGCGACCGGGCAGGTGCAGGAAATATCGCCGACGGTGCGGAAGCGCACCATGCGCGTTTCAACCTGCTCGCCTTCTCTGGGTGGAGTCAACTCGGTCGACGGCACCAGCAGCCCGTTGCGCGGAATGACTTGGCGTTGATGCGCAAAATAAATCGGCGGCAGCGCCAGCTTCTCGCGTGCAATATATTGCCACACATCGAGCTCGGTCCAGTTCGAGATCGGAAACACGCGCATGTTTTCGCCCGGATGGACGCGGGTGTTGTACAAGTCCCACAGCTCAGGCCGCTGCGCTTTCGGATTCCATTGGCCGAACTCGTCGCGGAATGAAAAGATGCGTTCCTTGGCGCGCGCCTTTTCTTCGTCGCGCCGCGCGCCGCCGATGCAGGCATCGAATTTGTGCTCGGCAATGGTTTCCAGCAGCGTCACCGCTTGCGCCGCATTGCGCGAATCGGTTTTCGGATTGCGCAGCCGCACGGTGCCGCGCCTGATCGAATCCTCGACCGAACCGACGATCAGGCGTTCGCCCAGTTCCGCCACGCGTTTGTCGCGAAAGGTGATGACTTCCTCGAAGTTATGGCCGGTATCGATATGAACCAGCGGGAACGGGAAGTTGCCCGGGCGGAACGCTTTTTCGGCGATGCGCAGCAGCACGACCGAATCCTTGCCGCCGGAAAAGAGCAATGCCGGATTGCTGCACTCGGCAGCGACTTCGCGCATGATGTGGATCGCTTCGGATTCGAGCCAATCGAGATGCTTGCTGCTGGCGGCATCCAGAAATAATTTTTCGACTGCTGTATTCATGGTTTTTTCAGGCTGGTGTTGGTTGCGCTGCTGGTTTGATTCTGATCAGTTTGCCGTCGACGATATGCAAGCCGCATTCTTTCGATTCCGGGTTCTCCCACCACCAGCGGCCGGCGCGCACGTCCTCGCCCGGCTGGATCGCACGGGTGCAGGGTTCGCATCCGATCGACGGATAGCCTTTGTCGTGCAGCGGGTTGTAGGGCACGTTGTTGGTGCGGATGTAATGCCAGACATCTTCTTCCGACCAATGAGCCAGCGGATTGAATTTGGCCATGCCGTGCGCTTCATCGTTTTCCTGCACATCGAGCGCGGCACGGGTGGTCGATTGCGCACGGCGCTGGCCGGTGACCCATGCCTTGTTGCCGGCCAGTGCGCGATTGAGCGGCTCGACCTTGCGGATGCGGCAGCATTCCTTGCGCAGGTCGACGCTGTCGTAAAACGCATTCAAGCCGTTTTGCCGGACGTATGCATCGACCGCGGCAGGTTCAGGTTTGTACAGCGTCACTTCGGTGCCGTAGGTTTCCTTGATGCGGTCGAGCACGCTTAACGTTTCCTGGTGCAGACGTCCGGTTTCCAGCGTGAAGATGGCAATCGGCAATCCGCCACGCAAGATCAGGTCGGTCAGCACCATGTCTTCGGCGGCCAGGCTGGACGCAAACACCGCAGGCGAAAAATCGCCGGCGATACGCGCGAGCGTTTCTTTTGTGGCCGCAACAAGCCGGTCAAAGTCTGCAATATTCATCTGTTCATTCCTGTGCGGCTTTTTGCGGGCGGTTTACACGCCGGAACAGCGGCGTCTTCTGATCCCACGACGTCTGATAGGCGTCGGAAAAATCGGTCAAGCCTTTCAGCGCATCGTGAATATTGCGGTCCGGGCGGGTGGCGAATGCATTGAAGCCGACGCGCTGCATGTAGAACAACTGGTCGCGCAATACATCGCCGATCGCGCGCAGTTCGCCGGTGTAGCCGAGGCGGGCGCGCAGGTTGTAGGCGATCGAATAGCCGCGGCCATCGGCGAACTTCGGGAAATCGACGGCGATCACCGGCAGTTTCGCCGCATCGTCCTTCAGCGCTTCCGGACGCTCGTCGCTGGCGATCCAGACGCCGATATCGCTGCGTTGTTGCAAGGTTGCGCGCTGCGCCTGCCAGACTGCGAGCGGCACGATGAACTTGCCCGCAGGCACTGCGGCGGTTTCCGGCACGTCGCCTTCCTCCAGACGCAGCACGGTCCAGTCATCGCTGACAACAGCCTTATCCTTGATGATGTCACGCATATGCATCTTCTCCCGCATTGTGTTGGATCTTGATCGGCGTGGCATAGACGTGCTCCTTGAACGGCGCCACACCGACCCGGCGCGCGGTGTCGATGAAGCGCTCGTCTTCAATCCGGTCGCGCACATATACCTGCAGCAGCCGTTCGATCACGGTCGGCATCTGATGCGCGGAAAAGGACGGCCCGATGATCTTGCCGATCGAGCTGTCATTGCCTTGCGCGCCGCCGATCGATACCTGATACCACTCGGCGCCATCCTTGTCGACGCCGAGAATGCCGATGTTGCCGACATGATGGTGGCCGCAGGCATTGATGCAGCCCGAAATATTCAGTTCGATCTCGCCGATGTCATGCTGGAAATCGAGATTGTCGAAACGCTCGGCAATCGCTTCCGCGACCGGAATCGATTTGGCATTGGCCAGCGAGCAGAAATCGCCGCCGGGGCAGCAGATGATGTCGGTCAGCAGGCCGATGTTCGGCGTCGCCAGGCCATGCGCCTTCGCTTCCTGCCAGAGCGCAAACAAATCCGATTCTTTGACGTCGGCCAGCACCAGGTTCTGTTCATGCGTGACGCGCAGTTCGCCGAAGCTGTAGCGATCCGCCAGATCGGCGACAAAATCCATCTGTTCCGCGCTGGCGTCGCCCGGCGGCACGCCGGTCTTTTTCAGCGACAGCACGACGATCGCATAACCGGGCATCTTGTGCGGCTTGACGTTGCGTTTGAGCCAGTTGCCGAACGGCTTGCTTTCCGCTTTCTGCTGTTCCAGCGCATTGCCGCCGTCTGCAATTTTTTCATAGGCAGGCGGCTCGAAATAAGCGGCGACGCGATTGAATTCCTCGGCGGTCAACGTGCTCGGCGCATCCTTCAGGTCGGCCCATTCCGCTTCGACCTGACGGGCGAATTCTTCGGCGCCGATCGCCTTGACCAGAATCTTGATGCGCGCCTTGTAGATATTGTCGCGCCGGCCGTACTGGTTATAGACGCGCATAATTGCCTCGGTGTAGGTCAGCAGATGCCGCCACGGCAGGAATTCGCGGATCACGCTGCCGAGAATCGGGGTGCGGCCCATGCCGCCGCCGACCATCACGCGAAAACCGGTTTCGCCCTGCGCATCCTTGATCACGGTAAACCCGATGTCGTGCACGGCGGTCGCTGCGCGGTCTTCTACCGCGCCATTGAATGCGAGCTTGAACTTGCGCGGCAAATAGGCAAATTCCGGATGGAACGTGCTCCACTGGCGCATGATTTCGGCATACGGGCGCGGATCGATGATCTCGTCCGCCGCCACGCCGCAATATTCATCCGACGTGATGTTGCGGATGCAATTGCCCGATGTCTGGATCGCATGCATTTCCACCGATGCCAACTGGCCGAGAATCTCCGGGGTGTCTTCCAGGTTGATCCAGTTGTACTGAATATTCTGGCGCGTCGTGAAGTGGCCGTAACCGCGATCGTAGTTGCGGGCGATATGCGCAAACATGCGCATTTGCGTGGATGACAGCAGGCCGTACGGCACGGCGACGCGCAGCATGTACGCATGGCGCTGCAGATAAAGCCCGTTCTGCAATCGCAGCGGACGGAATTCGTCTTCCGTCAGTTCGTCCGACAGGCGGCGACGCACCTGGTCGCCGTATTGGGCAACGCGTTCCCTGACGATTTGATGGTCGTATTGATCGTAGCGATACATCGTTGAATCCTTAAATGAAGCGTCTTAAAATACCAGTTTTGCCGCCACGCCGGTCAGCGTGGTTGCCAGCAGGACGCGCAAAATTTTCTCGGGCACCGCACGCGCCGCCAGTGAGCCGATGGTGATGCCGGGCACCGAACCCAGCAGCAGCATCGCGAGCAATTCCCAGTCGATCGAGCCGAGCCACCAGTGGCCGAAAGCGGCGATGGCAGTCAACGGAACGGCGTAGGCAATGTCGGTGCCGGCAATTTCAGCCGGCGAAAGGCGAGGGTAAAGCAGCACCAGCAGCGTAGCGCCGATTGCGCCGGCACCGATGGACGATACGGTGACCAATGCGCCGAGCATCACTCCTGCGCCGATGGTGGCGGCAACCAGATTGGCGCCTTGCAACTGCTTTTCAGGATGCGCGCTGATCCATGCCTGCATTTTTTTTCTGAATATGATGGCGATCACGGTGAGCAATACCGAGCCGGCGATCGAATAGCGGATGATTTGACCGATTTCCTTGTCCAGCGCACCGAAATAGTTGAGCGCCAGCGTAGCGGCAACCGCAGCGGGCAGTGCGCCGTAGCACAGATGCTTGACGATTTCCCAACGCACGGTGCCGCGAAACCGGTGCGCGAATGTGCCGGCCACCTTGGTGACGGAGGCGAAAGCCAGATCGGTGCCTACCGCAACGGTGGGATTGATGCCGAATAACAGCGTCAGCAGCGGCGTCATCAGCGACCCGCCGCCCACGCCGGTCAATCCGACCAGCATGCCGACTGCAAAGCCTGAAACCACATATGAAAGAGTCATTTTTCCTCGCGCAAAGTAACATGAATCGTAATAAACTTGGCCCTTATTCCAAACTACAAAGTATTTATTTGCTTATATGCTTATCTGGCATATGAAAATAGGCATGAATACCAGGCAAAACATCAGGGGCGCCAATGAATCTGCATCAACTTCGCTTCGTTCGGGAAGCTGTTCGCCAAAACTACAACCTGACTGAAGCCGCCAAGGCGCTTTTCACGTCGCAGCCGGGCGTATCCAAGGCGATCATCGAACTGGAAGAAGAGCTCGGCATCGATATCTTCACCCGCCACGGCAAGCGGATTCGCGGCCTGACCGAACCGGGGCGGGCGGTGCTGAAATCGGTGGAGCTGATCATGCAGGAAATAGAAGGGCTGAAGCGCATCGGCAAGGAATTTGCGGCGCACGACAGCGGCAGTTTCACGATTGCCACGACGCATACCCAGGCGCGCTATTCGCTGCCTAAAGTGGTGCAGGCTTTCACGCTGAAGTTTCCGAAAGTACGGCTTTCGTTATTGCAGGGCAATCCAAGGCAGGTTGCTGAAATGGTATTGAAAGATCAGGCCGATCTGGCCATCGCCACCGAATCGATCGCCAGTATCGACGGCTTGATTTCATTACCGTGCTACCAGTGGGAACACCTGGTCGTAGTGACGCCTGACCATCCGCTGCTGAAATCGAAATCGATCACGCTGGAAGAAATTGCAGCCTATCCGCTGATTACCTACGATGCTGCGTTCGCAGGGCGCAATAAAATCGATCACGCGTTTTCGCTGCGCAATTTGAAACCCGATGTGCTGCTCGAAGCAATCGATGCCGATGTCATCAAGACCTATGTCGAACTCGGCATGGGCGTCGGCATTATCGCCGGCATGGCGTTCGACGCCGAACGCGACAAGAATTTGCGCGCAATATCGGTCGGGCATTTATTCGGCACCAATGTGTCGCGCGTCGCCATCAAGCAGGGCGCGTATTTGCGCAGTTATGTTTACACCTTCATCGAATTGATGACGCCGACATTGAACCGCAAACTGATCGAACAAATCATGACCGGCGAAAAGGACATGTACGAATTATGAAGCCGTTGATCGAGTGGCCGCGCAGCGAGCGGCGCAATATCCGGGGCATACTGACTGACATTGACGACACCTTGACGACGCACCGGCAATTGACGCCGGACGTGCTGGCGGCGCTGGCAGGCTTGCGGCAAGCCGACCTCAAGCTGATTGCGGTGACCGGCCGGCCGACTTACTGGGCCTTGCCGCTGCTGCGCCTGTGCGGCTTCGACGCGGTGCTGGCCGAGAATGGCGCAAGCGCATTCTGGCTCGATGAAAGCGGCATGCAGCAATCGCTGTTCTATGCCGATGCGCCGACCCGGCAAAAGCACCGGCGCGCGCTGGATGCTTTTGCGCAAACGTTGCGGGAAAATTTTCCGCATGTGCCGGTCGCCGAAGACGCGCCGCAGCGCATCGGCGATCTGGCGTTCGATATCGGCGAGAACGTGCCGCCGCTGGCACCGGCGCAGGTCGATGAACTGCTTGGGTTCATCCGCAGCCACGGCTTTTTTGCCGCTGCGAGCAGCATTCATGCGCACGCATCCGTGACGCAATTTTCCAAGCAGGCGATGAGCGCGCGGATACTGACCGATGTGTTCGGCGTCGATGACGAAACAGCGCGCCGGCATTACGTCTTCATCGGCGATTCGGGCAACGATGCATCGATGTTCGCGCATTATCCGCATGCAATCGGCGTCGCCAATGTCGCGCCATTTCTCGACAAGTTGCCGACACCGCCCGCATATGTGACGCGCGCATCCTTCGGCGCAGGTTTTGCGGAAGCGGCAAATGCTATTCTGGAAGCACGAACATGATGAACAAAGACAACAGCGATCTGGCGGCTTATTACGCCAAGTGCGCAGGCATCTATGAAAACGTATACGACAAGCCGGAACGGCAGGCCGATCTCGCGATCCTGCATGACAAGGTGCGCGAAGCATTGCGCGATCATCGCGTACTCGAGATTGCCTGCGGCACCGGTTACTGGACCGAGCAATTGGCGCAATCGGCTGCATCCGTGTTGGCGACCGATATCAATCCGGAGATGATGCGCATTGCAGAAGCCAAGGGCCTGCCGACCGACAAGGTGAAGTTTGCGCTGGCCGATGCATTCGATCTGCCAAGTGCAGAAGGCAAGTTTTCAGCCTGCTTTGCCGGCTTCTGGTGGTCGCATGTCAAGCGGCAGGATCAGGCCGGATTTCTGGCGCAGTTGCGCGAAAAATTGGGCAAAGATATTTTGCTTGTGATGCTGGACAACGTGTACGTCGAGGGCAGCAGCACGTCGATTGCGCGTACCGATCTGGAGGGGAATACCTATCAGATTCGAACGTTGCCGGACGGCGAGCGTTGTGAGGTGCTGAAAAATTTTCCGGCGGATAGTGCGTTGCGGAAGAAGATTGGGGCGGCGGTGAAGGATATTCGGATTGTGCGGTTAGAGCATTACTGGATGCTGACTTGCAAATTGAAATAATTGGTGTTAAGCATTATCCACGAGAGATATGAAAAGGCTTGTTCATATACATCAATTCAAACATGAGCGTAAATTTGATGTCTGATTTCTTCGAAATTAACCCATTTACCATTGGCCCAGGAAGACACGTCCATGACGATTGACATCTTGACTCAGGATCTGACCGACCAAGCGCACTGTCGTCCTAAAGACACAATCGGCCTCGATTGCAAAATTACAAGCGATGCTGCGCCTGCCTTACGGTTCGGCCAAAGCGCTGATTGCTCACTTCGAGCATGAAGGATTAGTGCTCCCAGCGTGGCCCGGCCGCGAACGAATGCTTCACCCACGCTATCTGCGCATGCATGTACGCGTAGTCGCTGCCAGCGTGCGGACTGTCTATATCCGGCGGGTAGCTGAAACGGCACTTTTTTTCTTTGAAATGTATGAAGAAAAAAATTCCGGCGATACAAGAGCTATTAATTTGATTAAACCGAATTCTTCTGTCGACTTTGCCGAATTACGTCAAATTTTCCTGACCGAGTGGTATAGGAGTGAGCATATGTCTCTGACCGACGCGGCCCTATCGTTCCATCGCTGGCTGCAAGGGCGAGACCTCGCGCCGAAGGATAACGATGGCATCGAGACAGCGATACGTACCGAGTTTCTCGTTCACGAACGTCATCCTTTTTTTGCCTATGATGAGAATGCCCGGCGCGACCGAGCGTTTGTCCGTCTGGCTCGCTATTACCGTCAGATGCTTAGCGAAGGCATGAGTCAGCATACACGTGTGCCGGATTTCTTCATTCCAGTAGGTTTCATTCCGCACGGCCGATCGCACGCTGGCATAGGACATCGCGAACATGTGGTTCCGTGTGCAATTCTTCGTGAGACGGCCATCCGCTATTTCCAGGAAGAGCGCTCCCTCGACGACGTTGTAAAGATGCTCAAAAAATGGCTCGTCATCGTTCGCATCAGGAAGGATGAGCGTGACCTACTTGATAAAGGCGACGCCCCGCTCAAGCATCGAATGCCCCCCGACTGGAATGAAGAGATCGGCTGCATTTATGCTCGATTACATGAAAAGGGAATCGCCTTCGATTCACCCGTCAAGCGACCATGCTGTTGTTAGAAAAATGTCTGGAGCCAAGCATGATATCTATGGACTCCACCCGATCCAGTAGCAAAACGAGCACCTCACGAAGCCGCCAATGCATGAAGACTGCAATTGATTATGCGTGTGCCGGGGGCGGCTGCACAGATTGCACGGCAAGACGAAGTCCCATCGCCTTGAGGATGGCCGACAAACTGCTAAGAACAGGATTTCCATCGGGTGACAGCGTGCGGTATAACTGGGTCGTACTCAAGTGAGCCGTTTCAGCCACCGACTGAACACCGCCAAAAGCTTTTGTCATTTGACGCAACGTAATCAACAGTTCGCTTTGGTCGCCGTCTTCAAGAATACTGTTGAGTACCTGGATGGCATAAGCGGGATCCTCCTGATACAACTCGGCCATTGCATCGTCATGCGCTCTATCTTTCATCGCTTGTTCTCCTTTGCCAGTCTTGCCAGTATTCACAGGCGCGGTCGATATCTGCATCTTGCGTCCGCTTGTCGCCACCGCATAGAAGCAATACCACTTCTTTACCTGCGACAGCATAATAGACGCGATACCCTGCACCCACATCAACACGAAGTTCCCACACGCCATCACGACAAAATTTGTGATCGCCG
The DNA here is from genome assembly GCA_027310305.1 of Herminiimonas sp. GTDB lineage: Bacteria > Pseudomonadota > Gammaproteobacteria > Burkholderiales > Burkholderiaceae_D > DAIDBD01. The sequence goes on from DAIDBD010000074.1 coordinate 17,497, forward strand.
AAGTTGCCCAGCTCGATGCGGTTTACACGCCGACCTACCGCTACTCTTGCCGTCACATCGCGCAGTTTGCGCAACCATTCGAGGTAAATATCCTTTTCGTCGCCGGTCAGATAGTGTCGGATTTCGTACATGGCTAATTTTCTTTTATAAACGAATTATTGTCAATCTCCGCAAAGCTCAATCAAGCGTGGATTTTTGAAATTCAATATATCTGATTTGTTTTGGCAATTCTTTCAAATCACCCGTTTTCGAATCTGCGTAATTACCATTTCCGCGATACTCCAATGAGAAAGTTACCCGCGATAACCCAGCCGAGCCGATAATTGCGCCGCATGGCGCAGGGCCGATCGGGCAATTTCCCCGTTCCACGCCTGACTGACATGCGCCGCCGAACCGACCACGGTCAGCGCGAACCGCATGCGGCCGTCGTGATCGAAAACCGGTGCCGAGAAGGCGTTGAAGCCGGCCAGCAATCGTTCGGCTGCGCGGCTTTTTCCCGGATCGCGTACCGCGGCTGGATCGAGCCGTCCGATGATGCGCGCCATGCCGTGCTGCCGCGTTTCAGCCAGCAGCGGCGCGAGCGCGCTTCTGGTATGCGGTGCATCAAGCTTGTCGCGGCGATTGTGCGCCAGTTCGCGTTGCAGCAGTTGCGCGGTTTCTTTTTCAGGAAGGAACGCGGCAAAGCACAAGCCGCTGGCGGTATAGGTCATCGGCATCACGCTGCCGATTTGCAGGTTGATCGTGACCGGGCGGCGCGATTGCATCAGACGGATATAAGTCGGCCCAAGATTGCCCCAGATCGCCAGCGCGACGGTTTCGCTGGTGGCGTCGCGCAGTGTGCTGATTGCCTCATCGGCCAGCTTTATCGCATCCATCCGGCCTAGCGAAGCCAGCCCCAGTTCCAGCGCCAGCGGCCCCAGATCATATTCGCCGGAAAGCGCGTCCTGTTCCACCAGTCCGACCCTGATCAGGCTGACCAGATAGCGGTGCGCTTTTGCCGCCGGCATGCCGGCAATTTTGGACAATGCGGATAGCGATAGCGATCCGGCCGCGCTGCTCAAACTTCGCAACAGCGGCGCGGCAACTTCAACCGATTGAATGCCTTGCTGGGAAGTTGCCTTGGCGAGGGGCGGAGCGGATTTGGTCATGCTGATTCCTGTCAATTTTGCAGCAGTCTATCATTACGCTATAATAAATTCATTCCTTTATCCGTAATAACAACAGGACGCTGCATGAAACTTGCCACTCTCAAAGACGACACCCGCGACGGCCAGCTTGCCGTCGTCTCCTGCGACCTCAAAACAGCGGTCATCGCCGATGGGATTGCATCGACGCTGCAGCGGGCGCTGGACGACTGGCATTTCATCGCGCCGCAACTCGAGCAACTGTACGAAGAGTTGAACGAAGGCAAAGCGCGCCATGTATTCGACTTCGATCCCAAGCGCTGCATGGCGCCGTTGCCGCGCGCATTTCAGTGGGCCGACGGTTCGTCATATGTCAATCACGTCGAGCTGGTGCGCAAGGCGCGCAACGCCGAGATGCCTGAATCGTTCTGGCATGAGCCGCTGATGTACCAGGGCGGCTCCGACGATTTCATCGGGCCGATGGATGACATCGTGCTTGGGTCGGAAGAGTGGGGCATCGATTTCGAAGGCGAGGTCGCGGTGATTACCGATGACGTGCCGATGGGAACAACGCCCGATGCCGCGCTGTCGCACATCAAACTGCTGATGCTGGTCAACGATGTTTCGCTGCGCAATCTGATTCCGGCGGAACTGGCAAAAGGCTTCGGCTTTTTTCAGGCGAAACCGGCATCGAGTTTTTCGCCGGTTGCCGTGACGCCGGATGAATTATCGACCGCATGGGAAGAAGGCAAACTGCATCTGCCGTTGCGCACCACCTGGAACGGCGTGCAGGTCGGGCAGCCGAATGCCGGCGTCGACATGGTGTTCAGCTTCCCGCAACTGATTGCGCATCTCGCCAAAACGCGCAATGCGCGCGCCGGATCGATCATCGGTTCCGGCACGGTATCGAACAAGGACAGTAAAAAAGGTTATACCTGCATCGCTGAAAAACGCGCGCTGGAAATGATCGCCGACGGCGAAGCGAAAACGCCGTTCATGAAGTTCGGCGACACGATCAAAATCGAAATGTTCGATGCGGACGGCAAGTCGATCTTCGGCGCGATCAATCAGCAGGTGACGCAGAGCGTCATCAAAAAAGGCCGTCATTCATCGCATTCCTAGGAGCTCGCCATGAACACACTAACCGCTACGCCGGTCGGCCAGACTGCCGCGATTCCCACTGCGGTACCGATCGACGGTTTGCATCATTTCGCCTACCGCTGTCGCGACGCCGAAGAAACGCGTCATTTTTACGAAGACATTCTCGGCTTGCCGCTGTTTCATTACATCCGCGCCGATGTCGTGCCGTCGACCGGCGAGTATTGCCCGTACGTGCATATTTTTTTCCGGATGACCGACGGCAGCTGCCTGGCATTCTTCGACCTCGGCGACAATCAGTTGTCCGCGCCGTCGCCCAATACGCCGGCATGGGTCAATCATATTGCGCTGCGTGTCGAGTCGGTCGAACAACTGGAAGCGATGAAGGCGCGCATCGAAGCACATGGCATCGAAGTGCTCGGCGTCACCGATCATCGGGTATTCAAATCGATTTATTTTTTCGATCCGAACGGCATCCGGCTGGAACTGTGCGCGCAACTGGCGCCGGATTCGCAAATGATCAGCGAGCAAAAAGGCATACACGAAAAAATTGCCGCGTGGTCGCAAGAGAAGGCGGAGCGTCTGGCCAGGAAATGAACGGCGGGCGATTGATTTTCGGGCGCCGTCCTGCTGAACAATTTCAACTCATCTTCGACCGGACGCTATCGCCAGATGGCGCCGTTCTTTCCAACGATGGTCAGCTCGACGAAGCCTGAGCCATCGTGGTCGGTCGGCGAATAGCCGACAATGATGCCGCCGAGATCGACGTCCGTCATTGCGTCCAGTGCGGCAACGATCTTTTGCCGCGTCGGCTGCGGCCCGGCGCGGCGGATCGCTTCCGCCATCAGTTTGGCCGCGACGAATCCTTCCAGTGCGGCGTAGGATGAAGGCGGCGGATTCTTCATTGCTTTTAGCACGCGCTGAAACTCGCGTACCACGGCTGCGCCGATATCGCGTGGATACGGCATTACCTGCATCACGCCGATCCCTCTTCCCGAATCGCCGAGAGAGTTGAAGAATTTCTCGGAGTTCACATTCGACAGCATCAGGAACTGCGGTTGCAGCCCGAGCTTTCTGATTTGCCGGATGAAGCCGGCGCAGGCGGCCGGGGTGCATGCCATTAGCACCGCTTGCGGATTTACCGTTCCAATCGCGCTCACCGCCTGGCTGAGGTCCAGCGTCTTGCGGTCATACTTCGCAATCGCCACCGGCTGCAATCGCCGCGCCTTCAGACTGCGTTCAAACCCGGCCAGCCCATTGCGGCCGAACGCATCGTCCTGCGCCAGGATTGCGACCCTGGTGATCCGCAGCATTGCCAGCGATTCCGTCATCTTGGCCGCTTCATCCTGATAGCTCGCGCGCAGATTGAACACATAGGGATGGACAGGCGCATGCAGGCTCTGCGCACCTGAGAACGGCGCTACCAGCGCTACCTTTTCCTGCATCAGAAGCGGCAGAATTTCTTCGACCGTCGGTGTACTGCGATAGCCGAACAGCGCAAGCGCGCGGTCTTGATGCAGCAATTTTTCGGTATTCTTCCGTGCCGTCGCACGACTGCGTCCGTCGTCGTAGGTAATCAGTTGGATCGCGCGCCCGCGCACGCCGCCGTGCTCATTCAGCCATGAAAAATAGGCGAGCGCGCCAAGCATGTTTTCCTTGCCGGTGGCCTGGCCGCTGATTTCGATCGACTGGCCGATCACAATGCTATCCGGCGCGGCACCGTCCTGCGCCCGGGCCGGCGCCATCATGGCAAGCAGCAGCAATGCAACAGTACGCAGCATGATCTCGTCCCCCACCGCTTTTTTTCCGAGGAAGGAATATAGTCCCGCATTTCTTTCAAAAAGCTTTCATCGGTGGGCCGATTTCGTTCTGTTATGAAAAAGAATTGCCTTGTTGTTGCATGGGCACAGCAACTCCTGCGTATCGTTATGTGATCTTCCAAATTGAAAGCGAATTGAAAGATGGAATGATTCAAGATGCGACGCAGCGATTATGCAAGCCATCTTCGCTTAAGTAGACAACGGGTCATTTGCTTCGGACAGGTTGCCTTCATTTTTTAACTTATCGATCAGTTGTAATTTAAATTTCTTGGGGACATTCATAATGAAGAAAAAAATATTTGTAGGCTTGGCCTTGCTAACATCAAGCATCGCTTTCGCAGACGATATCCACAGTGCCAGCCCTGACCCTAGTTCCGCTCCAAGCTCCAGCCCTAGCCATGTCCATGGCCCTGGCCATAGTCCGACGCATACAGATTCAGTTTCCGGTTCTTCTTCTCTCACAATTTCCGGTCAGGTTGATGCAGGCGTGAGCCGCAGTCAATCAGCGACTGGCCAGACGCTTACGGAACAAGGGAGCCAATTCGGCGCCTCGCGGTTTCGCTTTGTCGGCATAGAAGACATGGGGGGCGGCAACATAGCGAGCTTTCGGCTTGAAATGCAGCCCAACATGGATACAGGTTCAGTCAATCGCTTTGCTTTGTTCAATCGGGCTGCATGGGTTAGTTTGGCCGGTAATTGGGGCTCGATCCGACTCGGGAAGCAGGGCTCTGCAAATGTGGCCTTTATTTGTGATGTCATCGATCTTATCGATTGCCACAGCGGCTTTTCAGGAGCGGGCGTACTCTTCGGCGGCAATGGCTCTTCGACACGCTGGATTTCCGCCAATCCCGTGCGCGGTCAAACGACGAATGCCAGAGGCCTGGCGCCTTCCACCGGCGCGGTTCTGGCTGACCCTGCTTCGCGTGATACGGTTCGGGTGGTAAATGGCATGTCATACTTTTCCCCCAGAATCGGCGGGGTTGAAGCGATGATTCAATACGCTCCAAGCGAGTTGCCGAAAGGCAGCCTTAATGGTCAGGGCGACTCATTCGGCCTGAACGTCAACTACCTTAGTGGGCCGCTGGCAGCAGGAGTAATGTATCAGACAGCCGGCGCTGATCCCGGCACCAATGCATCGGGCAAACTCATTACGTTAGGCGGAGCATACAATTTTGGCCCGACCCAGATAGGCGCAGTCTATCAGTCCGAATCAGCCTCTGGTCCCGCTGCCGTATTTACCCGGGCAAGGTCTTGGGCAATAACTGCCGCGACTCATTTCGGGGCTGCGACGCCTTACCTGAAGTTTGGTCAACACAGAACGAATGCAGCAACGGGCATCGACTCTGCGGTAATCAATATCGGGACCACTTATAACCTATCAAAGCGTACATTGCTTTACGCGGATTATGCCGTGGACAGAAAAGCCAAGGTGCTGGTAACAGGGGGCAATACCAATCCTTCCATCATGTCTATCGGTATTCAAAACAACTTTTGATGTTTGGCCGGCGCTTCCCCTCAAGTTGAATTGACGCGGGGCGAGTTGCGCCCGCCTTCGGTCTTCCGGGGACGGGCGGTTTTTTCCGGCAGAGGCCGCTCTGCCGCTTCTCCGAGGCCGGCACAGACCGGCCGGTATAGGAATCCGAAGGAGACAGGATGCGTCCGTTAGCTATGGCGGCAAGGCTGCCTGCGCAGCGTTCCCAACCATGGCAGATCAATGCGTTCGGCGGCATTCGCCCTCGTGCCCGGCGCACGCGTTTCCGGATCGCGGGAACGTGAGCGTGCGGGTCCTGCTTGCCGAACGGGACGAAGGCCTGGCGATCTGGCTGGAGGGCGAGTTGCAGAAAATGCGCTTCGCCGTCGAGCGCGTGTCGAGCGGCGTGCAGGCCGAGGAGCGGCTTGCCGCGCAAGCCTTCGATGCCGCACTGCTGGGATGGAATCTGCCCGGAAAAAGCGGTTGCGATATTCTGGTCGGTCTGCGTGCGGCGGGCAATGCGGTGCCGGTGCTGATCATCGCGGATACGGATACGCTGGCGGAGCGGGTGGCAAGCTTCAACAGCGGCGCCGACGATTTCCTGCCGAGGCTGGTGCCGGCCGAAGAGCTGGCGGCGCGGCTCAATGCCGTGATGCGGCGCAGCCTGATTCGGACTGACAACTGCTTTCGTTGCGGTGCGCTCGTCTACGGCAGCGATACGCGGCTGTTTCATCTTGACGGCGTCCATCTCGCGGTTACGCCGCGCGAGCATGCGATTCTGGTTGCGCTTATTGAAAAACCCGGCTGCACGGTCACGCGCAGCACGATCATGCGGCGCATGGATTCGATCGGCGCATATCAGGGCTGCCAGAGCGGAATCGAGATCATGGTGCATCGCTTGCGCAAAAAACTCGGATCCGATTTTGTGACGATCGAGACGGTGCGGGAGGCGGGCTATCGGCTGGCCGAGATCCGGAATAAAAACAGCGAGTAAGCAGATCGTCGTCTTGTCGCTGCCAGGCAGGAGCGACTGGAGCAACGCGTTCAGCGAAGCGGATTGAATGCAGGTAATATCTTTCCTTGTTCCGGCATGGCGCCAAATTATTCGACACCGAAATGAGGACGGCCTTGCCCCCCATTATCAGGCGCGGACGGCCCCGCCATTTTTCGAGAAAAACAATGACCTGGTTCATCCTGATAATCGCCGGCCTGTTTGAAGTTTGCTGGGCGATCGGCCTGAAATATACGGAAGGATTCAGCCGGTTGTGGCCGACCGTCGGTACGGTTGCTGCAATGATTATCAGCGTCGGCTTGCTGGGCATCGCGATGAGAACCCTGCCGGTCGGGACCGCCTATGCGGTCTGGACCGGTGTTGGAGCGATTGGCACGGTCATCCTCGGGATAATTCTTTTCAACGATCCGGCAACCTTCCCGAGATTGCTCTGCGTCGGTCTGATCCTGGCGGGAATTATTGGGTTGAAGCTGGTCGGTTGAACGTTGCTTGCCAAGCGCAGCCCGATCCCGCATTACATGTCCGACACGAGCTTCACGCTCGCCTCAAACAATGGATGACCCGGCGCCGCGAACGCATCGCAAATCGTCAGATGATTTTTATCCGGCAAGGCAATATCGCCAACATGACCGGCTTTCCATAAATCTGCGATCAACGCATTCTGCCGTTTGAATTCATCCGATTCCAGTCCGCCGACCGCGGTGAGGAATCGTGCCGGGTGCGATTGCGGCATCGATGCCGGAGACAGCGGGCCGATATGCTCGGTCCGCAGCTTCAAATCGACATTGACGAAATCGGCGTGCAGCACCGGCGCGAGATCATACAGGCCGGACATCAATATGCCTGCCTTCACCAGATCCGGCGGCAGGTCGCTTGCAAACGCGGGCCAGCGCGCCGCCATCATCATCGCCGCCAGATGGCCGCCGGCGGAATGGCCCGAGACGGCAATGCGCTGCGGATCGAAATCATATTGCTCCGCATTGCGATACAGCCATGCCAGCGCACGCAATTGCTGGCGCGTGATTTCCTCGATCGATGCGTTCGGCGCCAGCGTGTAGTTGGTCAGTGCGACATTGAATCCCGCAGCGCGGTAGCCGGGAACGATGAAGGAAAAATCCGATTTGTCCAGCGAGCGCCACCAGCCGCCATGGATAAAAACCAGCAGCGGGGCGCCGCCGCGATTGGCGGGGAAGAAATCGAGGCGCTCGCCGGATGACTCGCCATAGGCCAGATCGAACAAGCCTGCGTTGGTGCGGCGTACATGTGCCGACTCTTTCTGCCAGCGCGTGAAAATGTGCGGATGATCCGGGATCGACGCGCGTGCGTTGTATTGGCGGCTGTAGTAATCGGCGGGTGAAGCGGAGTTGTCAGCAGTCATGGGATTTAACCGGAGGTTGTAATGAATGTTCGTTCGGTATGCACAGTGTAATAGTTTTGATGCGTAGCGGAAAGTGATCGTGACGCCTGCAATTCACGCTCAAGCAGGGCATAAATCATGTTGCGATAAATTGACGATGCACAACGAAAACGACTAGACTGATCGGATTTCGGCGCCCGCGCGTAGCGACACGCAAGGCAATCATATGCATATTCCAGTTATCCATCCGACGCACGATACCGTTTTATCCGCAGCGATTGATGCCGCCATCAACAACAAGACAAAGCCGCACGGCAGCCTCGGTTTTCTGGAGGCTGTTGCGCGGCAGGCCGGCATGATTCAGAAGACGACGCGGCCGGAATTGATCGAGCCGTCCATCATCGTGTTTGCCGCGGATCACGGGATCGTGGCTGAAAATATTTCCGCCTATCCGCAAAGCGTCACCTGGCAAATGGTCGAGAATTTTCTCGGGAACGGCGCGGCGATCAACGTGTTTGCACGGCAGAACGGTTGCGCACTGCATATTGTCGATGCCGGCGTGAATCACGACTTCGGTCTGCGCGACGGCTTGATCGATCGGAAGGTTGGCTTCGCCACCCGCAATTTTGCACATGAACCGGCAATGACTGTTGAACAGTGTGCGGCGGCCATGCAGCACGGCATGGCGCTGGCTGCGTCGCTTGACGGCAATGTGGTCGGGTTCGGTGAAATGGGTATCGGCAACACGACTGCCGCAGCGGCCATCATGCACAAGGTCACGGGAATGCCGGTTTCAGAATGTGTCGGTGCCGGTACCGGCCTGACAGGCGATGGCATCCTGCACAAGCAAAAAGTGATTCGGGATGCAGTGAAGCGCCATGCTACTGCCACCTCGCCGCTCGATGTCCTGGCGACATTCGGCGGATTTGAAATTGCGATGATGGCCGGCGCAATGCAGGTGGCGGCGGAACGGCGCATGGTGCTGCTGATCGATGGCTTTATCGTGACCAGTGCGCTGCTGATCGCTGCGCGCCTGCAGCCGTCGATACTCGACTATTGCCTGTTTTCGCATTGCTCCGATGAGCATGGACACAGGCGGATGCTGGAGCATCTGGGGGCGCGTCCATTGCTGCAGCTTGGTTTGCGTCTGGGCGAGGGAACCGGTTGTGCACTGGCGCTGCCGCTGCTGCAGGCAGCGGTGAATTTCATGTGCGACATGGCGACGTTCGAATCCGCCGAGGTCAGCGGAAAAATTGAATAGGCAGTTAGCCGAACGATGCCGACCACTGCTACTCCTGCCGGATTCGCCAATCGATGCCTGCATCAGCTTCGGCTGTTTTTCATTGCGCTGCAATTCTTCACGCGCCTCCCGGTTCCGCGCTGGGTCGGATTCGCGCCGGACTGGCTGCGGCATGCGTCTCGCTATTTTCCTGCTGTCGGCATCGTGGTGGGCATCGTCACTGCGGCGGTGTATGCGGTCGCGGTTTTCATCCTGCCGCAGCCGGTTGCCGTACTGCTGTCGACTGCCGCGGGCATTTATCTGACCGGCGCTTTCCATGAAGACGGGTTCGCGGACATGTGCGACGGATTCGGCGGCGGCTATACGCCGGAGCGGACGCTTGAAATCATGAAGGATTCCCGCATCGGGGCATATGGCGCGATCGGCATCGGCTTGCTGCTGGCCTTGAAATGCATGACGCTGTCCTATCTGCCGTCATGGCCCGTGGCGGCGGCGCTGCTGGCGGCGCATCCGTTGTCGCGGCTGGCGTCGGCGTCCCTGATCTGGCGGCTGTCTTACATAAAAGCGGATGGCAAGGCCAAGCCGCTGGCAGAGGAAATGACGGCAGCGGAATTCTGCATCGGCGCGATGGCGGTCCTCGCGCCTGTAGCCGCATTGGGTATTGCCGGTTGGTTATCGTGGCAGAGCATCGCTGCCGGCACGCTGGCAGCAGCATTCGCTGCGTCGTACCTGGCAAGGATGTTCGTGCGCCGCATCGGCGGTTATACCGGCGATTGCCTGGGCGCGGTGCAGCAGGTTGCCGAAGCGGCGTTTTATCTGGGTCTGCTGGCGGCCATGCCGCATTGAACGGTCATTGAGCGGCTCTCATGCGTATTTATCTGGTGCGCCATCCCAAACCCCTTGTTGCTCCCGCTACCTGCTACGGTCGCACTGACATGGCTGTATCCGAGGCAGAAGAAACGCTCGCATTGCATGCGCTGACGCCGGCTTTGCCCGGGCGCACGCCGGTATTTTCAAGTCCCGCGTTGCGTTGCACCGGGCTGGCGGCCAGCCTGAGCCGCGCGCTTGATTGTCCCGCGCCTATCCATGATCCGCGTCTGGCCGAGATGAATTTCGGCCGCTGGGAAATGCGTTCCTGGAGCGACATTCCCCGTACTGAAATCGATGCGTGGGCTGACGACATGGCCGGCTACCGTCCGGGCGGCGGCGAGAGTGTAGCGCAGGCGGCGCAACGGGTTCGTGCATTTCATGACGACTTGCTGCAGTTGCGCCATGACTGCGCCATCGTGGTTTGCCATGCCGGCACGATACGGCTATTGCTTGCCTGCCGGCACGGCTTGCCGATTGCAGACATGGCGCTGCATGCGGCAAGCACGCCGCACGGTATCGCTTACGGCGGACTGGCGATACTCGACTGCTGAGAAGGCCTTCCCCGCAAGACTGCGGTTGCCGTCAGCCGGCATCGGCTTTACAATTGCGATGTTTTGGTGCCCGCGGACATGTCCATGTCCGCAGTTAAACGGGAAACACGAAGCTGCTTGATCAGCGAGCGTGTGCTGCCCCCGCAACGGTAAGCAAGCGTCACTTTTCGGTGACTGGCTGTCTCTCAATACCACTGTGCATAGGCATGGGAAGGTGAGGCAGTTTGACTTGTTAGCCCGGATACCGGCCAACACAGGTGGAAGTGCTGCGAACGGGGATCTTTGCAATGTGAATGGGAAATGCGCCGGTACGTTGTCGCCTTTCTTTCCTTTCAGTTGTCGGACGCCGATCGAGTGCTTCTGTTCAATCCAGCCTGCGGGGAAGCGGCTGGTTGTGTCCTCACTTGAAAATTGATCATGACCTCTACTCTAACGCGGCACGCCCATGTGGCGATCAAGCCGTGCGCTATCCTCATTGCCGTTACCGCTGTATTTCCTTCGTTTGCTCTTGCGCAAGCCCATCCTGACCAGATGCTTGCGCCGGTGGTGGTGACCGCCACCCGTTCGCCTCAGGCAGCAACGGATGTATTGGCTGATAACATTCTTATTACATCCGAAGAAATCGCGCAATCAGGACAAAATTCGCTAGTCGATTTGCTGCAGCGGCAACGCGGCATTGAAATAGCCAGAAACGGCGGTCCGGGAACAAATTCATCTGTTTTTGCGCGCGGTACCAATAATAATCAGACGCTGGTTTTGATCGACGGCGTGCGTACGGGTTCTTCAACCTCCGGCGGCGCGACCTGGGCTGCAATCCCGCTGTCGCAGATCGATCATATTGAAATCGTCTACGGGCCGTTAAGCAGTTTATATGGTGCAGATGCGGTTGGTGGTGTCGTGCAGATTTTCACGAAAAAGGGCGATGGCGCTCCGCATTTCACGACATCCGCAGGATATGGGAGCTATGCGACGCGATCGCTGCAAGCCGGTGTTTCCGGTTCGACCAGTGACCAAAACCGGTTTCGTTATGCACTCAATATAGCGAAAGAGGATTCGGGCGGTTTTTCAGCCACCAATCCCGGAAACTTTTCATTCAATCCGGATAAGGACGGATATAAAAAGAGCAGCGCAAGCGGCCAGTTCTCTCTGGACATTGCCAAAGGCCATGAAGCAGGATTCAATTTTCTGCAAAGCCGGATCGATTCCCAGTTCGATAACGGTCCTGCCAGTTTCGATGCGCGCAACGAAAGCAAGCTGGGAAGTTACAGCCTGTATTCCAAAAACCGGTTTCTGCCGCAGTGGACAAGTTTGTTGCAGCTTTCGCAGTCCACGGACAAGCTCGATTCGATTACGTCGGCAGCGTTGCCGGCGGGAACAAGCACATTCAATACCAAGCAGATCGACCTCACGTGGCAGAACGACATTGCGTTAGGCGCCGATGTGCTGCAGCTTCTCGCCGAGCGCCGCAAGGAAGAAGTGGATTCGACCCGGCCTGAGCTGGCTCGCGACCGGACTACCGATTCATTTGCCGCGTCGTATCAATTCAAGCGCGATGCGCATCTTGCCAACGTCAGTGTGCGCAACGACCGCAATTCACAGTTCGGTTCCGCGACCACCGGCAGTCTGGCATATGGTTACCGGATGACCAAAGCCTTGCGCGTCAATGCGAGCGCCGGCACCAGCTTTCGGGCGCCGACCTTCAATGAGCTGTACTACAAGTTTTCCAATACCAATTTTTACGGCATTGAAACGAACCGGCCCGAACATGGAAAAAATGCAGAAATCGGCTTGTACTATGACGATGGAAAGTCGCAACTGAGCGCGGTGTATTACCGCAATGCCGTGAGGGATATGCTCGTGTATGCGAATCCTTGCCCGGTGTCGCCGGCAACCCATACGTTCGGTTGCGCCTATAACGTGAATAAAGCGTTACTTACCGGTGTATCGCTCGGCGCAAAAACCACGCAGGGCAATCTGACTGTCCGTGGCACGCTCGACCTGCAGGACCCGCGTGACGAGACAGCCGACAAGCTATTCGCCCGTCGCGCCAGACAGCATGGCACCGTGGCTGTCGAATATGCCGCTGGCGCGATCAGGTCGGGCGCGGAAATGGTATTTTCCGGCAAGCGTTTCGACGATTCGTCCAATACAATTGTATTGGGCGGATATTCGCTGCTGAATTTGTACGGCAGCTACGATTTCGCGCGCGACTGGTCTTTATTCGCACGTTGGGACAACGTGATGAACAAGGATTACGAGCTGGCCAGAAATTATGCTACAGCAGGTTCCTCGGTATTTGTCGGCGTGCGTTACGGCTTCAAATAATGATCTGCGCGCGCAGCCATCGCGCTGCGCGCGTACACCGTATTGACACACCTGCCAAGTTGAGAAGTTAGTCATGCAAACCCTCGCGCATACTGCACTCACGATTTCTCGTCCGCGCCGAAAGTTTCGTGCATGGGCGATCTTGTGCTTGCTGTTGGCATTTGCGCTGGTGAGCATCGTGTTCGCCTGCAGCATCGGATCGGTCACGTTATCCGCAACTGACCTGTTTGGCGCAATCGGCGAAGCGCTGCATGGCACCCATTCGACACTTGCCGCCACACTGCTTGAATTGCGTCTGGGCAGGGCGTTGTCGGGTTTCGCAACCGGGGCGATGCTGGCGCTGGCCGGCGTGATGATGCAGGCTTTGTTGCGCAATCCGCTGGCCGATCCGTATGTGCTGGGCGTGTCGGGCGGCGCTGCGGTCGGCGCGCTGGCATCGATGCTGTTCTTCAGCGCGGTCTGGATGATCGATGCCGCCGCGTTTGCCGGCGCCATCTCGGTCGCGTTGCTGCTGTTCGTACTGGCGAATCGCGATCTGCGCGGCGGCATTGTCGACGGCAATGCGCCGCTGCTGTTGCTGACCGGCGTGATCGTGGCGTCGGGTTGCGGCGCGCTGGTGACGCTGATGCTGTCGGTTGCGCCGGACAATCGTTTGCGCGGCATGGTGTTCTGGCTGATCGGCGACTTGTCCGGCACGCAACTGCGCTGGCTGCCCTGGCTGGTATTGGCGGGCGCACTGCTCTATGCCATCCGGATGGCGCGCGCCATCAATGTGGTGGCGCTCCATGCGGAAGCGGCGGCGACGCTGGGCATCCGGGTCGGTACATTGAGGAAAGGGCTGTTTGGCTGTGCGGCGCTGCTGACTGCCAGTGCGGTGAGCAGCGCCGGCAGCATCGGTTTTGTCGGGCTGATCGTTCCGCATGCGTGCCGCTTTGCGCTCGGCCCCGATCACCGTCTTCTGTTGCCGGCGGCAGCATTGGTCGGCGGCACGTTCCTGGTGCTGGCTGATACGCTGGCGCGCAGCGTAATCGCGCCCCAGCAACTTCCGGTCGGCGTCATCACCGCGCTGATCGGCGTGCCGGTATTCCTGTTGCAACTGCATCACATTCGCAAGAGATGATACTGATGCGTACAGTCGATCTGCATCTTCGTATCGGTGAACGCTTGCTGGTGGCGGGACTCGACTGGCAGATTCAGGCCGGAGAATGCTGGTGCGTCATCGGCCGCAATGGCGCAGGCAAAAGCACGCTGCTGCGCACACTGACGGGCTTGCGCGAGCCGGATAGCGGATCGGTGCAGTTGCAGGGACGCGCGTTGCAAGACTGGCCGTTGCAGGAACTGGCGCGTCAGCGTGCGTTCCTGCCGCAAGGGCGCAGCGATGCATTCGGCTATCGCGTGATTGAAACGGTGCTGACTGCACGCCATCCGTACCACGATGCCGCGTATTGGGATTCGGATGCCGACTATCAGGCAGCGCATGCCGCACTGCAGGCGCTCGATGTGGATGCGCTGGCCGATCGCGACGTGCGCACGCTTTCCGGCGGCGAGCGCCAGCGCGTGGCGATTGCCGCGGTGCTGGCGCAGGATACGCCGTTGCTGTTGCTCGATGAGCCGGCCAATGCGCTCGATCTCGCGCATCAGGTCGGCGTGATGGGTTTGCTGGCCCGTCTGTGCCGTCAAGCCGGTAAATCGGTTGTGATGGTCAGTCACGATCTGAATCTGGCGCACAGTATTGCGACTCATGCGCTGTTGCTGATGGGCGATGGCGGCTTGCAGGCCGGACCGGTGGCCGAGGTGATGCAAGCCCCGATCCTGAGTCGCTGCCTGGGCCATCCGATTGAAATCATCCGCCATGGCGAGCGTGCCATTTACATACCCGTCGAGGAAAAACATCATGACTGAAGACAATATCAACGACCGTCATCGTGCGCGCATGCAGCGCAAGAAAGACGTGATCGATCAAAAAATAAATTCGGCAAAGCGGGATGCCGGCGTGCTGCTGGTCAATACCGGCAATGGCAAGGGCAAAAGCTCCAGCGCATTCGGCATGGTGATCCGCACGCTCGGCCATGGCAAAAAGGTCGGCATCGTGCAGTTCATCAAGGGTGCGATGGCGACCGGAGAAGAACGCTTCCTGCGGCGCTTTCCGGACGAGGTCAGTTTCTACGCGATGGGCGAGGGCTACACCTGGGAAACCCAGGACCGCGAGCGCGATATCGCCTGTGCGCAAAAAGCGTGGGAACAGGCGCAGCGTTTTCTCCGCGACCCCGAGATCGGACTGGTCGTGCTCGATGAACTCAATATCGCACTGAAATACCGGTACGTCGATATCAATCAGATCATCGCCGATCTGGATGAACGGCCCGAGATGCAGCACGTCGTCGTTACCGGACGCGGCGCGCCGCCGGAGCTGATTGAAATTGCCGATACCGTGACCGAGATGCAACCGGTCAAGCATGCATTTGCTGCCGGCATAGCCGCGCAGCCCGGCGTTGAATGGTAAGGCAACGCAGATGAACATGTCCGCTGCCGCCCGCGTCGTTCTGGTATCCGCCATCGCGTCGGGACAGGGGAAAACCACGGTGACCGCGGCGCTGGCGCGCAAGCTGCTGCGCCAGGGATTGCGGGTACGGATATTCAAGGCAGGCCCCGATTTTCTCGATCCGCAGATGCTGGCGCGCGCCAGCGGCGCGCCGGTCTACACGCTCGACCTGTGGATGGTCGGTCTTGCGCAATGCCGCTCGCTGCTGGCGCAGGCGGCTGCAGAGGCGGACGTGATTCTGATCGAAGGCGTGATGGGCCTGTACGATGGAACGCCTTCTTCCGCCGATCTGGCGCGCGCTTTCGGCGTGCCGGTCATGGTCGTGCTCGATGCGTCGGCGATGGCGCAAACGGCGGGCGCGGTCGTCATGGGATTGCGCGATTACGGGCCGGTCGATCTGGCCGGGGTCATTGCGAACCGGGTCGGCAGCGCGCGCCATGCCGAAATGGTGGCAAGTGCCATGCGCAAGGTACCGCTGTTCGCCACATTGCCAAAACAGATTCAATCGCTGCCGGAACGGCATCTCGGCCTGGTGCAGCCGGACGAAGTCGAAGCGCTTGAGTCCGTGCTCGACGGGATCGCCGAACAACTGGTGTTCGATGCGGACGCGTGGAACGGGCTGCGCACCATCTCGTTCGATGCAGCTGATGCGATGCCGTCCGTTGCGCCAGTATTGAATGGCAAAACCATCGCAGTGGCCCGGGACGCCGCTTTTGCGTTTGTCTATCCGGCCAATCTGGATTGCCTGCGAAGGATGGGTGCTGCATTGGCATTTTTTTCGCCGCTGGCAAACGAGCCGGTTCCTTCCATCGCCGATGCGGTTTATCTGCCGGGCGGATATCCCGAGCTTCATTCTCAAACGCTGTCGCAGGCAACCGATTGGCAGGATTCGATCCGGACGGCGCATGCGGCAGGCATGCCGATCCTGGCGGAATGCGGCGGATTGATGGCGCTGGCCGAGACCTTGACCGATCTGAACGGCATGACCTGGCCGATGGCCGGCCTGCTGCGCGGGCAGGTGCGGATGCAATCGCGCCTCGCCGCAATCGGCTTGCAGGGATGGACGACACCGTACGGCGAACTGCGCGGCCATGCATTTCACTACTCGCGTTTTGAAACGGCAATCGCACCGGTGGCGCATGCAACCAAACATCCTTCGGCCGATGCCGGAGAAGCCGTCTTTCGCGTTGGTGCGCTGACGGCTTCCTACTTCCATGGGTATTTCCCTTCATGTCCGGCAGCGGTTGCAGACATCTTCCTAGGCTCGGCGTTGACATGAATCGCACACTGGTATTCGGCGGTGCGCGTTCAGGCAAAAGCGCTTATGCAGAAACGCTTGCTGCCGCTTCCGGCAAGGAAGTGATCTATATCGCCACCGCGCAGCCGGGCGACAGCGAAATGGCAGCCCGCATTGCCCATCACCGGCAGCAACGCAATCAGGCATGGACGACTGTCGAGGAATCGATCTCGCTGGGCGCCGCCATCGCACAGTGGAGCAGGCCGGAACGATTGGTACTGGTCGATTGCCTGACTGTCTGGCTGTCCAACCTGGTGTTCTCCGAAGCAAAGGATTTTCCGGATATCGGAGAAATCATTCCGCCTGCATGCTTTCATGAAGAGCGCGAGCGATTTTTGCAGGCGCTTCGGCAAGCCGCCGGCGACATCGTTCTGGTATCGAATGAAATCGGCATGGGTGTCATACCGCAAGGTGCGATATCGCGCTGGTTCGTCGATGAGGCGGGCCGCCTGAATCAGGCGGTTGCTGCAATATCCGAGCAAGCGATATGGGTCGCGGCTGGTTTGCCTCTGGTGCTCAAAGGACGATCATGCTAACCGGATTGAGTGTTGCCATGATCGCGTTGCTGATTGCCGCGGGCGTGATGCTCGATCTGATGCTGGGCGAAGCGCGACGCTGGCATCCGCTGGTCGGGTTCGGCCGGCTGGCCAATGCAATCGAGCTGAAGCTGAACCGCGGCCGGCACCGATATCCGGCCGGTGCGCTGGCGTGGCTATTGGCGGTGATGCCGCTGATCTTGATCGCGTACTGGCTCATTCGATGGGGCACAAGCATCGAGATGATGGCGGGCGCCGGCCTGCATGCCGTATCGCTATATTTCTGTCTTGGCTTGCGCAGCCTGCGCGATCACACGTTACCGATCGAACAGGCGCTGGCGCAAGACGACCTGATCACGGCGCGGCAGCGAACGGCGCTGATCGTCAGCCGCGATACGGAGCAAGCCGATGCATCCGATCTTGCCAAAGCCGGTGTCGAATCGCTGCTGGAAAACGGCAACGACGCCGTGTTCGGCACATTGTTCTGGTTCATCGTCGCAGGCGGCCCGGGCGCCATTCTGTTCAGGTTGGCCAATACCCTCGATGCCATGTGGGGATACCGCACGCCGCGTTATCGCGCTTTCGGTTGCGTCGCCGCCCGCATCGATGACGTGCTGAACTGGATTCCGGCCCGGCTGACTGCATTGTCATACGCGCTGCTCGGCAATACCGGATCCGCCTGGCATTGCTGGCGCACCCAGGCGCCGCAATGGTCGAGCCCGAATGCCGGTCCGGTCATGGCATCTGGCGCAGGCGCTTTGGAACTGGCTCTCGGCGGCGAAGCTTCCTACGGCGGCGTCATCGAAAACAGGCCGCCGCTGGGAACCGGGCGGCTCGCGACGCCGTCCGATATCAGCCGCGCCTGGCGGCTGGTGGCTGTTACGACCGCCCTGTGGATCAGTGTCGTCATCCTGATTGCCGCATTCAAATGGCTTCTGGAAAGGGAAATGCATGCTTGAACATGGCGGCAACCTGCGCGATGCGGTGATCCGCTTCGGCAGAGCACGCAAAGACTGGCTGGACTTATCCACCGGCATCAATCCGCAACCTTATCCGGTTCCGGCTTTGGCCGCCGATGCATGGCATCGTTTGCCGGAAGCCGCTCCGGCGCTGGCGACCGCGGCGCAGGAATATTACAACGCACCGCGGATGTTGCCGGTAGCCGGAACCCAGGCGGCCATTCAGGCATTGCCGCGTCTGCGTTCGCCGTCGCGCGTCGTGGTAGCCGCCCCGGCATACGCCGAACATGCGCATCATTGGGCGCAGGCCGGCCATGCGATGCGCGAAGTCGCTTACGATGAACTGGATGCCGCCGTCGCCGGTTGCGACGTGATGGTGATCTGCAATCCCAACAATCCCACCGGCGCCACGATCGCGCCTGAGGTATTGCTGGATTGGGCCGCGCAGTTGGCGCTGCGCGGCGGCTGGCTGATTGTCGACGAAGCGTTCTGCGACACCACGCCGCCTATGAGCGTGGCGGCGTGGTCGGATCGTCCCGGATTGATTGTGTTGCGTTCGGTCGGAAAGTTTTTCGGCCTGGCCGGGTTGCGGCTCGGATTTGTCGCTGCGCATCCCGAATTGCTGAAAGAACTGGCCGATGCGCTGGGCCCGTGGACCGTAAGCGGGCCGGCGCAGGAGATCGGATGCGCAGCCCTGGCTGACCGCGACTGGCAAACGTCGATGCGCCACCGCCTGCTGCAAGGCGGCGAGCGCCTGCACGCATTACTGGCGCGTTACGAAATCAGCGCAAATGGCAGCGCACTGTATCAATGGTGGCCCGAGCAACATGCGCAGTCATTCTGGTTGCACATGGCGCAACGCGGCATCTGGGTACGGCTGTTTACACGCGGCGCGTGCGGGATAAGATTGGGTCTGCCGCCGGACGAAGCCGGCTGGCAGCGGCTGGAACAGGCGTTACTGGAAAGAAAACAATGAAACGTTATTTATTGCTGGCGGCATGGCTGTTCGCTACGCACGCAGCGGCCGCTATCAGCGTGCAAGACGATAATGGCAACACGGTCGTTTTGCAGCGCCCCGCGCAACGCATCGTGTCTCTTGCGCCGCACGCCACCGAACTGGTGTTTGCCGCGGGCGCGGGCGATCATCTGGTGGGCACGGTCAGCTACAGCGATTATCCGCCGGCGGCAAGAAGCATTCCGCAAATCGGCGACAACCGCCAGATCGATATGGAGCGCCTGATCGCGCTCAAGCCCGACTTGCTGGTGGTCTGGTTGCACGGCAATGCCGAGCGCCAGCTGGAATCCTTGCGCAAACTGGGCATACCGATGTTCTACAGCGAGCCGCACAAGCTCCAGGATATTCCCGACACCCTGATCCGGATGGGCCAGCTGTTCGGCACCGAACCGCAGGCGCAAAAAAATGCCATGGAATTGCGCCGAAAACTGACGGGACTTGCCGCGCAATACGGCAGTCGTCCGCCGGTGCGGGTGTTCTATCAGGTATGGGATCGGCCGCTATATACGCTCAACGGGCGCCATATCGTCAGCGATGCAATCCGCTTGTGCGGCGGCGAGAACGTCTTCGCGAAACTGCCGGTCACCGCGCCGACCGTCAACATTGAATCGGTTCTTCTTGAAAACCCCGAAGTCGTGATCACCGGCGACCGGCGCAACAAGCCGGCGAACGGACTTGATATATGGAAGCCGTATTCCACATTGCTGGCGGTGCGCCGCGGCAATTTGTTTTCCGTGGATGCCGACCTGCTTAACCGCGCGGGTCCGCGCATGATCGACGGCGCGGCCGTCCTGTGTGAAAAAATCGAGCAGGCGCGCAGTCATCGCGGTGATCGACCATGAGCCATTATCAGCGGATTGCCTGCCTGTGCACCGAAGCGGTGGAAACGTTATATGCGCTCGGCGCCGAAGACTCGATCGCCGGCATTTCCGGATTCACTACGCGCCCGGCGAGAGCGCGCACGGAGAAGCCGAAGATCAGCGGTTTCTCTTCATCCAGGCTGGAGCGCATCCTCGCCGTCAAGCCTGATCTGGTAATCGGCTTTTCCAACATGCAGGCGGAAATATGCCGCGATCTTGCTGCCGCGGGAATTGAAATTCATCTGTTCAATCAACGCGATGTCGCCGGCATTTTTCGCATGATACAAGTGCTGGCGTCGATGGTGGAGCGACAGACGGAAGGACAGCGGTTAATCGCCGATCTGCAGGCGCGCGTCGAGATTGCCCGGGAGCAGGCACGGCAATGGGAAAAACGTCCGGGGATTTATTTCGAAGAATGGAACGATCCGCTGATCAGCGGAATCGGATGGGTGTCGGAACTCATTCAACTTGCCGGCGGCGACGATGTGTTTGCCGAGCTGGCCGCGCAGCCGAGCGCCAGGGACCGCATCATTGCCGATCCGCTCGACGTGGTGCGACGTGCGCCCGATATTATTATCGGTTCATGGTGCGGCAAGAAATTTCAATCGGAAACGCTTTGCGCGCGTCCTGGCTGGGACGCGATTCCGGCCGTAAAAAACGGGATGGTCGCCGAGATAAAATCAGCCGATATCCTGTCTTCCGGGCCTGCTGCCATTACCGAAGGCCTGAGCCGGATTACCGCGCTGATAGCACGCTGGCAGGAGCGGAATCTCACATGAATTTTCCATTTCATACCCTGATGGTGCAGGGCACGACTTCCGACGCCGGAAAAAGCACGGTGGTCGCAGCGATCTGCAGATTGCTGACGCGGCAGGGCGTCAAGGTCGTTCCATTCAAGCCGCAGAACATGGCATTGAACAGCGCGGTGGCATCGGACGGCGGAGAAATCGGCCGGGCCCAGGCATTGCAGGCGCAAGCGGCCGGACTGGCGCCGCATACCGACATGAATCCAGTTTTGCTCAAGCCATCGAGCGATACCGGCGCGCAAGTCATCATCCACGGCCAGGTGCGCACCGACATGAATGCGCGCGACTATCATCAGTACAAGCCGATCGCGATGCAGGCGGTGCTGGCTTCGTACGAACGGCTTTCAGCCAGCTATGACGCCATCATCGTTGAAGGTGCGGGCAGTCCGGCGGAGATCAATCTGCGCGACCGCGATATCGCCAATATGGGTTTTGCCGAAGCGGTCGATTGTCCCGTGGTTCTGGTTGCCGACATCGATCGCGGCGGCGTATTTGCCCATATCGTGGGGACCCTGGCCTGTCTTTCCGACAGCGAGCGCAAGCGCATCATCGGTTTCGTCATCAATCGTTTTCGCGGCGATATCGGATTGCTGGAACCGGGTCTGGAATGGCTGGAACGGGAAACCGGTAAACCGGTGCTTGCCGTGCTGCCTTATCTGCACGGTCTGTTTCTCGATGCGGAAGATGCAATTCAGTCATCGCAATCCGAGCGTGGAAAATTTCGGGTCGCCGTGCCGGCGATGCCGAGAATCAGCAACCATACCGACTTCGATGCATTGCGCGCGCATCCCGATGTGAATCTGCAATTCATCGGGACGGGCCAGGCAATTCCGCCGGCCGACCTGATCGTTCTGCCTGGCAGCAAAAACACGCGGAACGATCTGGCATGGCTGATTGAACAGGGCTGGCAGCAAGCGCTGGCCAAACATCTGCGTTACGGCGGCAAGGTCATCGGCATCTGTGGCGGTTTCCAGATGCTCGGGAAAACCATTGTTGATCCGCATGGGATCGAAGGTGCGCCAGGCAGGTCGCATGGATTGGGTTTGCTCGACGTCGATACCGAGCTGACCGAGGACAAGCGTTTGCTGCAAGTCAGCGGCCGCTGCGCGTTTGCGGAAGCGGCAGTGAGCGGTTACGAAATCCATATGGGCATATCGCATGGCGCGGCATTGGCCAATCCGGCGTTTCATGTCGGCGATCGTCCGGAAGGTGCGCGCTCGGCGGACGGTCAGATCCTGGGCACTTATTTGCATGGCCTGTTCGATACGCCGCAAGCGTTGGACGCGCTGCTGCGCTGGGCGGGTCTTGCCAGCGAAACATCGATTGATCCGGCCCGGTTGCGCGAACAAAGCCTTGACCGCATAGCCGACGCCGCGAAGCCGCTGATGCATGCACTTGAAGCGCTTGCAAAAAATACCGCCATGCCATCGAACTGGATCGCAAGATGAATCCGCATCAATACTCTGAACTTGAAATCGCTGCGGTGTATCGCGCGATTCGCGAGCGCCGCGATATGCGCCATTTCGAATCCACGCCGATCGAACCGGAGCAGCTCGCGCGTCTGATAGAAGCCGCTCACATGGGCCCCAGTGTCGGTTTCATGCAGCCGTGGCGCTTCATACGCATCATGAACCCGCAACTTCGGCAGAAGATACACGCGCATGTGGACGAGGAACGCATACTTACCGCACAGGCATTAGGCCAGCGTTCCGACGAATTCATGAAGCTGAAGGTCGAAGGAATTCTCGCTTGCGCCGAACTGCTGGTCGTGGGCCTTGTCGACAAACGCGAATCCTACCTATTCGGCCGGCGCACCATGCCTGAAATGGATATGGCATCCGCGTCGTGCGCCATCCAGAATTTGTGGCTGGCGGCGCGCGCCGAAGGTATTGGCGTCGGTTGGGTCTCGCTATTCGATCCTGTCCAGTTGCGCCGATTATGCAATATGCCTGACGGCAGTCAGCCCATCGCGATTCTATGCGTCGGCCACGTGAAGGAATTTTATCCAAGGCCTATGCTGGAGACGACAGGCTGGGATAGCCGCCGCCCATTGCAGGACATCATCTGCGAAGATCGTTGGGACGGCGCCGATAATAAGTTCTTGCCGTGAAAATCGGAAAGCCCATGAGAACCCTGCCAGGCACGTGCTGATTTGCACCGGTCCGCGGTGCGACGTCGATAGCGTATTCGTATTCCATTGCTTGCTGGAAGGTGATGCCCAACCGACGGAAAATACCGAAGGGTGTGATAGGGCCACGTACCTGCCTGATCACGCTCGGTGATTTATCAGCGCGGCCACAGCACCATCTGCGTACAGCGAAACAGCGCAATCGTCTTGCCGTTGGCGCTCACCGTCGCATCCCACACTTGCGTGGTCTTGCCGAGATGAACCGGCGTCGCGTGGCATTCGATCGCGCCTTCCAGCACGGTGCCCAGATGATTGCTTTTCAACTCGATGGTGGTAAAGCCTTTCGCCCCTTCTGGCAGGTGCGCGATGCAGCCATAACCGCAGCAGGTATCGGCCAGCATCACGACCGATGCCGCATGCAGATAACCGTTGGGCGCCAAATGGTGCGGTTTTATTGTCAGTTTTGCACGGAGGCTGTTCGCTTCGACGGCAATCACTTCGACACCGAGCAAGTCGGGCAACGTGCCCTTTTGGCGGGCATGGAAATCGGCGGGAGCTATGGCAATGGATGGCATTTGAAGTTTGCTCCTGTAAAACGTCATGCTATTCTTGCACGAAAAATAGAATTCATGCGGGGCATCCGCAGACCGGCATTGACCAAATGCCGCGAATGACTCAATTCACCAAGGGATAAACCATGCCAGTCATTGTCATCGCAAACCCCAAAGGCGGCGTCGGCAAGAGCACGATCGCCACCAACCTCGCCGGCTATTTTTCCGTGCAAGGCTACAACGTGATGCTGGGCGATGTCGATGTGCAGCAATCGTCGTATTCGTGGCTGGCATTGCGG
The DNA here is from genome assembly GCA_027310305.1 of Herminiimonas sp. Lineage (GTDB taxonomy): Bacteria > Pseudomonadota > Gammaproteobacteria > Burkholderiales > Burkholderiaceae_D > DAIDBD01. The sequence continues at coordinate 41,358 of DAIDBD010000074.1, forward strand.
CCCGCATCCCTGCCGCCGATCCAGGCATGGGAAATCAGCGATGGACATGTCGCGAAACCGCCGAAAGGCACGACCCATGTCGTGCTGGATACGCCGGCCGGCTTCGATGGAGCCCGTCTGGATCAAGTGATGCGGATTGCCGACAAGGTGATCGTCCCGCTGCAAGCATCGATGTTCGATATTCTTGCAACCCAGTCATTCCTGCAAAAACTGATCGGCCGGCGTGACAAAGCCGCCATCGGCGTGCTCGGCATGCGCGTAAACGTCCGCACCCGCGCAGCAGACCAGCTGGCGCATTACGTCAATGGCCTGGGTTTGCCGGTGCTGGGCTGCCTGCGCGATACGCAAAATTATGTGCAGCTCGCCGCGCTCGGCGCCACGCTATGGGATGTGGCGCCCTCGCGGGTTGAAAAGGATGTCGCGCAATGGCAGGGACTGCTGGAGTGGATTAGACAGTAATTTCATCTCACCAGCGTGCGCCATGCCAGATACGACACCATATCGAATGATCAAATCTCGAGATTATCAATCAGGCGCGTGATGCCGAGCTTGGCTGCGGCGACCACAACCAGCAGCTCGCCTTGCGCCAGATCGCCGGCGGACGGCGGTTGCAGGTCCGAGCGTTTGCGAATCGAAACGTAATCCGGCTTCCAGCCGCGATCGACCAGTTTCGCCATGGCTTTGCGTTCCAGCTCGAATACATCGAGGTGGCCGGAGCGGACCTCGGTCGCCACTTCATTCAAGGTTTGAAACAGCGCCGGCGCTTCCGCCCGTTCTTCCGCCGACAGATACATGTTGCGCGACGATAGCGCCAATCCATCATCGGCGCGATAGGTCTCGGCTGCGATGATTTCGGTCGGCAGCGCGAACTGCTTCGACATGTTCCGCACGATCATCAATTGCTGATAATCCTTTTTGCCGAACACCGCCACGCGCGGCTGTACGCACGAAAAAAGTTTCAGCACCACCGTCGTGACGCCGGTAAAGAAGCCGGGCCTGAATTCGCCTTCCAGGATATTGCCCAGATCGATCGGCGGGCTGACGCGGAATTCCTGCGGTTCCGGATACAGGTCTTTTTCAGTCGGCGCGAACAGCACATACACACCTTCTTTTTCAAGCTTTTCGACATCGGCTTGAAATGTGCGCGGGTACTTGTCGAAATCTTCATTCGGGCCGAATTGCAGCCGGTTCACGAAAATCGATGCGACGATCGGATCGCCATGCTTTCTGGCCAGGCGCATCAGCGACAAATGCCCTTCATGCAGATTGCCCATCGTCGGCACGAACGCCGTGCGCAATTGTCCGCGTAACTGATCGCGCAATTCTTCAATGGAAGAGATGATTTTCATGGGCCGGCCTTAACTGTCTTGATGCCTTATCGCCCCGGCAAGATATGGGCGGATGAAAAGGCGATGATGATCAACGATAAATGAAAACGGGTCAGCTCGGCGAATACGACAGCCGCACGTAAATCGGGGCGAAGGCTTCGGCCTGCGTGATTTCGATCAGGGTTTCTTTCGCCAGCTCCAGCAATGCAATGAAATTGACGATCAATACCGGCACCCCGCGCGACGGATCGAACAGATCGGCGAATTCCACGAATCTGGCCGATTGCAGACGGCGCAGGATGCCGGTCATGTGTTCGCGCACCGACAATTCTTCACGGCTGATGGTGTGATGCGCAGTCAGTTTGGCGCGCTTGAGCACATCGGCCCATGCGCCTTGCAAATCGACCGCGCTGACTTCCGGCCAGCGGGTGACGATGCTTTGCTCGATGTAAATCTGGGTGCGGACATAATCGCGGCCGAGCTGCGGCAATGTATCGATCTGATACGCGGCCAGCTTCATCTGCTCGTATTCCAGCAGGCGGCGCACCAGTTCGGCGCGCGGGTCGCCGGCTTCCTCGCCGGTGTCGGCTTTGCGGACCGGCAGCAGCATCCGCGATTTGATCTCGATCAGCATCGCCGCCATCAACAGGTATTCCGCTGCGAGCTCCAGATTATGGACGCGGATCTGGTCGACATATTCCAGATATTGCAACGTCACCTGCGCCATCGGAATATCGAGAATATTGAAATTTTGCTTGCGGATCAGGTACAGCAGCAAGTCGAGCGGGCCTTCGAATGCTTCGAGAAAGATTTCCAGCGCGTCCGGCGGAATATACAGATCGGTCGGCATCCGGAACAGCGGCTCGCCGTACAGCTTGGCGAAAGCAACGCCGTCGATCATGTTCGGCGTCGAATCGACTTGCCCTGCCAGTGCCAGTGCATCGGGCACGCTTGCCGTTGCCGTGTTCCGTGTCTTGCTCACGATGAATCAGCTCTTGTTCTGATACACATAGGCTTGTTGCTTCACGCTGGATTCTTTCGTTTGTTTTTGCGTATCCAGATCGATCGATGGCTTGTCCCACAGCAAGGCACGGCCCGCACGCTGCTCTTCTTCCAGGTTGGGGTTTTTTTGCTTCAGTTCCTTGATGAAGCGGGTAAATTCGGATTCATAACGTTGATATTGATTGGTAAGTTTCATGGGCCGATCGATCAGAATAGGTAAATTCAGGCGTTATTCTACCTTGTCTTGTCTAGAACTCATTTCATAAATAGGCGTGTGTGGGAGCGGTGTCTGGGAGGATGCAGAGCTAGGCGGGATGCGACGCAAAGGGTGGTTCCCTTTGCTAGCGGCCCAACAACGCGCTGCACCGCCCAGATCCCGTTCACGCATATGTCTATTTATGAAATGAGTTCTAATGTTCAGCCAAAGGAAACTGCATGAAACGACTGATTCCGGCCATTCTTGCGATGGTGTGCACATTGATGCTGGGCGCCTGCGACCGGCAGGGACGCCCGATCCAGGAGTTCGGTCTGGACAAGCTGGCAAAAGGCGTTTCCACCGAGGGTAACGTGCGTGAGGTGATGGGGCAGCCGGAAACGGTATGGGAAGAGGAAGACGGCAGTCGCAGCCTTGAATATCCGAAAGGCCCGATGGGCCACCGCACCTGGTTTTTCGACATCGGCAAGGATGGCAAACTGAAGGATTACAGGCAGGTGCTGACCGAAGAAAACTTTGCCAACATCAAGCCGGGCATGAGCCGGGATACGGTACGCCGCATGCTCGGCAAGCCGCGCAGCGTAGTGCAATTCAAGCTCAAGAATGAAGAGGTCTGGGACTGGCTTTATTTGCAGCCTACCAACATGCCGCGGCTATTCAATGTGCATTTCGATATCGACAGCGGAAAAGTCACGCGGGTTTCGTCATCGGACGACCCGCAGAGCGGATCATGAAGCCGGGCCGGATGCTCCGAATGTCAGCGCCGAAGCAACCTGCGCATGACGGTTGGCGCAGGTTCCAGCGGATTGGCATGCGTGTATTCGAGTTCCAGCGCCAGCTCGAAGCCATAGGCCGCATACAGGTCCGGCAGCCGCGACTGGTCGCTACGGATCGCGAGGCGCAACTCGTTGATATCGGCCGCCAAGGCGCGATGGATCACTGCTTCCAGCAAATGCTGCGACAAGTGGTTGCCTCGATAATCCGGCAGAATACTCATGCGCAGGATTTCCCACACGTTCGGATCAGCCTCCAGCGGCAGCCAGCGCACCGAACCCGCCGGCACATCGTCAGCCAACAGGATGAACCCGCCGCCATCCTGTAAATGACGCGCCACGCGCACAGCCGTTTCGCGATGGCCGCTGGAAGTGACCGCGACTTTTCCGGCCCAGGCCGCCCGCGTCAACTCCGCCATCAACTGGGCATCATCGAGGGTGGCTTCGCGGACCAGCAGATTCATGGGACGCAAGGAGAAAACATTGTTGTCGCTTATCGGACCCGCATGCCCGGCTCCGCGCCCGGCCACGGGTTCAGCACATAGATGCCGGGATTGGTTTTTTCATCCGCTGCGGAGGCAGCCAGCATCATGCCTTCCGACACGCCGAACTTCATCTTGCGCGGCGCCAGATTGGCGACCATGACAGTCAGCTTGCCGATCAGGTCTTCCGGTTTGTAAGCCGACTTGATGCCGGAAAAGACGTTGCGCAGACGGCCTTCGCCGACATCGAGCGTCAGGCGCAGCAGCTTGTCGGAACCATCGACCGGTTCGCAATTGATGATCTTCGCAATGCGCAGATCGATTTTGGAAAAGTCATCGATTTTAATTTCCGGGGCGAGCGCTTCGATCTTATTATTGGCGAAGCCACCGTTCTCACCCTCGCCCTCAGGGGGAGGGCTGGGGAGAGGGTGGGTTTCTTTCGCAGAGGATGCCAGCTCCGGCGCATCAAACAACGCCTCCAGCATTTTCGGATCGACGCGCGTCATCAGATGCGAATACGCATTGACCCGATGGCCATGCGGCAACGGCGTTCCGACATCCGACCACCGCAGCGCTTCTATATTGAGCAACGATTCCACTTGCTTGGCTAATTCAGGCAAAACAGGTTTCAGATAGATAGTCAAAATCCTGAACGCTTCCAGCAAACGACTGCATACTTCCTGCAACGCGCCATCGTTGGCCGGATTTTTCGCCAGCTCCCATGGCTTGTTGGCGTCCACAAAAACATTGATGCTATCTGCCCGTTCCATCACGGTACGCAGCGCCTTGCCGTATTCCCGATGCTCGTACAGCGCCTGAATTTCCGGCGCTGCATCGCGCAGATTGGAAAGAAATGCATCGGAAGCGGTTGCCCAGTCCGACACGATTTTCCCGCCGAATTTTTTTGCAATAAAGCCTGCCGACCGGCTTGCAATATTGACGTATTTTCCAATCAGATCGCTGTTGACCCGCGCAACGAAATCTTCCCCATTGAAATCGACATCTTCCACTTTTGCATTGAGCTTGGTCGCAATATAGTAACGCAGCCATTCCGGATTCATGCCGAGTTCAAGATAGCGCAGCGGCGAAATGCCGGTGCCGCGCGATTTGCTCATTTTCTCGTTATTGACGGTAAGGTGTCCATGCACGTTGACCTTCAGCTTGTCGATCACCGGGTGGCCGGAAAACTTCAGCATCGCGGGCCAGAACAGCAAGTGAAAAGAGACGATATCCTTGCCGATGAAATGCACCTGTTCGGTGGCGGGATCGTTCAGGAAGGCGTTGTAGTCGATACCCTTTTTGGCGCAGTAATTCTTCAGGCTGGCGAGATAGCCGACCGGCGCATCCAGCCACACATAAAAATATTTGCCCGGCGCATCCGGAATCGGGATGCCGAAATAAGGCGCATCGCGCGAGATATCCCAGTCGGCCAGATCGTGCCCGTCGTTGCCCAGCCATTCGCTGACTTTATTGACCATCTCCGGCTGCAGGCGCCCCGGCGTGTTGACCCAATCCTGCAGGAATGCGACACAGCGCCGATCGGACAGTTTGAAAAAATATTGTTCGGACGGCCGCATCACCGGCGTCGCACCGGTAAACACCGAGTAAGGATTTTTCAGCTCGGTCGGCTCATAGGCGGCGCCGCATACTTCGCAGTTGTCGCCGTACTGATCCTTCGCGCCGCACTTCGGGCATTCGCCCTTGACATTGCGGTCCGCCAGGAACATGCCTTTCACCGGATCGTAAAAGCGCTCGACGGTGCGCGTGACGATCAGTCCGGCAGCCTTGAGCCGCAGGTAGATGCTTTGCGACAGTTCCGTGTTTTCAGGCGAATCGGTCGAATGCCAGTTATCGAATGAGATATGGAATCCGTCCAGGTATTGCTGACGTCCGGCTGCTATTTTTGCAACGAACGCTTCCGGCGTGACGCCTGCTTTTTCCGCAGCGATCATGATCGCCGTGCCATGCGCATCGTCCGCGCCGACGAAGTGCACTTCATTGCCTTGCATGCGCTGGAACCGCACCCAGATATCGGCCTGAATATATTCCATGATGTGGCCGATGTGGAACGCGCCATTGGCGTAGGGCAGGGCGGTGGTGACGAACAGCTTGCGGGGCAGTGTGGTGCTCATAGGGTGGTGCCGAATGGGTAAAGGCATGATTTTAGCAGCGCGCGGCGATTTATCGTGCCGATGCTCCACTAAACCGTCCCGAAAGCCGGGTTTCAGGCGGCGGCGGAAAGTCCATCGCGCCCGTCAACGCGGTAAAATGGCTTTTTATATATCCCCGGCTTTGGCAACCCAAGGCCGTTTTCATTTGCCATGACAGTTCGCACCCGCTTTGCTCCCAGCCCGACCGGTTATCTCCATCTGGGCGGCGCCCGTACCGCGCTGTTCGCATGGGCCTATGCCCGCCGTTTCGGCGGCACGTTCATTTTGCGCATCGAGGATACCGATCTGGAGCGTTCCACGCCGGAAGCGGTGCAGGCGATTCTGGATGGCATGCAATGGCTCGGCCTGCACCATGATGAAGGCCCGTTCTACCAGATGCGGCGGATGGATCGTTATCGCGAAGTGATCGGCCAGATGCTGGCAGCGGGCACCGCTTATTACTGCTATTCGTCGCTGGAAGAAGTCGAAGCGATGCGCGAGCGGCAGCGTGCAGCCGGTGAAAAGCCGCGCTACGACGGCACCTGGCGGCCGGAGCCGGGCAAGACCTTGCCGCCGGTCCCGGAAGGGCGCAAGCCGGTGGTGCGTTTCCGGAATCCGCTCGACGGCGATGTGACGTGGGACGATGCGGTCAAAGGGCCGATCACCATTGCGAATCGGGAAATGGACGATCTGGTGATCGCGCGGCCGGACGGTACGCCGACCTATAATTTCTGCGTGGTCGTCGATGACTGGGACATGCGGATTACCCATGTGATCCGCGGCGACGATCACGTCAACAATACGCCGCGCCAGATCAATATCCTGAAAGCGCTCGGCGCCACGCTGCCCGTGTATGGCCACGTGCCGATGATACTCGGCGCCGACGGCGAAAAACTATCGAAGCGCCACGGCGCGGTCAGCGTAATGGATTATCCGGCGCAAGGCTATCTGCCGGAAGCGATGCTGAATTACCTGGCGCGCCTGGGATGGAGCCATGGCGATGAAGAGATTTTTTCGATGGAACAATTCTGCGGATGGTTCGATCTCGATCACTTGTCGAAATCGCCGGCGCAATTCAACCCGGAAAAGCTGGCCTGGATCAACAATCATTACATCAGGCAAGCCGACAATGGCCGCCTTGCAGGATTGGTTCATCCGCTGATGGAAAAAGATGGCGCGCAACTCGCCGATGCGCCCGACTTGCAAGCGGTGATTGGGTTGATGAAAGAGCGCGCCAATACGATCAATGAACTGGCCGCTGCCGCGATGCTGTTTTATCGCCAGCCGGCACCGGATGCGGCTTTGCTCGCGCAACACGTCGATGATGCGGTCAAGCCTGCGCTGGCTCAGTACGCCGGGCTATGCAAGACGGTCGCGTGGAACCGGGAAGCATTGTCCGCGATGCTGAAAGAAATTTTGGCGGCGCACAAACTGAAGATGCCGCAACTGGCAATGCCGCTGCGGCTGATTCTTACCGGGCAATTGCAGACGCCGTCGATCGATGCGGTGGTTGAATTGTTTGGCCGTGAAACGGTACTGGCACGGCTGGCAAAGTATCTTTGACAATTTTCAAAAAGCCGATTTACACCGGAGCAAATTCTTTGCTATACTCTCGCTTCTGCGCAGGGGGTATAGCTCAGCTGGGAGAGCGCTTGCATGGCATGCAAGAGGTCAGCGGTTCGATCCCGCTTACCTCCACCAGCAAAAAGAAATTGCAAGTGCAGTATAGGTCGCAGTACGGACAGGTTTTTGTCCCCATCGTCTAGAGGCCTAGGACATCACCCTTTCACGGTGAGTACAGGGGTTCGAATCCCCTTGGGGACGCCAGCATAAAAACGCCACGCATTTGCGTGGCGTTTTTGTTTTTGCGTCACAACTATGCAGTATGCTTTGCATACGGTACTCATTAAACTGCGTTGGGACGATGATTGTCTCTTGAAACCATTCATGTGCAGCTATGGGATGCCACGATCGCTGCACACGGCGAATTAAATCATCGAACATGTTCCTCAATAAAAACCAGGCAATATCCCTGGCCCTATTCTGTAAAGTCGTCGATAACTATGGTGATGTCGGTATCTGCTGGCGTCTGGCGAGGCAACTGCAACAAGAACATGGCATCGCCGTCACCTTGTGGATAGACGATTTACAGAGCTTTCAGCGGATTTGTCCGGACGTTGTGATCAACGCCGAAGAGCAGCAGCTTGCCGGCGTGACGGTGCGCTACTGGCGCAATCAGGAGGGCAGCTTTTCGGCTGACGATGTTGCCGATATCGTCATTGAATTTTTCGCTTGCGACATCCCGCCAGGCTACATTGGCGCAATGGCGGGGTGCAATCCGCGTCCGGTATGGCTCAACCTGGAAGGCCTGAGCGCCGAGGAATGGGTTGAAGGTTGCCATACCTTGCCATCGCCTCACCCGCGCTTGCCGTTGACGAAATATTTTTTCTTTCCCGGTTTCACAAACAAAACGGGAGGCTTGCTGCACGAATCTTCCCTGGAAGAGCAACGCCGGCAATTTCAATCGGATCAAGCGGCCATGACGGCTTTTCTTGCGCAGTTTGGCGTGACGCCGACAGAAATGGCATCGCTGAAGGTGTCCTTGTTTTGTTATCCGCACGCACCAGTCTCGGCGCTGTTTGATGCATGGCAAAGCGGTGATACATCAATCACTTGCCTGGTACCGGAAGGGGTTGCAGTAGAGGCGATTCAAGCATTTCTTGGAGGGGAAGCAAAACCGGGAGCAGCACGAACCTGTGGCGCGCTCACCGTACGCGTCTTGCCCTTTGTTGCGCAACCCGACTACGACAAGCTGTTATGGACGTGCGACCTCAATTTCGTGCGCGGAGAGGATTCCTGGGTGCGTGCGCAGTGGGCAGGCAAGCCATTTATCTGGCACATCTATCCCCAGGACAAAAATCTGCATCACAAAAAATTGCGCGCATTTCTGCAACGTTATTCAACCGGCATTGAAAGTTTGTTTTGCCTCTCTTTGCGCTGGAATGACGCAAGGACCGAGGACATGGAAAAGCAAACCAGCTGGTCTGCGCTATGGTCGCTACTTCAAGCTGACATGCCAAAAATTGCGTGCAGGTCTGCGGAGTGGCAGCGGCAAATGCTGGCAAACGGGGATCTGGCCTCCAATTTATTGGAATTTGCCGGTTCGCTTCGGTCTGCGGCTACGAAAAGCTAGGTATAATACGCGGTTAATCCATAACGTTTTTTCGATCAAACGTGAGCTGATGGCGCTGTTGGCCAAGTGGCGACAGATGATTTTTATGCAACCCACTTTTTACGACCACTCTTTATGAAACCTGCAAAAGAAATTCGTGTTGGCAACATCATCATGATTGATAACAAGCCGATGATCGTGTTGCGTTCCGATGTCAATGGTTCGAGCCGCACGGGCTTCACATACAAATGGAAGATGAAAAATCTCCTGACGAACAGCCCTCAGGAAAATGTAATGCGCGGCGACGACAAATTCGATGTCGTTGTTCTCGACAAAAAACCTGTGACTTATTCTTATTTCGCTGACCCATTGTTCGTGTTCATGGATGGTGAATACAATCAGTACGAGATCGAAGAAGAAAACCTGGGTGATGCGCTGCATTACCTGAAAGAAGGCATGGAATGCGAAGCCGTTTTCTATGACGGCAAGGCGATTTCCGTTGAACTGCCAACGACCATCGCGCGCAAGGTGGCGTATTCGGAACCTGCCGTCAAAGGCAATACTTCCGGCAACGTCTTGAAAGAAGCGAAGCTTGAAAATGCCATCGAGGCGTATAGCCACACCGTTCAAGTGCCGCTGTTTGTCAGTACCGACGACGTGATTGAAGTCGACACCCGTACCAACGAGTACAAACGCGTGGTTCGCAACTGAATCACGTGAAATCAAAAAAACGCTGCCGATAGTGAGCAGCGTTTTTTTTGGCCATCTGTTCTGTGGTTTCCATTTCAGAACAGACTGGTCCGGCAACATCCACTTCTGAGTCCGTTCATTCGATGAGCGGCACGCACCCATAACAAGAAATCCGCGCCGGCATCATCCACACACGCACACGGAAACCGCTCTAACTTGTCTGCGCCGCGTTTTTTCCAAGATGTTTCAATAGGTGGTAGGGTCTTCTCGCTTGTATGACGGACAGCCGTTTTGTCCCCATTTACCACCGCATACTCGCCACTTGCATTGTTCGCGCTGAATGAAGCCGGCGCTGCGTTCACATGCATTGAATGCATTGCGGAGCCTGCCGGCGCGTTTGTCTGCACGGTTCGTATCGTACGAATTGCGTTGCATGGATTGTTGATCGAACCGATAAGAAGGTGGCGGCTTCCCTGCGCCATGTTTGCCGCTTCCAAGCCGATCTTTTTTGGTTTCCGAAAACGCTTGTGTCTGGAGGCGGCTGATTTCGTCGATTCTCTGTTTTTTTCTTGCCGCGACCGTTCGTTTCATGGTGCGCGGGATCGGCTCGATCTTTGCAATTTTTTTAGAGGTCATCTGTCTGGAAGCAGGTGCCGCCGTTGTGTCGCTTGGCGTTTGCGGCATCTTGGCTAAAGCTTGTTCCGGAATGGCCGGTGCCGGTTTCGGCGTTTGCGTAACCGCGGAAGCAGCTTCTTGCGGAATGGCGGCGCCGCCGTTTGGACGCGGCTCAACAGTTGGCGTGGGGTTGTCTTGAATGAACAAAGACGCCTTGTTGGAAATTTTTTCCGCAGGCAATGCGGTTGCCGGTTGCGAAAAAAATCCTGCTATTGCCGGTGCGCCGCGGTCATTTCCCATCCACCACATGGCACTGAATACAGCCATGATACCGACCAGAAGAATGCTGCCGACCAATGTCGTCTGCAAGGAACTGGAGATCCGCGTTACATGCTTTTCCCGGGAAGGGTGCGACCGTCTGGCCGATCTTCCATGACCGTCGGCGCGCGAAGCTTGCCGCTTGCGCAGCGGATCGGTTCGCGGCGGCTTTCCGGTTGCTGCAGGTTGTGCGATCGCCGGACCGGACGGGACGGCAGGTATTCCGGGAAATCCGCTTCGCGGACTGGATATGGGAGCGATTGCCGGCGTTGCGGCAGAAGCCGTCTGCACGGGTTTGGTCGGCAAAACGCCTGCTGCTTCAAGACGGAAGCCGGATTTTGTACGGAACCAGGCATTGGTCATATTGCCGTGATGCCGATTTAAATAATTTAGATAGCTCATGGCTGGCTGTGATGCCGAAGCGGTTGTTTATCTGCTGCCGAAGCACATAACTTTGCCAAGTTGTAAATTTCAATATTGAAAGGTTCGCAGGACATCTTATTTTTTCGGATTGTCCATGCCTATCCTCCCTGTCAAGGGACGCTGTCAAGATGACAAAGTTCCGTCTTAAAAGGATATTAAAACTGACGCCTCCTAAAACTGGGTTCGGAACGAATCCTTGTCACGTTTTATCGGAGTGTAAATTGTGCCGGCCCGGGCCGATCCTTGATCAACGACGGATCAGCGTCGCATTGCCGTAAAAGGAAAGGACCATCTGGACGTCCATCTGCATGGAGGCGCATTTGACAGCGGATTTTTGATTAACGGAACCAGGCGACAGAAACCGGACCGTCGTGTGCGGCAAAACATGGAAAAGAGTGGCGTCCATGTCGCCAGACATGGCGCACTCGATTCCGATGCTGTCATAAAAACGCAAACTATTTATTCGGCCGCGACCTGCAATATCAGTTTGCCGAAATTCCGGCCTTCGAACAGCATCGATAAAGCATCCGGAAAGTTTTCCAGTCCCTGGACGATATCTTCACGGGTTTTGAGGCTGCCTTCCCGCATCCATTTGGCCATTTCCGCGACCCCGACATGATAGCGGTCGGCATAATCGAATACGACGATGCCTTCCATCCTGGCGCGATTGACCAGTAGCGACAGATAGTTGGCAGGGCCTTTGACGGGCGTCGTGTTGTTGTATTGCGAGATCGCGCCACAAATGATGATGCGGGCCTTCATGTTGATGCGGGTGAGAACGTCGTCCAGGATCTGGCCGCCGACATTGTCGAAATAGATATCGACGCCGTTCGGGCAGTGCGCTTTCAGGCCATCCTTGACTGAATCGTTTTTGTAATCGATGCACGCATCGAATCCAAGCTCATCGACCACGAAATCGCATTTATCCTTGCCGCCTGCGATGCCGACCACACGGCAGCCTTTATGCTTGGCGACCTGGCCGACCGTCTGCCCGACTGCGCCGGCGGCGCCCGAAACCACCACGGTTTCGCCGGCTTTCGGCAGGCCTACTTCCAGCAGGCCGAAGTACGCGGTCATGCCAGGCATGCCGAGCGCATTCAGATATTTGGGCAGCGGCGCGACTTTCGGATCGACTTTATAAAACGCGGCGGTCTTGTCGTTCGCGGCACCGATCCAATACTGCTGCACACCGAGGCTGCCGGAAACGATATCGCCCACCTTGAAGCCGAACGCCTTCGACGCCACGACCCGGCCGATGCCGCCGGCGCGCATGACTTCGTCGATCGCCACCGGGCGAATATAGGATTTGCCTTCGTTCATCCAGCCCCGCATTGCCGGATCGAGCGACAGGTAAAGCGTCTTTACCAGAATGTCGCCGTCCGCAATTTCGCGTACCGGTTCCGATGTGAAACGCCAGTCGGTCGGCTTGGGCATGCCGACCGGACGCGCTGCAAGGCGGAATTGTTGATTGGTTAAAGTTGTCGTCATTTTGTTCTCCAGAGTGAGCTTGTCAAGAGTGCCGAACTATACTGTAAATTGAACGGTCGTGCTTTTTTAAAAAGTGTAACAGCATCGGAACTTTTTGAACTTGCCATAGACCAATGAGGGAGTCTGCAATGCTTCAGCGCAACTCACCGAGTGTCGGCCTGCTTACTACGGCGCAAATGGATGTCAAGCGCCGCTTTGTCACAACGGCACGATTTTATTTGTATGCTGAGCGTGCTTGATTTTTAACGCGTACATCACGTCCGTCATAGCACCTTGTCACATTATCAGGAGATACCATGCTTCGATCCGAAACGCTTTTTGGCAAGCGGGAAACCAATACGCCAAACCCACCGCTCAGCACCACCAATAATCTGTCGCCAACCGGCACATCCAGCGCGCCAAAAGCAATGTCTTCCACCATCAGCAACCCTGTGAGCAATTCCATGACTCCTACACCTGCACAGAACACGCAATTGAATTCCAGCACGAATGAAGTCGGCAGCAAGCTGATCGTCGGACCGAACATCAAGCTCAAGGGTGTTGAAATTACCGATTGCGATACGCTCGTGGTCGAAGGTTTCGTTGAAGCCACCATGGATTCGCGCGTGATCCAGATCGCGGAACGCGGTGCGTTCAAGGGCTCTGCGGAAATCGACATTGCCGAGATTCGCGGCGAATTCGACGGCGATCTGACCGTGCGTCAGAAGCTGGTGATCTATGCGACCGGCAAAGTCTCCGGCAAGATCCGTTACGGCAAAGTCGTGATCGAAGAAGGCGGCCAACTGGCGGGCGATGTGCAGGTCGGCACGACGGCGACCGCGGCCAATCCAAGAGGTTTGGCTGTAGCGAAAGCAGTGTAACCGGCAGCGCGCACCCGGTCAGTTTTACCTGTCGATTTCGTCGGCGTCCGAGACGGGCGCCGACGATTTTTTGCGTCCGCCATTTCATCGCCGACGGGTTGCCCGGCGCGCCGATACGGGTTTTGCTGGATGCGGCCCGGCCATGCGACAATAACGACCTTTCGCGGCCATCGCTGGCAAGCGCCTTCCCGATATAACGATAACCATGACGCATCCGGAATATATTCTTACACTGTCTTGTCTCGATCAGCGCGGCATCGTCCATCGCGTATCGGGTTTTCTGGCCGAGCATGGTTGCAACATCATCGATTCCGCGCAATTCGGCGATGCGCAGTCGAAGCTGTTTTTCATGCGCGTGCATTTTTCGGCAGACGACGGTTCAGTCGCCGACAAGACCTTGCGCGACCGATTTGCGGCATTGGCCGCGACCATGCAAATGAACTGGCAGCTGCACGATGCGCACAAGAAGCCGCGCATGATGCTGATGGTGTCGAAAATCGGCCACTGCCTGAACGATTTGCTGTTCCGCTACAAAAGCGGTTTGCTGCCGGTCGAGATACCGGCCATCGTATCCAATCACACCGATTTTTATCAACTGGCGGCGAGCTACAACATTCCGTTTCATCATTTGCCGCTGGCTGCAGGTGCACCGCCCGAGGCCAAACGGATGCAGGAAGAGCGGGTGCTGGAAATCGTCAGGGCGAACGACATCGATCTGGTCGTGCTGGCGCGCTACATGCAGATTCTGTCGCCGCAAATGTGCGATGCGTTGAAGGGCCGCGCCATCAATATCCATCACTCGTTTCTTCCGAGCTTCAAAGGCGCCAAGCCTTACTATCAGGCGCACGATCGCGGCGTGAAGCTGATCGGCGCGACCGCGCATTTCGTGACCGGCGATCTGGATGAAGGACCGATTGTCGAGCAGGATGTCGAGCGCGTCGACCACGCGATGGACCCTGATACGCTGACGGCGATCGGGCGCGACGTGGAATGCGTGGTGCTGGCGCGCGCGGTGAAGTGGTTTGTCGAGCACCGGATTTTACTGAACGGCCACAAGACCGTGGTGTTCAAGTAGACCGTTAATTGGCTTGATTCCATCTAACCCGTAGCACCCGGTTGCGCTGTTCCTCACCCGGGCCGCGTTCTTCAATGAAGGAATCAAGCCAGTACGCGCCGCAACCACGCGCTGATATCGTCGATTTCTTCCGCGCAGACCGCATGCTGCATCATGTATTCATGCCACTCCACCGAATAACCGAGCGACTGCAGCAAGTCGCGCGATTGTTCCGCCCGATCGATTGGAATCACCTGATCGCCGCGCCCATGCGCCATGAAAATCGGCGTATCGTGGTTTGCAGGGTGGCGTTCGGTGGCGATAGTGGCATGGATCGGAACATAGCCGGAAAGACATAGCAAGCCTGCCAATTTTTCCGGATGGCGCAATCCGGTCTGAATCGTCATTGCGCAGCCTTGCGAGAAGCCGGCGAGCACGATCCGGTTCGCAGCGATGCCGCGCGATTTTTCCTGCGCAATCAATTGCTCGATCGACGTCTGCGATGCGCGCAGTCCTTTTTCATCCTCGCGCTTGGCCAGATCGGTGCCGAGTATGTCATACCAGGCGCGCATCACATAGCCGCCGTTGATGGTCACCGGCATCGTCGGCGCATGCGGAAAGACGAAGCGGATCGCAGGGCAGTCCGTCAAATCCAGCTCGCGCACGATCGGCACGAAATCCGAACCATCGGCGCCTAATCCATGCATCCAGATTACGGACACGGTCGGGTTGGGCGCGGTTTCGATTTGAATGGCTTCGAGTAAAGGATTGTTCATTTTTAATTGCAGCGATTGTTTGCCGTTCCCTGTTGAAAGCGGATGAAGGAATTCATTTTTGCCGAATCGCCGACTTGGGCCGGAATGCTTTGCACACGGCGTCGTTGGTTTCGACATACGGGCCGCCCATCAGGTCAAGGCAGTAAGGAACCGCGGCGAATATTCCGGCAACCAGTTGCTGACCGTCGGCGTCCTTCAACCCTTCCAGTGTTTCCTTGATCGACTTCGGCTGGCCGGGCAAATTCATGATCAGCGCAGCGTGATCCGCAGTCTCGCGAATGACGGTGACCTGGCGCGACAGAATGGCGGTCGGCACGAATTTCAGGCTGATTTGCCGCATCTGTTCGCCGAAGCCCGGCATTTCCCTGGTACCGACGGCGAGCGTCGCGTCTGGCGTGACGTCGCGTCTGGCAGGGCCGGTGCCGCCGGTAGTGAGCACAAGGTCGCACTGCATGTCGTCCACCAGCTCGATCAAGGTTTTTTCAATTGCCGTGCGCTCGTCCGGAATCAGGCGGGTTTCCATTTGCCATGGACTGGCGAGGGCGGACGTCAGCCAGTCGCGTAACGCAGGAATACCCTGGTCTTCGTAGATGCCGCTCGAAGCGCGGTCGGAAATGGAGACAAGACCGATCAACAGATCGTCCGGGTTACTCTTCTTCTGTTTGGTCGTCGTCATGCTGGCCCGGTGTTGGTGAGGATGTTTTCGATTGCAACTGCTTCAGAATCTGGAAAATTTCGCGGTAAGCCTTGGGCGGCCTGTTCTCGGCCTGCTCTTTGCGCGCATTGCGAATCAGCGTGCGCAACTGCTGCACATCGACTTCCGGATACTGCGCCAGCAATTCCGTCAGTGCGCCGTCGTCGCTCAATAATTTATCGCGGCGCCGTTCCAGCGCGTGCATGGCTGCGGTATCGGCCTTCGACAAGCCTTTCCAGCTATCGAGGGTTTTCTGGATCGCGGCGATTTCATCTTCATCCAGCGTGCGCATTTTCTTGCCTACATATTGCAGTTGGCGGCGCCTGCCTTCATGATCCTTGATCGTCTGACATTCGAGAATCGCATCGCGCACATCTTCCGGCATCGGCACGCGCTTGACGCGTTCCTTTGGTTCGGCGATCAATTCTTCGCCCAGTTTTTGCAGGGCGGTCATTTCGCGTTTCAACTGCGACTTGGATGGGCGATCGTATTCTTGTTCGAATTCGCTGGATTGGAAGCCGCAAGCGCCTCGATTGGGATTTGGCATGATAATTGGCAGGGCATAAGCCATTCGGTGAACGGCTGCTATCATAACCCTTTTAATTATTGCGGGACAGGGCCGAGCGTTGCGGCATTCTGTTCGCAACATTCCAAACAGAAGAAACGAGCACATGAACGATTCCGTATTTATCCATAGCCAAGACCAGTTGAAGCAACTCGCGCAGGATGTATTGCGTTTCGCAAAAGAAAAAGGCGCGTCCGATGCGGCGGTGGAAATCAGCGAAGGCAGCGGTTTGTCGGTTTCAGTGCGCAAAGGCAACGTCGAAACCATCGAGCAAAACAAGGACAAGGGTATGGGCGTTACCGTGTATCTGGGGAGGGATCGTTCGATTCGGCGCGGCAATGCAAGCACATCCGATTTTTCGCAGCAGGCATTGAAAGATACGGTGGAAGCTGCATACAATATCGCGCGTTTTACCGCCGAGGACGATTGTGCCGGCCTGCCGGATGCGGACATGCTGGAACGGCATCCGCTTGATTTGCAGCTCTGTTATCCGTGGCTGCTGTCGGCGGAAGAAGCGGTCGAGTTGGCCAAGCGCGGCGAAGCGGCGGCGTTTTCAGTCGACAAGCGGATTACGAATAGCGAAGGCGCGGGTGTTTACGCGCAGCAATCGCATTTCATTACCGCCAATACGCATGGCTTTATCGGCGGCTATCCGTATTCGCGTCATACGATTTCGGTTGCGCCGATCGCCGGCAAGGGCGCCAACATGCAGCGCGACGACTGGTATTCATCGATGCGCGATCCGGCAAAGCTGGCGCAGCCGGAAGCGATCGGCCGCTATGCCGCGGAACGCGCATTGGCGCGGCTCAATGCGCACAAGCTCGATACGCGTACCTGCCCGGTCTTGTTCGAAGCGCCGCTTGCGGCCGGATTGCTGGGCGCCTTCGTGCAGGCCGTTTCCGGCGGCGCGCTCTATCGCAAATCGACATTTTTACTCGATTCGCTCGGCAAATGCGTACTTGCGCCGCATATCGATATTGTCGAGGATCCGCACATCGTCGGCGCAGTGGGTTCTTCGCCATTCGATGAGGAGGGCGTCCGGACCAGCCGTCGCGACGTAGTGAAAAACGGCGTGGTGCAGGGTTATTTTCTTTCTACCTACTCTGCTCGCAAACTGGGCATGAAAACAACCGGCAACGCAGGCGGTTCGCACAACCTGGTATTGACATCAACCTTGACCAAGCCAACCGATGACTTCAAGGCGATGCTGAAAAAACTCGATACCGGCTTGCTGGTAACCGAACTGATGGGGCAAGGCGTCAATTACGTGACCGGCGATTATTCGCGCGGCGCATCAGGCTACTGGGTGGAAAAGGGCGTGATTCAATATCCGGTCGAAGAAATCACGATCGCAGGAAACATGAAGGATATTTTCCGCCAGATCGCGGCTGTCGGCGCTGATACGCTGGTGCGCGGCACGAAGCAGACTGGTTCCATTCTGATTGAAAAAATGGTCGTTGCAGGCAGCTGAAATGTTTTGCGTAGTTTTGCTTACGTATTGCATGTTGCGGCGCCGCATGATTTATGTGTTGCGACATTTATATCCGCCCCATACAATTTGCGGCAGCAATAGCTGACTTGCGTGGCCGCGTCATGAGCCCGGCTCCGCTTGGGGTTTTGGTGTTCTAATCCTTTAGGAGACAAATAGTATGGAACGTCGTTCATTCATAAAAAAAGCGGCTGTTGGCGCATCGGCCGGCGCAATTGCAGTGCCCGCGCTAGCGCAATCACAGCCTACTATCAACTGGCGGCTTGCATCCAGTTTTCCGAAATCGCTTGATACAATTTTCGGCGCAGCGGAAACACTTACCAAGCGTGTTTCATCATTGACGGGCGGCAAATTCAATATTCGCGCATTTGCCGGCGGGGAGATCGTTCCGGCACTGCAGGTTGTCGATGCCGTGCAAGCCGGTACGGTCGAGATGGGCCATTCGGCTTCCTACTATTATTTTGGCAAGGATCCCGCGTTCGCATTTGACTGCGCAGTGCCTTTTGGCTTGAATTCACGTCAGCAAACAGCATGGTTCGATCAAGGCGGCGGCCGCCAGTTGATGCGTGACTTCTTCAAGGATTACGGCATCGTCAATTTCATGGGTGGCAATACCGGCTGCCAGATGGGCGGATGGTTCCGTAAAGAAATTAATTCTGTCAAGGATCTCGATGGCCTGAAAATGCGGATCGGCGGATTTGCCGGTCGCGTCATGCAGCGTCTGGGCCTGGTGCCGCAACAGATCGCCGGCGGCGATATCTATCCGGCGCTGGAAAAAGGCACCATCGATGCGGCCGAATGGGTCGGTCCTTACGACGACGAAAAGCTCGGCTTCAACAAGGTGGCGCCGTTTTATTATTCACCGGGATGGTGGGAAGCGGGTCCGCAACTCTCATTTTATGTCGGCATCAAGGAATGGGAAAAATTGCCGAAGGATTATCAGTCGGCGGTTGAAGTAGCGACCTATGAAGCGCATGTCGTGATGCAGGCTGAATACGATGCGAAGAATCCCGCCGCACTTGCACGCTTGCTGAAAGGCGGCGTCAAGTTGCGCAGTTTCTCCAAGCCGATCATGGATGCCTGCTACAAGGCTGCCAACGATGTGATGGAAGAAGAAGCCGCGAAAAATGCCAAGTTCAAGAAAATTTACGATCCATGGAAACGGTTCCGTCATGATCAGAATCAGTGGTTTTCCGTCGCGGAAGCGCCGCTGCAAAACTACATGATCAGTCATAAATAATTTTTTTGGCCGGATTCAATTCAATCCCCCGGCGCGAAAGCCCAGGGGATTGACCTGTTGAAAAAATGAACGTTGTTTAATAGCATGCCCTGCATAGTCATCGACTTGCAGGGCATTTTTATTAATGCAGCAAATCAGTCGCTACAACACGTCGCTCGCATGATCGGCCAGGCGTGAACGTTCGCCGCGTGCCAGCGTCACATGCCCGCCGTGCGACCAGCCCTTGAAGCGATCCACCACGTAAGTCAGTCCGCTGGAACCCTCGGTCAGATAAGGCGTATCGATCTGGGCGATATTGCCGAGGCAAATTATCTTGGTGCCGGGACCGGCGCGCGTGACCAGCGTCTTGATCTGTTTCGGCGTCAGATTCTGGGCTTCGTCGACAATCAGGAATTTGTTGACGAACGTACGTCCGCGCATGAAGTTGAGCGATTTGATCTTGATGCGCGAGCGGATCAAGTCCTGGGTCGCGGCACGGCCCCATTCACCGGCATCGGAATCCGACTTGTTCAGCACTTCGAGGTTGTCGTCGAACGCGCCCATCCATGGCGACATCTTCTCCTCTTCAGTGCCAGGCAGAAATCCGATATCCTCGCCGACCGGCACGGTCACGCGGGTAACGATGATTTCATTGTAAATTTTGGATTCCAGCACTTGCGCCAGTCCAGCCGCGAGCGCCAGCAAAGTCTTGCCGGTGCCGGCCTGGCCGAGCAGGGTGACGAAATCGCACTCCGGGTTCATCAACAGGTTGAGCGCAAAATTCTGTTCGCGGTTGCGCGCGGTAATGCCCCAGACGCTGTTCTTTGCATGGCCGTAATCGCGCAGCGTCTGTATGACCGCGGTCTTGCCGTTGATCTGCGTGACGTGGCCGTAGAATGCCGCTTCGCCGTTTTTCGGTTCCATGAAGACGAACTGATTGACCAGCATCGATGGCACGAGCGGGCCGCTGATACGGTAAAACGTATAGCCGGTGCCATGCCTGTTTTCCTGCCATGACTCCATGCCCTTGCCATGCCTGTTCCAGAAATCGTCCGGCAACTGCTGGATGCCCGAGTACAGCAGGTCGGTGTCTTCGAGCACATGGTCATTGAAGTACTCTTCCGCCGGCAACCCCAGCGCACGTGCCTTGATGCGCATGTTGATGTCTTTCGACACCAGCACGATCGGGCGCCCCGGATGCTGTGCTTCTAGTGCACGGACGACGCCGAGAATCTGGTTATCCGCCTTACCCGCAGGCAATCCTTCCGGCAGGATGCTGTTTTGCAGCTTGGTTTGAAAAAACAGGCGGCCTTTCGCATCCTTGTTGCCCAGCTTGGACAAAGGAATGCCTTGATCGATTGCATGGTCGGCGGTATCGGCAACCAGGGCGTCAAGCGAGCGCGACACCTGCCGTGCATTGCGCGCGACTTCCGACATGCCCTTTTTGTGATCGTCCAGTTCTTCCAGCGTCATCATCGGCAGATAGACGTCGTGCTCTTCAAACCGGAACAGCGATGACGGATCATGCATCAGTACATTCGTATCCAGCACGAAAAGCTTGGTCATGCCCAATTTGTCGGCGGTACGGCTGGTACTCGATTTAATGCGCGTATCGGCTTTGGGTTGCTTGATGTTGCGCGGCTTTTCCGCAGGTGCTTTTTCAACGGTTTTGGCACGGGCTACCGGTGCCACTTCGATTTTCTTCGGTATTGATTCGACCAATGTGATGGAAGGTTTGACAGGTTTGCCTTTTTCCGCCTTGGGGTATTCACTTGGAGAGAGCAATGCAGCAGGTTTGGTCGGCAATTTTGGCAGGGGCATCAGGACCTCAATCTAAAAGTGTTTGGGTTATGCAAATTTTTACCACAAGGAACAGCGCAAAACGGTTGGAGAACGGCGCAAAAGAGCGCGAAATGAAAGGGTGAATTCAAAAATGCAAAAAGCCGTTTAAGGGAAAGGCGGAATACCTTTTCCAGAAACGGCTTCTTGCAAATTTTTCTTTTTGAATTCAATGGGTTGAGCGAATTTAAACAATAGCCTTCATGAATTCGAGCACTTCATCGACATGCCCGGGCACTTTCACTCCACGCCATTCTTTCACCAATTTACCCGACCCGTCAATGACAAACGTGCATCGTTCGACACCTCGAACCTGCTTGCCGTACATATTTTTCATTTTCATTACATCGAACATGTTGCACACCGTTTCATCCGGATCCGAAATCAGTTCGAACGGCATTTCCAGTTTCGCCTTGAAGCTTTCATGCGAGCGAATGCTGTCGCGGCTGATGCCGAAGATTTCGGTATTGGTCTGCTGGAATTGCGGATAGCATTCACGAAACCGAATGCCTTCGGTGGTGCACCCGGGAGTGTTGTCTTTCGGGTAAAAATACAGCACAACATTTTTTCCTTTGTAATCCGACAGTTTGAATGTCTTGTTGTTCGTCATTTCAGCGAAAAAATCGGGCACTGTCTCATGCAGTGCGGCTGGGCTGTCTACCACGGTAAGCTCCTGATTCATTGGTTAACAATTCGCTTATGGCGAAGAGCATGCGGTTATTCAATTTATTTCGACGGTTGCGGCAGACGGCATGCAACGGCCAGCCTTGCCAATGCTTGAAAGTCCGGATCCGGTTTGGTCGCCCGGCGCAAGAGGCTGCTTACAATGATCGGGCTGGCTGAACCGGCTGAACGATCAATGCACCGGAACGTCCCGGCAATTCGGACCAGCTTACCGGCGATGTTGGCAGCAAATCATTTTTTACTTTTTGATAATGGTCAGCCATCGATACCAGATCGTATCCTTGCGCCTGCCATCCTTTCAGCAATTGTTTAAAGATGGGGGCAAGTTTTTGTCCTTCAAGCTCTGCGTGCAATGTGAATACGTGATCGCGCGGCGCTGCGGTCAGATTCAGCAGCGTGGCAGCAATATTTGACGGCGTGACGACAGCGCCGTCGATGGTTCGCCCGAGCAGTTCGTCCAGCGTCGGCAACGTGGTCGGCAACTGGATGCAGGACAGGATATTGCCAGATACGCTCAATCGATGCGGACCGGCCGATGCATCGGCCAGCGCTCCGGCCTCGGTCAGCATCGCGCGCCCATCGGATGCATACGCCATGCCGAACGCGTCCAGTTGAGCAAACGCATGCGCATTCATTTGCCAGCCTGCCGCGCCATGTGTCTGCGGCGCCCGGCCGAAAATATCGGTGAAGCGGTCGAATGACTGCTGCATCCGTTTTTTTGTCCAGGCCGCGCCGCGATGGCGCACGTTGTTATGCCACACCACATGATCCCAGGTGTGAATGCCGCATTCGAAACCGGCATCCTGCACCGCGCGCATGGTCGCGGCGCAATCCTTGCCGATATCCGGCGCCGGCAGCAGCACGCCGTACATCAGCGTCTTCAGCCCGTAATGTTCGACCACCGACATGCGTGATACCTTCTGGAGAAAGCCGGGGCGAAACGCACGCCGCAATGCCCAGCCGGTATGGTCCGGCCCGAGCGAAAACAGGAAGCTTGCATTGGCGCGGTGCTGTTGCAGCAGACGCACCAGATTCGGCACGCCTTCACGGGTGCCGCGGTAGGTATCGACGTCGATTTTTAAGGTAAGGAGAGGCATCAAACCTGGCATCAATCCATCAATGCTTTTGCCTCGCCGACCTGGCCGCGATAGGCATCGAAGATATTGCGCAGCGTATCGGCCATCGACGTGGTCGGATTCCAGCTCAATTCTTCGCAGGTGTTGGTGATTTTCGGCACGCGGTTCTGCACGTCCTGATAACCCTGGCCGTAATAAGCGGCGGACGTGGTTTCGATCAGCTTCACGTTCTTTGCGGAGTCTGCATATTCCGGATATTCGGCCGCCAGTGTCAGCATCATGCCGGCCAGGTCGCGGATCGAATAATTGTTGACCGGATTGCCGATGTTGTAGATCTTGCCGCTGGCGACGCCGTCCTTGTTGGCAATGATCTTGATCAGCGCATCGATGCCGTCGTCGATATAGGTGAACGCGCGTTTTTGCCGGCCGCCATCGACCAGCGAAATGTTTTCGCCGCGCACGATATGCCCGAAAAATTGCGTGACCACGCGCGAACTGCCTTCTTTCGCCGTATGGATCGAATCGAGGCCGGCGCCGATCCAGTTGAACGGGCGGAACAGCGTGAAGTTCAAGCCTTCCTCCATCCCGTAGCCCCAGATCACGCGGTCCATCAATTGCTTGGCGCAAGAGTAAATCCAGCGCGGCTTGTTGATCGGGCCGCAAACCAGTTCGGATTGTTCCGGGTCGAATTCTTCATCGTGGCACATGCCATACACTTCGGACGTGGATGGAAACACCAGATGCTTGTTGTATTTCGCCGCCGACCGCACGATCGGCAGGTTGGCTTCGAAATCGAGTTCGAACACGCGCAACGGCTGCTTGACGTAAGTCGAAGGCGTTGCAATCGCTACCAGCGGCAGGATCACGTCGCATTTCTTGACGTGGTACTCAACCCATTCCTTGTTGATCGTGATGTCGCCTTCGAAAAAATGCATCCGCGATTTGTATGCATCGTTTTCAAGTATGTCGGTGATGCGGTCTGTCATCATGTCCATGCCGTAGACATGCCAGTCGGTGGTTTCCAGAATGCGTTTGGACAGATGGTGGCCGATGAAACCGTTGACGCCGAGGATGAGGACTTTTTTCATGTGATCGATCTTGATTAGGTGTTGGCATTACAACTCCCCCCCCCCCCTTTTAAGAGGGAAGGCAGGGGATGGGGATAAGCAGGCTGCATACCAGTGCAAGCTTTCTACCCTCATCCTAGTGGTGTGCTTCGCAATTAATCGAACACAAAAGCGCGTCTTTTCGCGCCATGCGTCGTTGCAAATCCTCGCGATAGGCCAGCTATCGCTGTGGTTTGCGCCTAGCCTGACGCAAAAATCCATCGCTTTTGTTTGTTCA
>DAIDBD010000011.1 GCA_027310305.1 Herminiimonas sp.
GACGCCGATCGGATGGCTCATGCGCTGCTGGCGCGCATGCTCCGACGAGCTCCCATCTCCAGAGCTCACCGCTTTGCTGGAATCCCTCATCAAAACCAACGGTTTCAACCTCTATCTCCGTATTTAACAAACTACCGCTAATTGTTGGGGGGAAGAATACCGCTACACCCGTTCGGGTGTCTCCATCGACACGCAACTCTTCCCGCAATATCGTATATCGATCCAGTGAACCCGTTTATCAGCCAAATCTTATACCGCTGCGATGCCGTCAATATACTATCCAGCATATAGAACCCATTCATGGCCGGCATTTTTCGAGCCGGTTCCTTGTCCACCCACTTTCAGGTGATGCGTGACCGATACTTACAAAAACTACCCCCGCAACCTCATCGGCTACGGCCGCACGCCGCCGCACGCGCAATGGCCGGGCGGCGCGCGGGTCGCGCTGCAATTCGTGCTGAACTACGAAGAAGGCGGCGAGAATTGCGTGCTGCATGGCGACCGGGCATCTGAAACCTTCCTGTCCGAAATCATCGGCGCGCAGGCGTTCGAGGCGCGGCACATGTCGATGGAATCGATCTATGAATACGGCTCGCGCGCCGGCCTGTGGCGGCTGCTGCGCCTGTTCGAGGAACGCAATCTGCCATTGACGGTGTTCGGCGTCGCGATGGCATTGCAGCGCAATCCGGACGCGGTTGCCGCGTTCCGCGAACTCGGCCATGAAATCGCGTGCCACGGCCTGCGCTGGATCAGTTATCAGCAGATCGATGAAGCGACCGAGCGCGCGCACATGGCCGAAGCGGTGCACATCATCCGGGAGCTGACCGGCGCCGCGCCGCAAGGCTGGTACACCGGGCGCGACTCGCCGAATACCCGCAGGCTGGTGGTCGAACATGGCGGCTTCGCTTATGACGCCGATTACTACGGCGACGACCTGCCGTTCTGGGAACCGGTCCGCATCACCGATGCGGATGGACGGCATCGCGTGCAGCCGCATCTGATCGTGCCCTATGCGCTCGACACCAACGACATGCGATTTGCCGCGATGCAGGGCTTCAACTCCGGCACGCAATTCTTCGATTACCTGAAAGACGCGTTCGATCAACTCTATCTGGAAGGCGACCGGGATGGCCTGAACCGTCCGAAAATGCTGTCGATCGGCTTGCACTGCCGCCTGGCCGGCCGGCCGGCACGCGCGGCGGCGTTGGCGCGTTTTCTCGACTACGCGCAATCGCACCACAAGGTGTGGATCACGCGCCGCATCGACATCGCCGATCACTGGCGCACCACGCATCCCTATTCAGTTGAACATACAGCGGGCACGAACCGATGACCACCTCACTCGACCATTTGAACCACTGCGACGCGGCGGCATTCGTCGACACGCTGCACGGCATTTATGAACATTCGCCGTGGATTCCGCAACGCGCGGCAGCCCAGCGGCCGTTTGCGAATCTCACGGCGTTGAAGCTGGCGTTACAGAGCATCGTCGCCGCTGCCACGCAAGATGAACAGCTCGGCCTGATCCGCGCCCATCCGGAATTGGCAGGCAAGGCGGCGATCGCCGGTGAACTGACCAGCGAATCGACCGGCGAGCAAGCGAAGGCGGGGCTGAATAATTGCAGCGCGGAAGAATTCGCGGCACTGCAAAAACTCAACGCCGCCTACAACGGAAAATTCGGCTTCCCGTTCATCCTGGCGGTGAAAGGACCGGACGGCAAAGGTTTTACACGGCAGGCCATCATCAGCACGTTCACGCGCCGGTTGAAGAACCAGCGCGATGATGAACTGGCGGAAAACCTGCGCCAGATCGGCCGCATCGCGGAACTGCGGCTCAACGACTTGCTCGGCCACACGCCGCAGTTCGGCAATACGATCATGGCATGGAGCGAGACGATCGGCGCCTGGAGCAATGAAGAGAATGCGCTCACCTGCGCCTACATGACCGACGCGCACCGCAACACCGCAGATCAATTGGCGGCATGGATGCGCGAAGCCGGCATGCAGGTCGATATCGATGCGGTCGGCAATGTGGTCGGCCGTTATCTGTCCGATCGCCCGGATGCGAAAACGCTGATGACCGGTTCGCATTACGACACCGTATGCAACGGCGGCAAATACGATGGCCGCGAAGGCATCCTGCTGCCGATCGCAGTGGTCAAATATCTGCATGAGCGCGGCGAAAGACTGCCCTTCCATTTTGAAATCGTAGGCTTTTCGGAAGAGGAAGGCGTGCGCTTCAAGAGCACTTTCCTGGGCAGCAACGCGATCGCCGGCCGCTTCGACATGGCATTGCTCGACAAGGTCGATGCCGATGGCGTAACGATGCGCGATGCATTGAAAGCCGCCGGTCACGACACTGAAAAAATCGCATCGATCGCGCGCAATCCGGCCGACCTGCTCGGTTTTGTCGAGGTGCATATCGAGCAAGGTCCGGTGCTGCTGCAGCGCAATCTGCCGGTCGGCATCGTGACATCGATTGCCGGCAGCTGCCGCTATCTGCTTGAACTGACCGGTGTCGCCAGCCACTCGGGCACCACGCCGATGACGATGCGCAAGGACGCCGCCGCGGCGGCAGCCGAGATCGTGCTGCTGGTCGAGCGGCGTTGCGGCCAGGCGTCGTCGCTGGTGGGCACCGTCGGCCAGTTGCAGGTGCCGAACGGATCGGTCAACGTGATTCCCGGCGCATGCCGCCTGTCGCTCGACATCCGCGCCGCCGACGACGCCACGCGCGATGCGGCAGTGACCGATATCTTGAAAGAGATTGAAGCGATTTGCGCAAGGCGCTGCATCGAATGGAAACTCGACCCGGTGATGAAAGCGCCGGCAGCGCCGTGCGCGCCGTGGCTGATGCGCCAGCTGGCGGCCGCTGCTGCGCGTGCCGGTGTCCAGCCGTTCGAATTGCCGTCCGGCGCAGGCCATGATGCGATGGCGATCGCGGCGATCACCGATGTCGCGATGTTGTTTACGCGCTGCGGCAACGGCGGCATCAGCCACAATCCGCTGGAGACGATGACGGCGGACGATGCGGAAGTGTCCGCGCAAATCCTGCTCGATTTTTTACGGCATTTCGAAACCAAAACATGAAATTGACCAAAATGCGCCCCGCACCTGCGGGGCTTGTGGTATCTGGAAACCGGTATGAGTAAAACCCTCTTGATCCGGAATGCGCGTGTCCTCGTGACAATGGATGCGATGCGCCGCGAGATAGCCGATGGCGCTGTGTTCATCCGCGGCAATGCGATCGAACAGGTCGGCGCCAGTACCGAGTTGCCGCACAGCGCCGATGAGATAATCGACGCTACCGATCACGTCGTCATGCCCGGCCTGGTCAATACTCACCACCACATGTACCAAAGCCTGACGCGCGTGATCCCGTCCGCGCAGAACGGCGAACTGTTCAACTGGCTCACCAACCTGTATCCGATCTGGGCCAATCTGACGCCGGAAATGGTGCATGTGTCGACGCTGACCGCGATGGCGGAATTGATGCTGTCCGGCTGCACCACCACCAGCGATCACCTGTACATCTATCCGAACGGCTGCAAGCTCGACCATAGCATTGAAGCGGCGCAAAAAATCGGCATGCGGTTTCATGCGGCACGCGGTTCGATGAGCGTCGGGCAATCCAAAGGCGGCTTGCCGCCGGATTGCGTAGTGGAAGACGAGCAAGCGATCCTGAAAGATACGCAGCGCCTGATCGAGACCTGGCACGATGCCCGGCGTTACGCGATGCAACGCATCGTCGTCGCGCCCTGTTCGCCGTTTTCCGTATCGCGCGACCTGATGCGCGAATCGGCGGCGCTGGCGCGCCACCATCGCGTGTCGCTGCATACGCATCTGGCGGAAAACGCCAACGACATTGCGTACAGCCGCGAGAAATTCAACATGACGCCGGCACAGTACGCGGAGGATTGCGGTTGGGTCGGGCACGACGTCTGGCATGCGCATTGCGTGCAACTCGACGAGCACGGCGTGCAGTTGTTCGCTCGTACCAAGACCGGCGTTGCACATTGCCCCTGCTCCAACATGCGGCTCGCATCCGGCATCGCGCCGGTGCGCAAGATGCTCGATGCCGGCGTGCCGGTCGGGCTTGGCGTGGACGGATCTGCGTCGAACGATGCCGGTCACATGCTGGGCGAAGCAAGGCAGGCGATGCTGTTGCAGCGCGTCGGCTTCGGGCCGGACGCGATGACGGCGCGTGGCGCGCTCGAACTGGCAACGCTGGGCGGCGCCAAGGTGTTGAACCGCGACGATATCGGCGCGTTGGCACCGGGCATGGCGGCCGATATCGTGATGTTCAACTTGAATCAGATCGGTTTTGCCGGCGCATTGCACGACCCGGTTGCGGCCTTGGTGTTCTGCACGCCTTCCAATGTCGCCTGCAGCATCATCAATGGGCGCGTCGTGGTCAGGGATGGAAAATGCACAACCATGGAAGAGGACGTCGTGCGCGAACAACATAATCGGCTTGCGCTTGAATTGGCGCACGCTGTGCGTTAAATTCATCGTTTCCGGATTGCATTGCATCAACGGCTATCGCGGACACAGCAGATACTCCCGAAAAGATGCAGCAAGGCGTATGGCTATTTAGCCAATACCATTCAGGCAACAAAGCAGTTTCGCAAGGGAACGGCAATGATGAAGAATCTCACAATCAAGTCACGCCTGGCATTGGTGATCGGTTTCCTGTCCTTGCTTTTGATCGGCATCGGCAGCATCGGCCTGGCAAGCCTGAATACCGCCAACGGGTCGCTGCGCAGCCTGTATGAAGACCGCGTACTGCCGATGGGCCGCCTCAATCTCGTCGCGAAATTCATGGATGCCACCCGGATCGCAATGGCCGAATCGATGTATAGCTCGATGAGCACGATCGCCGCCGAGATCGATCAAATCGATAAAAGAGTACAGGAAGAAAACGCGATTCTGGATTCTTATCTGGCCAGCAATCTGTCGCCGGAAGAAAAGCAGTTGGCGAATCGGTTTATCGATGCGCGCAAAAAGTATGCGGCGGAAGGTTTGAAACCTGTGCTGTCTGCGTTGCGCGTGCTCGACACCGACAAAGCCGCCGACATCATGAAAGGGCCGATGCGGCAGCATTATGCACAGGTACAGGCTGCAATCGATGCGCTGTACAAGCATCAGGCAAAAACGGCAAAAGGCGAATTCGAGAGCGGGCAGGCGCTTTACGTCGTCGTGCGCAACGTGTCGGTCATTGCGATGGCGGTCGGCATTGGTTTCGCGGTTTTCATGGGCATCTGGCTGGTGCGCGGATTTGTTCGGCCGCTGGCCGATGCAATACAGGTTGCCCGCCGCATTTCGGCCGGCGACCTGAGCCAGAAAATCGAAGTGCGGACCAGGAATGAAGTCGGCAATTTATTTCAGTCGTTAAAAGACATGAACGAGAGCCTGTCCAGAACGGTCGGCCAGGTCCGCACCGGCAGCGAAACCATGGATGTCGCGGCACGCGAAATCGCCGCCGGCAATGCCGATCTTTCTTCCCGCACCGAATCGCAAGCCGGTTCCTTGGAAGAAACCGCCTCGTCTATGGAAGAATTGACGTCGACCGTGAAACAAAATGCGGACAATGCGCG
>DAIDBD010000018.1 GCA_027310305.1 Herminiimonas sp.
AGTGAAACAGGCAATCGAATTGCCGGGCATAGTCTTCCAGCGGGCTCGGGGCCGGTGGACAAGGTCGGCGTGCAGTCATGGCAGATACCTCCTGACCAAACCGCATGCAGCTTTTATGCCGGCTTTAACAAACTACCGTTAAAAAGAAGATCATGCCAAACGACCAAAGTACGAAAACTGCCCATCCACAGCGAAATTCGCGTCGAAGCTTTTGCTTCATTTTTCTAATCCAGTTTTCCAGCCAAAAATCGCTCATTGAGTCTCTATCAACCAAATAATGCATGGCGCCGGTAACTCGACCAGCGATACTGCGCCGGATCGTTCACCATGCCCGCCGGTACCGGGTCGAGTTCGATATAACGCTGACACAGCAATAAATAATCTTCCGTCTGCACCAAACTTGATTTGAATCGTCCCTCCCATAATGCGCCATTAAGAAGCATGGCTCTCGATTGACGCCTCGTTGCACAAGGTGCTGAGGTATATCGGCAAGTTTGATGCGTGGGCCGTGCGGCATGATTCATTCATGAAAATTTAGCGATGCTGACCCCTTTAGTTCCCTTTTTTTCTTTGTTGTTTCTCATGAATTGCTGGATTGCGAAAAACCCCACAGCGATCGCGAACGACCAATAAATAGCACTTAGCACAGACAAGTAGCGCCAGTATTTGATTTGCTCCTCAGCGGTATAGTGCAGTACCACCTTGCCGTCGATAGCGGCCTCGATCACGACCGGCGACGGACCAAATACAGTTGGCAGGTCAACCAGCTTCGCAGTCACCATTTCGTTTTTCAACGCGGACTTGCAGGCACTCTCTGGCCCCATAACGCTTACTCCACAGAACACAACGCGTCTTCCAATTCTGGTCGTGCTAGCGGTGCGCACCGCCCCACCGTCAAAGCTGTATAAACCCGCTATTGTCTCGACTTTATTGAAATCGCTCTTCGAAGGAAGATAAATGTAAGTAAGCGCAATCTGGAAGATAAACGCAACAAGCCATGCCATCAAGGCAGATCCGAATTTTTTAAACATTTTATCCACATCAAACTCCTCACCATTGAGGTTCAATCCACAATCACGCTACACATAAGCGAGACGTTTGATCCAAATTCCGAGGCCGAGCGTGCAGTTTGCGTAAGTTGTTTCATACTTTCTTCCTCCATCATTTTCCGCTACAGTTGTGCAACTGAATTTAACTGCTACAACCGGCGTGGTGCGCACCACGCCATTGCCATCTATCCGCATTCAACAGCTTTTATAAAACCGGCATCACCGGCTCCACCGCTTTAAGTTTGATCATGCCATTCTTGTTGAGCTGCACAAGCAATTGTTTGGCAAACTCGTCAACCGATTTATCGTCTACCGAAGTAAGGCCGGTTTTGTGGAACGTAATGCCGCCTTTCCAAATGCTCTTACCGGTCTTCCGATCAACCATCGTAGTAATCATTTCGATTACTACGTTATCGGTTCGCGCATAAAAACTTGCTTTACTTGGCACGATTATCAAGACATAAGGAAACGACTTCTCATCCGCAAACTCGTTTTTCATCTCTATCTTTTGATTCGAGCCAACGAGCGCAACCTTGTTTTCAATATGATTGGCGGAAAAAACGAGTGGCATCCGCTTAGGGAGCCGTGCCATTAAATTCAAGTACGTTATGTTTCCCACATTCGGGGTTGTACCAAATTTTCCTTCGACGATAAGAATGCCCAACTTTTCAATCGGATTCGCCACCTCAGAGAGTCTTTGGCCGGTTACGCTTGTGGTGACGCATCCGGTTACAAACGACGTAAAAAGAGCCAGAAAGGTTGCTACCCGAACAAGCCGTTTCATGCTGTATTTTCCTTTGATTTGCTTAATTGATGAGACCAGTACTGTAAGCGCGTTTTTCTTTTTTCGAGCGACATCGAATGCATCATTGCCAGTACTGACTTATTGTTTCGCATTGGCTGACAACCGTAAGCGTTGTCGGTCAAGCGCAGCGATACTGCTGCCACTCCATCGGCATACTCACTGCCACTCAAAATTTCGTGTACGTCAAATTCAACGTGGAGAACGTGTCGCTCGTACTGGCAATCTGAAATTTTGTGAAATTTTGCCGAAAACCGAAACTCGTGGCAAGCGTTGCATTCGCTGCGGTTGTACCCAAGGCCACCCTGTCGGCGAAACCGGTATAGCCGGTACCCAGTGCAGCAACATTGGCGAGGTACTTGATCGCGATCCCGTTCATTGACTGCGTTCTTGTTCCAGTACAGTTGAATGATGTGTATTCAGAGACGGTCGCCGTACCCGTTACCGTATCGCCATTGACAGCATTGAAAACAAACGAATTCACAACACTGGTCGTAGCACCTCCGCCGCTAACCACTATCCCGCAATTGGACACCCAACTGCCAAGATACTTGCTCATGTCGCCGTTGGTGCCTGCCAACGTCGTTGCGGTGGGCGCCACAGGTGCCGAGTTGGACGATCCGCTATTGCTGCCGCCTCCGCCGCAACCGGCCAGCGCCAGTACCGCTATCGCCGTCAATGCAGCGAACGCTGCCGTATTTTTTGATTTCATGATCATCCTTCAAGAGAAAATATTTTTAATCGACTGTTTCAAAACATTTCGGTTAATTGGTTGACCGATGCAACGTTCGCAAGACCGGCAATGCCTGCTCCATGCTGCGCAGCACGATCTTGCGCCTGCCGTACATCAGCGGCGTCAGGTTGTAGCCGCTGTAGTTGAATCCCACGCCGGACGTGTCGTACTGGATCGGATAGATTTTTCCGGCTTCAAAGTTCACGGTCAAGGGTGCGGTTGCCGGCGCCAGATACGTTGCTTCGAATACCTGGACCACGTGCGCCCCCGGCGAGATGGGCAATGCCAGATAGCCGTCGTGATGCACCGGACCGGCCTCTGCGCCATCGATCTTGACGGTGTACACCATGTCGGGCTGGAAATTGAGAGTGCGATATACATAGAGCATCGCCTTGCCGGCCGGCGGCGTTTCCCACCCGCTGAATGCCGGGCCGGGCGCCGCGCAGCCGGCAAGCAGCGCGGCTGCCACCAACGCGCTTGCGCCGATAAATCGGATGACCAAACTTCCGATCGACTTCATGTCAGGCTCAGCACGAAATTTTCGCCGACCTTGGCGTACCCCATTTTTTGCGCGAATCGACCGACCGCTTCAAATTCGGCGCCGCTGTTGATGCCGAAGTTGATCTCAACGACTCCGCGGTTTTTCACCCATTGCTCGAACGCCTTGAGCAATCGCACCGCGTAACCGCCCATGCGCGCCTCGGGCAGAACGTCATAGTGCATGACGCTCGCCACCAGTTGATCAGAAAATATCTGCTGTTCAAGCACGCCGATCAGCCCGCCCACGATACGGTCCCCGGTGTCTTCCGCGACCAGGTACACGTACTTGCCCTGGCCGCGCTGGATCAGCTCGCTGAATGTTTTTGCGACCTTCTCGGCGTTATAGGGCTGATCGCGGAAACGCGTGATCGCGTGCATGCGGCGGCCCAGTTCGACGAGAGCAGGTACGTCGTGGATGGTTGCGAAGCGAATTGTCATGTTTTTGGATTTATTCTGAGCGCTGGAGCTCTTTGAGATCGGCCAGCGCCTTGGCCTGATCGCGCGGCTCTATCGAGGAACCGATGAAGAAAGCATTGCCGAGCAACCCTGTCGCAAAATCGTATTGATAGAAGGATGTCTTGCCCGGTTCGGCAGTGATGTCGAGTTTGGAAACCTTCCCGAAACCGCCGGGTGCGACTTCCAGCGCATGTTTGCCGGGTTCCATCGGCAGTTGCAGATACGATGCGTTGTAGAGTTGACCCGCCGGCTTGCCGTCCAGGTTGATGGTGAACGCCTGACCGGAGGCAAACAAGGCGCCGGTGCGATACACGTAGACGCTGGCCTTGCCTTGCTGCACCTGCTCAAGCCCGCTGAACTTCGGGCCGCTGCTGGTGGCGCAGCCGGCGAGAAGTGTCGCGGCTGCCAGTAATGTGATCAATGAAATGCGGTGTACGGATGTTGTAAACATTTAAGCTCCTGGATGAAAGGTGTGGGGGGAAACTGTGGATTCGGTGTTGGTACTCTTGGCTGCTGTGGCGACCGCCTTTACTTGTCGCGCGCCTTCCTTGGTCATGTGAATGACTTCATCGATGCGCAACGTCTTGGGCATCGCATGCGTGATGAACAGCATCGTCACCTTGCCCTTCAGCGCATTGACGGTTTTGGCAAACGACTCGGCGGTTTCGGCGTCCAGCGCACTGGTGGCTTCATCGAAAATCAATATCTTCGGCCGCTTGAGCAGCGCACGCGCAATCGCCAGGCGCTGGCGCTGGCCGCCGGACAATCCCGCGCCGCGTTCGCCGATCTGGGTCTGGTAGCCTTTCGGCAGCGCTTCGATGCTGGTGTGTATCTCGGCCATCTTGCAGGCCTGGACCACTTGGTCGAAGCTGGCATGCGGATTGGCCATGCAGAGATTGTCGTAAATGGTGCCGCTGAAGAGCACGGTTTCCTGGGGGACCACGCCAAAATAAGCGCGCAGTTCATTGGCGCTGAAGTGCCGGACGTCGATGCCGTCTATCTTGATCTGCCCATTGGTGGGCCAGTAAAAACCTAGCAGCAGCTTCGCAAGCGTCGACTTGCCGACGCCGCTGGGCCCCATGATGGCGACCGTCTTGCCGGGTTCGATCGTCAGGCTGAGGTCCTTGTAAAGCAAAGGCAAATCCTCGGCATAGCGGAAGCCGACCTCATTGATTTCGATGCGTCCGCTGCCGGTGCCTTGACGGCTCGGCGCCAGGCTGTAAGGCTCGGCCGGTGCGTTCATCAGGTCGCCCAGGCGTTGCACCGACAGGCTGGCTTGCTGGAATTGCTGCCACAGCCCGACGATGCGCAGCATCGGCTGGCTGATCTTGCCGGCAAACATTTGAAAGGCCACCAGCATGCCGACGGTGAACACGCTGCCGCTGCCGGCGGCGATCGCCAGTTCATCCGGATGCATGACGATCCATGCGCCCACGACAAGCACAAGCAGCGTCATCAACTGCTCAAGCGTCGAGGCGATCACGTTGTAAGTATTGGCGATTTGCTTGGTCTTGAATCCGGATTGCAGGTAGGTCGCGAGATAGCCGTTGTATTTATTCTTGAGCTGCGGTTCGAACTGGAGACTCTTGACGGTTTCGAATCCGGCGATGTATTCGGTGACAAAGGCCTGGTTGCGCGCGCCGAGCAGAAATTGTTCGTTAAGGCGACTCTGGAAGATCGGCGCCACCAGCGCCGACATGATGCCGATCACGCTCAAAATGCCCAGCACGATCAGCGTCAAGGGAACCGAATAGTAAAACATGACTGCGACGCAAATCAGCAGGAACGGAATATCGAGGATCAAGGTTACTGCCGCCGATGCGACGAATTCGCGTATGGTTTCAACGCCATGCAAGCGCGCGGCGACCACGCCGGTAGGACGATGTTGAAAGTAGCGCGGAGGAAGCTTGAACAGATGTTCGAATACGCCGGCGCCGAGCACCGCGTCGACCCGGTTTCCGGTGTGCAGTACCAGGTATTGCCTCACCCAAGTCAGCAACGCGGTAAACAGCATGAAGACCGCCATCCCGATGCTTAACGCGATCAGCGTGCTTTCGGTACGGTGCACCACGACCTTGTCGATAATCGCCTGAGTGAACAGCGGCAGGCCCAGCGCAAGCAGTTGCATCACCAGGCTTGCGCCAAGCACTTCATGCCATACCTTTTTGTGTTTCAGCAGTTCCGGAATGAACCAGCGGAAGCCGAACGTTTGTGGCCCTGCGGCGGAATCCGGGTCGGTCGCCGCGTCCACTTCGGGATGAATCAGCAGCACCCGGCCGGTGAACAGATCGGCGAGCGCCGCCAGATCGATCTTCACGGGTTCATCGGTGCCCGCAGGGCAGTAGAGCGCCTCTGCATCGTCGCATTGAAGCAGCAGTCCGAACGAAGCCGCCGGTTCGGCCTGCTCCACGTCTGCGGATTTGCGTAGCTGGATTAATAGAGGATGGGGCAGGCCGGAAATCGCAGAGATGCCGGCGGTTGTTTCCTTTACTTTGAAGCCGAGACCGCGCGCAGCACTGATCAGGCTCTCTGCGCTGTACGGCGGCGGGAACTGCTTCAGCACCAGCGCTGCATCGAACGGACGACGATGCAGTGCGCAGAGGGAACCCAGAGCCCACACAACTTCCGAAGGTAACAACCGTTCTTCTTCCATTCTTCTTCCATATTCCGCCGACTCGATTTCCGTGTAACAATTTGTAACCAGCGGCTGAGTATATTTTATGAATTGCCAAATATCAAATATATTGTGCATGGTTAATTTTTGTTTCCAATTGGAAAATTTATTCATGAAAATATTATTTTCCAATAGAAATTTTTAATGCTCGGTTAAAGATCAAATAAATTCAATTGGTTAATGCCAACAGGCATTTTGGCATCGCAGGAGCGGGCACAACGCCCATGAAATGCCGGTTTCCTCGAATACCGGCATCTCAATCTGTATTAACCGGACCTGCCACGGGGCAATAATTATGGAAACTCTTTAATTAATTTCCTTTTTGAAATACCGGCGTCACATTATTCCTTTATGTTTGAAGTACTCGAAACCTCCAAGAGTACTTCCATGCAAATATCCACACCGCATCCGACACACAGCGTATTTACCAAAACTGCGAAGGGACATGATGAAGTTGCACGGCGCGGCTTTGGCTTGAATCCCCGGCAACGACGCGTGCTGATCGTTATGGACGG